>JAZKBU010000002.1 GCA_040388375.1 Bacteroidota bacterium | reverse complement strand
GGGTTACGTAAATGTTGGCTCCAGCTCATTTCACTTACGTGAATTAAACCTTCAACACCAGGAGCTATTTCTAAGAAAGCACCGTAATCAGCAATATTTACAATTTTACCTTTTACTTTACCACCTACAACTAACTCAGTGTTTAAACTATCCCAAGGGTGAGCTTGTAATTGTTTTAAACCTAATGAAATACGTTTTTTCTCATCATCAAAATCAACAACTACTACGTTAATTTTTTGATCTAACTGTAATACTTCTTCAGGGTGATTTACGCGGCCCCAAGAAATATCAGTAATATGTAATAAACCATCAACACCACCTAAATCAATAAACACACCAAATGAAGTCATGTTTTTAACAGTACCTTCTAATACTTGGCCTTTTTCTAATCTAGATAAGATGTCAGATTTTTGAGCTTCAATATCCTCTTCGATTAACACTTTATGTGAGATAACAACGTTTTTAAATACGTTATTCACTTTAACCACTTTAAATGGCATAGTTTGACCCACATATATATCGTAATCTTTTATAGGTTTAGTATCGATTTGTGAACCAGGTAAGAAAGTATCCATACCTAATACATCAACCACTAAACCACCTTTGGTACGAGATTTAACGTAACCATTAACAATTTCGTCATTTTCATGAGCACGCATAATGTTTTCCCAAGCGCGTTCGCTCACTGCTTTTTTACGGCTCAATATTAATTGGCCTAAAGCATCTTCTTTAGTTTCTAAAAGCACCTCAACAACATCACCAACTTTTAAATCCGGTGTGTCTCTGAATTCAGTGCGAGCAATTAAACCATCTGATTTGAAACCGATGTTTAATACTACTTCTTTTTCTGTAAAACCTACTACTGTACCTTTTACAATTTCTTTTTCTGTAATGGCAGATAAGGTTTTTTCATAAGCCGATGCCATTTGTTCACGCTCGTTTTGGTTGTAATCGCCAAAGCCTGCGTTGTCCATGTTCCAGTCAAAATCTGGTAAATTTGTTGTTTTGTTTTTTGTTGTTTCTGTCAATTTATTTGATCTCCTTTCGCTTAAAAAAGCCCGCAATTATAATTGTAATTAATTGAACTGCAAAATGTTTTTAGTTTTATTTTTTAAATTTAAAAGGTACTTTTAAGCATTGGCTATTAGCTTAATAGCTCATTTTATTTAATAGCACGAAGCATATTTTCGGAAATCCCCGTGTTTGCAAGCCAAAAGCTTAGCAGTCAATAAGCCATGGAAAATTAAATAATCAAAATTAAACATTCAGAAATTTCATTTAGTTTTGCCTTTTTATTTACACAAAATGAATATAGCAAAACCCGATTTATCATTATTCCACCCATACATTGCCCAATACGTTAACCTAGTAAAATCAGACGATTTATATACCGAATTATATAAAGAAAGCATGGATACTATTGATTTATTAACCAGCTTAGACGAAGAAACCCTGCTTTATAAATACGAACCTACCAAATGGACAATTAAAGAAGTATTTCAACATATTATAGATTGTGAGCGTATTTTCCAGTACCGTATTTTGGCTATTGCCCGCCAACCGGAAGTAGCTTTATTGGGTTTTGATGAAAATATTTATGCAGAAAACAGCATGGCCGATAAAAGAAAAATAATGGATTTGGTACGTGAATTTTCTATGGTGAGAGGAGCCACCATTGAGCTATTAAAATCATTACCAACCACATCTTGGGATAAAATGGGTTCAGCCAATAACAGGCCGGCCAGTCCTCGAAGCATTTCCTATATGTTATTAGGCCACGAAATACACCATAGAAACGTAATTGAAAAACGATACTTAATCTAAATTCGTTAGTTATGTGAGAGAATGCTTAAACATGCATTCAAAACCATTTATATAAATGAATATACATCTGCTTATATAGCTCACTTATTTCTATTTATTGCCATTTTCCCGTTTTGATTAAATGCAATACCAATTTAATCTACTTATAAATTCCTATTTTAATAAGGTAATTTTTAGGCAGAGCAAAAACTTATTTGCATAAGTGAAAGAACAAGAAATAGAATTGTTATATCAATTACTAGGAGAACGTATCAGACAATTGCGTATTGCAAAAGGGTATAGCAGTCAGGAAACCTTTGCATACGATGCTGAAATTCCCAGAGCACAGTATGGTAAATACGAAAAAGGCTCTAACTTAACTATTTTATCTTTGTACAGAATTTTAAAATTTCACAAAATATCATTTGAAACATTTTTCGCAGATGATTTTCAAAAGTTAGATAAGTTGATGAAAAAGTAATTTTGCTAGTTGGCAAAAAATTTCATTTTATATTCCCATTTGCCATTAATTCTTCTCCGTTTACTTTTTGTCAAATACCCCCTTCATGTGCATAATTAAGGTGTTTTTTTAACGGATTATCCTTACCTACATACTATATAACGAATTGTTGTATTTGTTTAAATACTAAAAGTAATATACAATTTATCTGAAAAAACGTATTCTCAATAGTGTTTTTTGAAAGATACCCCCGTATAAATACCTGATACATAAAACAAGTATTTATGCTCTGTTGCTTCTTGTGGTTAGTTTTTACATTTGTTGTACACTAAAATACCAATTAAAATTTATGAAAAAGAAGATGATTATGGCTGTTTTCGTTTTGGTTGCTTTAACCATTACGTTGAGCACAACATGGGATAAGAAAAATGCCCCCTCTACAATTGCTACAAATGGAGACACTAATTTTTACATTAGTTTTTCACCAACACCACCCAAAGATATTGGCCCAGACAGTAATACCAATAGCTATAATCTAGCCTCTTTTGCCTGGAATGAGTTTTTTGCTTTAAATTGGAAGTCGTCCTATGCCACCAGTAAATTACGCGATAAGCCAGACTCCAATTGGAATTATTCAAGCAGCGGAGCATACCCTAATTTAGTGGTATGGGAAACCTTTGCACACCGCGCAGAGTTGAGCCCTTTTAATGATACTATGTTGCCATTTGATAATGCCCCACACGTTAATTATGGAATTACACTTAAGCCATTAAACACAGGCGACAGTTTAAATTTATTTGATGTATTGGATGAGAACAATGAAATTGGCTCATGCGATATGTATGCTTTTGTAAAACCAAATCAGGCTCCCGGTAGCCGCTCTAAAATGCTATTGTACCAGGCTAAAGTTAACCGCGATGAGTATGAATATATTTACAAGCGTTTTCCGAAACAGGCTAAGCTACAGGCAGCCATTGCCAAAACAACAAAAACCTTAAACAAATATAAAGCTTATGATAGCCTGGGTACCCCTAATTCATGTGATTGTATTGATACCACAGTTGTTAATCTGCCTTGCGGTGGTGCTATAGTAAATGGAAAAACCATTATTGGTGCCATGGAAGTAAAATCAGCTTGGCGCGAAAAAACAGCTAATGATGATGCCAGCAAATTTCTCACCCGTAAAGTAGTTGTGTTTTTGCCAGATCCAAAGAATGCTAAAGTGGTGTATTATACCAATAAAACCTATTTGCTCATCGCTTTACATATTATACACAAAACCAAAAACAATGAAGATTTTGTATTTGCTACCTGGGAAAATATCAATATAGATAAAGATAGTTTAGGTTACGTGTTATTGAAAAGTGGCATTGAAACAGGAACTGTTCAATCGCCATTTCCCCGCTTGCATACTATAGACCCTGTTATTGCAAAATCTACGCAGTATGCACATAGCTTATTGAAAATGAAAAACAGCGGTTCAGTTTGGCTTAATTACAGGTTAGTAGGAGTGCAGGCAGTACCTAGTAATAATACCACTGCGCCCAATTTTTTCCTAGCCAATGCAGCCGTTGAGTCCGATTCAACTTTAGCTAATTTTAGAGGAAGTGGTATTGGTAAGCCCCATAATCAACAACCTAATATTTTGTATAGAAATAATAACCAGATAAGCATGGGTGGTTGTCAGGGATGCCATGGCGTAGCACAATCAAAATTTGGTACCGATTTTTCGTTTTTATTAGGCAGTCCTGTAAACTCACCTGATATAAAAAATCAAAAAAACAGCCAGGCTACTAAAACGACTAAATTAGGGTTTTTCAGCAGGAAATAGATTTGCTAAAGCATTAGGATAAAAAGGTGTTCAGTTATAAATGAACACCTTTTTTTATAAATGTTGCTGGTTATTCTGGCAACATAAGTATTGTTTCTGAGTACGTTTTTGTATCAGTTCTATAAATTGTTTAATATTGAATATAAAAGCCAATCAACCCCAATGTTTATATTTCAAAAACGTATTGTTATTTTATTTTTTGCTACCGTTTTATTAGTAGCTTCATGCAGTTTGCCTAAAGAAACCTTACAACGCGTAAACACTAAAACCAAAGAAACAATTGATTTGCCTTTGGAGTATGCCAATTTATTTCCACCCGTGGTTGCTAAGGGGTGGGATGATTTTTATGATACATTTGACAGTTACCTAACTGCCGACATTATGAAAACCCAAATGGGCTTAAGCTACGAAATTAATAATGTACAAGTATGGTGGTGTACACCTGCAGCCCGTACCCACGTGCAATTAGATACAGCTACCATGATTAAAGATAACAGCTTATTATTGGGTGAATGGCGGGCTATAACGAATAGAACAGTTACTTACTATGACTCTGCTTTGATTAAAGAAGAAAAGATAATCAGAAGCGCTCAATTGGTAAATGAAAATAAAACGGATGATGTATTGTTATTGATAGATGCTCAAAAATGTAAACTATTTAATAAAGCGCAGGGGAAAACTGATTACGCAAGAGTGTTTAGTAAAAACTATGCGGTTGAAAATAAAAGGTACTTATTGTTATATGGATTGAGTAAAGATGGAGCGACTGTTGCCTTTATTGGTATAGATAAAGATGGACAATTGATACTGAATAACTATTATGTAGAAGAACGAAAAGTAAAAGGTCAGTACATGATTTATAAGGCTACCATGCACCAATTGGTATTTAAACGCGTAGAAAAGTAGTATTTACTTATTTTAACAAATAATAGTTTTAACCCTTTTATAAAAACAAAAAGAGGTGTTCATGTATAATTGGGCACCTCTTTTTTATTTGTAAGTAATAGTAAAAACTGGTGTTTTCACTATTGTTTTATACCTAAACTAACTTAAGTTTTGCGGGCATGGCATTTATAACCCCACTTATTAAAAGTAAAATGCTATAACTTAAAATCTTAAACTAAAACACGCTTAAAATGAAACAAAACACTATGAAAAAATTGGTCAATTACTACCCCTTTAATATGCAGACTACAGGAGAAACAGTTATTCAAGGTATAAGAGGCATAAAAGGAACTAAAAAAGTTTATATAGCCGCAAGCTTGGTTAATAACGGAACCAGCTCCAGTATGATAGGCTTATTATACGAAGGTACTTTATTAGGTAATGGCGTGAATGGCGTATGGAATGAATTGGTTTTTACAAGCCCAGACTTTGACGATGTAATTAATACATCGTGTTATGGTCCAAACGACAAAGGAAACAATGAAGTACAAATAGTAGGTTCCTACAAAAGAGCATCGGTTAATATTATGTATGGTTTTTTATATGAAGGGCCAGTTAACGGGCAAGGTACTTGGACAACCATTAGTCCCAATGGTGGTGATTTTATGAACTGTTTTGTGCATAGTATTATGGGCGATTTAGCTGTTGGAAACTATGATACCAAATTAACCAATGGTTATGCTTTTATCTATAATATTATTACTAGGGAGTATATTGATTTTATCATTCCTGAGGCATACTCTACCACCTTGTATGGTATCTGGCATAACGGGGGTAATAGTTATACTTTAGCCGGTGGCTGTGGTATGGGTAAAGTAGGCGATTTGAGCCAGGCTTTTATTACCGATTGGGATGCAAGTAACAATACGATGAGCAATACCAGATTTTACCAATACCTTGATGAAAAATTACAAACCATTGTTACGCATTTTGAAGGTATAACGAGTGATAATGATGGCGGCTATAATTTACCAAGTGATTGGGTAAGCGCTACTGCAAAGGGTGGAGCTGCTTTTGTAAACATTAAACGGAATCTCGACAACACATTTAGTGATGCAGAATGGGTGGCATTGAGTTATCCTACAAGTGATGCATTGTCTTTAAGTGCCAATACTTCTTTTGAAAATAAAACACTGGGCGTTTACACTACAGAAGAAGGAGTAATTTCTTATTGTGCAGATGTAATTGATGTAAATTAGTTAGTTGTTTAGAGTACAATAACTACAAACAAAAAGAGGATGCCTTTTGGGACATCCTCTTTTTGTTTATTAAAAATTGATTATTCAGCAGGAGGGGTTTCTTCCTCTTCTGTATCTTCTTCTTCTGTATTTGGATTAATGGCTGCATCGTCCATTGCTCTGTCAACTATTTCGTTGATTAAATTGCTTTCTGTTGGTGCAATTACAGCAATAGGATTTCCATCTTCATCCAACTCGTTTATTACAATTGGGTTTCCTTCTTCGTCTAACTCTTCTTCATCACCAGGTATGTAATTAATTTTAGCTACCGATGCTATTTCATCTTTATCGCCAATATTAATTAAACGAACGCCTTGTGTTACACGTCCAATTACCCTTAAATCTTTCATGCTTAAACGAATGGTAATACCGCTTTTGTTTATAATCATTACGTCCATGCTATCGTCCACATCTTTAATAGCTACGAGCTTACCTGTTTTATCGGTTACGTTCATTGCCATTACCCCTTTTCCTCCACGGTTGGTAATACGGTAATCTTCCACTTCACTACGTTTACCCATTCCATTTTCGCTTACCACCAATACGTTTGTAATTTTAGGATCTTCAATAGATACCATACCAATTACTTCATCGCCCTCAGCTAAACGGATAGCTCTAACTCCGGTAGCGCTTCTACCCATTGGGCGAACGGTACTCTCGTTGAAACGAATGGCTTTTCCTTCTCTACTAGCTATTACCATTTCGCAGGTTCCGTTGGTTAATCTTGCTTCTACTAACTGATCGCCTTCGCGTACATTCATAGAGTTGATACCATTTAAACGAGGACGGCTATAAGCTTCTAAAGTGGTTTTCTTAATGGTTCCTTGTTGGGTAACCATAATTACATTCATTTGGTTAATGTATTCAGGGTCGCTTAAGCTTTTTACATTTAAGAATGCTTTTACTTTATCGTCAACCGGAATATTAATTAAGTTCTGGATGGCTCTTCCTTTGGTGGCTTTTTCGCCTTCCGGAATTTCGAATACACGTAACCAGAAACAACGTCCTTGTTCAGTAAACAACAACAAGTAATTATGGTTAGTGGCCATAAAAATATGTTCTACAAAATCTTCCTGGCGTTTGGCTACTCCGCGACTACCACGTCCGCCACGGGCTTGTGTGCGGTATTCGCTTAGTGAAGTACGTTTTACATAACCCAAATGCGAAATAGTAATTACTACTTCATCATCAGGAATTAAGTCTTCCATACTCATTTCGTTGCCAACCATCTCTATGACGCTTCTACGCTCATCACCATATTTATCGCGCATTTCAATTAACTCATCTTTGATAATCTGGTAACGCAATGTTTCGTTGTTTAAAATTTCGTTTAAACGAGCAATCAATTTCATGATTTCTTCAAACTCATCTTTTATTTTATCGCGCTCCAATCCTGTTAAACGTTGTAAACGCATATCAAGAATAGCTTTTGCCTGAATTTCTGAAAGTTTGAAATTTTCTATTAAACCAGCTTTTGCTTCGTCAGGTGTACGTGAACCTCTGATTAAGGCAATAACTTGGTCTAAGTGGTCTAAGGCTATTAATAAACCTTCTAATATATGTGCACGTTTTTCTGCTTCTGCTAATTCGTATTGGGTTCTGCGCACTACAACCTCATGGCGATGAGCCACAAAATGAGTAATTAATCCTTTCAGATTAAGCATTTCCGGACGACCTTTTACCAAGCAAACATTGTTTACACTGAAAGAGGTTTGTAATTGAGTAAATTTAAATAATTTATTCAATACTACATTCGGAACAGCATCGCGTTTTAAGTCATAAACAATACGCATACCATCTCTATCACTCTCATCACGCACATCACTGATGCCTTCAATAACTTTTTCGTTAATTAAATCGGCAGTTTGCTTAATTAGGGTTGATTTATTGATTTGGTATGGTATTTCATTTACCACAATTTGGTCTTTCCCAGTTTTGCTGGTTTCAAAAATAGCTTTTGCACGCATTACAATTCTACCGCGTCCTGTTTCAAAAGCATCTTTTACGCCTTCGTAACCATATATAATACCTCCCGTTGGAAAATCAGGAGCTTTTACATATTTCATTAATTCAGGAATGGTAATTTCTCTGTTATCAATGTAGGCAATAATACCATTGATGGTTTCCGTTAAATTATGCGGAGCCATGTTGGTAGCCATACCTACAGCAATACCTGAACCTCCGTTTACTATTAAATTAGGAAACTTAGCAGGTAATACGGTTGGCTCTTGTAAACTATCGTCAAAGTTCGAGCGAAAGTCAACAGTTTCTTTTTCTATATCGTTTAGTAGTTCTTCTGCAATTTTGCGTAAACGTGCTTCGGTGTAACGCATGGCAGCCGGTGGATCACCATCAACTGAACCAAAGTTTCCTTGTCCGTCTACCAAAGTGTAGCGCATGCTCCAATCTTGTGCCATACGTACCATGGCATCATAAACTGATGAGTCGCCATGTGGATGGTACTTACCTAAAACCTCACCCACAATACGAGCCGATTTTTTATAAGGTCTGTTAGAGGCTAAACCTAAATCAGTCATACCATACAAAACCCTACGGTGTACGGGCTTTAAACCATCGCGCACATCGGGTAAAGCGCGACTCACAATTACCGACATTGAATAATCAATGTAGGCGGTTTTCATTTCATCTTCAATGTTGATGGTTATAATTCTGTCTTCTGCCATTTTATAATGATTTTTAGTACCGGTATTTAAATTAAAAATTTATTCATAATCTGAATAAAATTATAAAAAACCAATAACGCTCAAAAGTACTGAAATTAAAGCACCCGGTGGCTATAAAATACCCACAAATTTTAAAGCAATTGTGGATTGTTTTATTGTCTTAAAATGGGTTTGGAGAAGCCTGTATTTGTTTGTCAGTTAATGTTTTGTAATACCTAGGTGTTAATACCTCAGGCAGATATTCATTTTTAACTTTTTTAAGGTTAAAATATAAGAGGGCTTTATGGAAAAAAAAAGCCTTGCAAACATAGTTTGCAAGGCTTTTAAAGAGTTATTGTGCAACGATTAATCGTTTGCTTTTACTTCAGTTACTTTATAACCTAATTTTTTCAAAGGTTCTGTAATTTTATCTCTGTCACCAACTACTACTATTACCATTTTTTCAGGGGCTAATATTTCGTTGGCTAAAGCTTTTACTTCTTCTTTGGTTAATGAGTTTAAAATAGCTTTTTGTTGCGCTTGGTAGTCGGCAGGTAAGTTTCTTTCTACAATACCGTTTAAGAAAGCTGCTTTATCTCCATTTGACTCATATCTTAAAGCATCGCTTTGTCCAATTGATGTTTTGATAAAGTTTAATTCTTCATCATCAATTCCACCTTCGCGTAGTTTTTTAATTTCATACATGATTTCGCGTACTGCACTATCAGTAGATGTTTGTCTAACACCTGCAGATGTAGCCCAGATACCACCAAAATCATTTCCTCTTAAACTACTATAGATACCATAAGTAAATCCTTTTTCTTCGCGTAAGTTTAAGTTTAAACGGCTATTGAAGTTTCCTCCTAATATAAAGTTCATTAAACCTGCTTTGTAGTATTTTCCATTCCAGTCGTAAGGAATTGCAGGGTTACCTACAAAAATTTGTGATTGAGGTGCTTTGTATTTATCTACTAAGTAAATTTGTGTTTGTTCAACAGCTACAGCTCCATCTAATTTAGGTAAAACAACATTCTTTTTACCCCAAGCTTTTAAGAAACTTAATTTCTCTAATACTTCCTCTTGACTCAAGTCACCAATAACTACTACCGTTGCATAATCTGGTGCATAGTATTTATCGTAGTATGATTGTACGTCTTTAATTGATAAACCTTTGATTGTTTTAGTGCTTCCACCGGCAGGCACACCTTGTATGGTTCCTTTTCCGTATAATAAGCGGCCAAATACAACATTACCTGCATAAGAAGCATTTTGTAAGCTTTGCTCTACGTTTTGGTAAGTTTGGTTTGAAATACGTTTAAAATCTTCTGCAGTAAATTTAGGGTGCATTAATGCATCCTGGAATAAATAAAGCATTTGGTCTAAATCTTTCTTTTGGCAGCTTACTGATGCAATAGAAGCATCAAAGCTAGCACCGAAACCGAATCCGCCACCTAATTTTTGGGTTGCAGCATCTAATTGCTCTCCGGTTAATGTTTGAGTAGCCTCACCCATCATATTAGCTGTTAAACTGGCTAATCCTGATTTTGAAGGATCTAAAACCATGTTTCCACCTTTCATGCGTAAAGTAATATCAACACCTGGTGTTTCAGTTGAGCGGGTTCCGATAATTTTTATACCGTTAGGTAAAGTAGTTTGCCAGTAGGTAGGTACTACTACATTTTTTAAAGGAAGTGGAGTAGGTTTAATGCTTCTATCAAAGTTATCTTTTGGTTTGTTGTATGATAAACCTTTGTATTCTAACTCATTTGTTCCTTTTTCCATTTCAGGATCTTTGTGAACATACTCTTGTTTGTTAGCTGCATTTAAATCTTTAGGGAATACACGCACTTTTACAAAGTTTCTGTTTAAAATATAAGTTCTGAATACGCGCATTACATCTTCTTTGGTTACTTTTTTGTAACGGGCTAATTCTTCAGCTAAGTTATATGATTTGCCATTGTGTATGTAATTAAAGAACATTAACAATGAAGAACGACCTTGTACACTTTCCATAGCGCCAATAAGACTGTTTTCTACCTGGGCGTAAGCAGCCGCAATTTCTACATCAGTTACTCCTTTGGTATTAAATTCGTTCAAAGTTTCAGTTAATAATTTTTCTTCATCTTCTTCGCTACCCGGGAAAGTTAGTAAATCAATTACAAACTCACCTGCTAACTCTGAACCTACGTTATAACTAGATGCTTGCACCAGTTTTTCAGGTTTAATAAAGTTTTTATAGAAAATTGCATTTTTACCTTGGCTTAAAATACCACCTAAGAAATCAAGTGCTGCTTCATCCGCATGGTATGAAGGAACTGTAGGCCAAGTATATTCGTTTAACGGGAAAAATACTTTGTCTGGGTAGTTTACATATTTGTTATCTGCTAATCTGAAAGGCTCTACGCGTTGTTTACGTACTTCAGGTCCTTTTGGAATAGGTCCAAAATATTTTTCAGTTAATCTGATTACATCTTGTGGATTCACATCACCACTTACAATTAACGAAGCATTGTTAGGTGAGTACCAGCGCATAAAGAAATTCTTTACGTCATCAATAGTAGCGTTATCTAAATCGCGTAAGTAACCGATTACCGGCCAGCTGTACGGATGACCCATAGGGTACATATTTTGGTCACGGATTTCGTCTGTTTTTCCGTAAGGTTGGTTGTCAACATTTTGACCTTTTTCATTTTTTACAGTTGAGCGTTGTACTTCAAATTTTTTGGTTGTTAATGAATCCAATAAAAAACCCATCCTGTCTGACTCTAACCACAATGCTGTTTCCAAGTAGTTTGAAGGTACTGTTTCAAAGTAGGTAGTTCTATCTCTGTTTGTGTTACCATTCATTTGTCCACCCGCAGCCTGTACCATTTTAAAGTGTTCTTCGTCTTTTACGTGCTCTGAACCTTGGAATAACATGTGCTCAAATAAATGCGCAAATCCTGATCTACCTGCAGCTTCACGAGCTGAACCTACGTGGTAGGTAACTTCAACGTGAACCAAAGGATCTGAATGGTCTTCGTGTATAAATAGGGTTAAACCATTGGCTAATTTGTATTTCTCGTAACCAATTTTAAGTTCGCCAGGTTTGGCAACAACTTTTTCAATTAATACCGTTTGACCGGTAGTTGCTGGCTGTGTTTGAGCTTTAAGTGCTGAGCCTGCACTTGTTAAAAAAGCTAAACCAGCGAGGAGGAATCGTTTTTTCATATATTAGATGTGTATTTTAATTCTCTTAATTTTGAGTGCAATATGTATAATTTAATAGTTATTTCAGTCAAAAAAGTTGCTTAACGGACATATTGTTAATTAAATGGCTGATTTATTTGCCAAATTAATTATTGACAGGCTGTTGATGAATAGTTTTTGTTTAGTTTTTGTTTTTATGGGTTGATGCCATTACTTTCGCAATCATAAATAATTAAGGATACTAACCATGAATAAAAGATTTTTAACTATAGTGGGTTTAATTGCTGTTGCAACTATTTGCCGTTTTTTACCACATCCACCTAATTTTACGCCAATTGGTGCTATTGCTTTATTTGCAGGAGCATTTATAGCGAATAGATATTTGGCTATTGCATTGCCTTTAATAGCTTTGTTTATAAGCGATTTGTTTTTAGGTTTGTACGGAGCCGATATGATTCCTGTTTATGCTTGTACTGCTTTGGTAAGTGTTTTAGGAATTGCCATTAGCAACAAAAAAAATCCGGGCTTTGTAATAGGTGCTTCATTATTGGGTTCTATTGTATTTTACTTAGTAACTAACCTTGTTTATTTATATGCTGCTGACAATACTTATTACCCGGTTAATTTTAGCGGATTAATGCAAAGTTATTATGCTGCATTGCCTTTCTTTAAAAATTCATTGCAAGGTGATTTATTATTCACTACTATTTTATTTGGTGCTTACTACTTGTTAAGAGTAAATGTACCTTTCTTAAAAGAAGAGAAAGCTAAAGCATAGTCTTTACCTCATCCATATTTAAAAATCCTGCTATAGCTTTATAGCAGGATTTTTTTATGCACTCAATTTTTGGGTACTTTTCATGGCTTTAGTCAAAGTTTTAAAATTAACTGGCAATGAGTTTACTAAGATATAGTGTTCATTAAATAATTGTTATATCTTCAATTGTGGAATTTGTTGTGCAAATAGTATGGTCATTTGAAAGCACTTTTGTCGTTTATTTGGATTATTAAATTTGGAAAGTCATTTAGGTTATGATTAAAAGTAATAAGAACTATTTATTTAAAGACCGCGAAATTAGTTGGCTGTATTTTAATGAAAGAGTTTTGCAAGAAGCCGAAAACCCTGCAACTCCTTTAATGGAGCGTATTAAGTTTCTGGCTATTTTTTCTTCTAATTTAGATGAGTTTTTTAGGGTAAGGGTAGCCCAGTTAAGAAGGGTACAAAGGGTAAATGGAAAAAAAGCCATTAGCGATGTGCAAAATAGCCCTAACGAAATTTTAGATGCTATACAGTACAGAACCCAAATATTACAAGACCGATTTAACAAGATTTACCAAAACAGCATACTACCTAGTTTAGCGGAAAAGAAAATTTTTCTGGTAAACGATTTACAAGTAAACGAAACGCAGAAACAACAGGTAAAGGAATATTTTAAAGCCAATATTATTAATTTACTTTTTCCTATTGTTATTGACGATTTAAGACATACACCACATTTAAGAGACAGGTCAATTTACTTAGCTGTTAGTTTAAATGATAGTACCGGTAAATTAATTCCTAAACATGCCATTATAGAAGTACCCGTTGGTGCTTTAAATAGATTTTATCAGTTGCCAACCAATGAAGATGGTAATTTTATTATATGTTTAGAAGACATTATTAAATTAAACTTAGGCCGAATATTTCAACAGTACGATTATGATACTTACGAGGCATACATTATTAAAATAACCCGCGATGCGGAGTTTACTATTGATGCAGATGATAGAGATTATACGGTTACGTTATTAGATAAAATTCAAAAGAGCATTAAACAACGCTCCAAAGGTTTGCCTACCCGTTTTGTGTACGATGCGGCTATGCCACAGGAAATGCTTGACTTGTTTACTAAAAAATTAGATTTAAAAAATGTAAACAGGGTAGCAGGAGGAAGGTATCATAACTTTAAAGACTTTATGGATTTTCCGAAAGTAGGCAGCCCGGAAGATTATTATGAAAACCATCCACCTTTAAATATTGGGGAGTTAGATAAAGCCAAAATACTTTTTGATGTAATTAAAACCCATGATGTATTGTTACATCATCCTTATGAATCGTTTGACTATTTAATTCGTTTGTTACGTGAGGCCGCTATTGACCCGGGGGTTCATACCATTAAAATTACTTTGTACAGGGTAGCCAAACATAGTAATGTGGTAAATGCTTTGATTAATGCGATTAAGAATGGAAAAATTGTAATTGTGCTAATGGAGTTACAGGCAAGGTTTGATGAAGAAGCTAATATTTATTGGACTAACCAATTGCAGGAAGCAGGTGCTCATGTTCACTTTGGAAAACCGGGGCAAAAGGTACATACCAAATTCTGCTTAATATACAGAAAAGAGAATAGTCAAACGGTTAAATACGCTCATCTTTCAACGGGCAATTATAATGGCATGACCAGCCGTGTGTATAGCGATTTTGCTATTTTCACCAAAGATGAAAGATTAACCAGCGATTTGGAAATGCTTAGTGACCAATTGTTTTTGAATTTAAAACGCGGAACATACAAGCATTTGTTAATAGCACCTGATAACATGAAACGCAGGTTCCTAGAAATGATTGATCAGGAAACGAGCAATAGCAAAGCGGGTAAGCCGGCTTATATTATTGCTAAAATGAATAGCTTGGTTGATAATGATGTAATTAAAAAATTATACGATGCGAGTATAGCAGGGGTAAAAGTTCAATTGATTGTGAGAGGCGTTTGTTCATTAGTACCAAGGGTAAAGGGCTTAAGCGAAAACATTGAAGTAATAAGCATTATTGATAAATTTTTGGAGCACTCAAGGGTGTATATATTCTGTAACAATGGCAATGAATTGATTTACCTGGCCAGTGCCGATTGGATGAGCCGTAATTTAAATAACAGGATAGAGTGCGGTTTCCCCATATACAATGAGGAAATTAAGAAAACGATAAAGGATATTATAAATTTACAACTGAATGATACCTGTAAAGCACGCAGAATAAATGAAAATGGTGAAAACGATTATCTGTTAAGTGATTGCAAGGATAAAAACAGGTCGCAAGTTGAAACGTATAATTATTTAAAAAATTTGCATTCATAGCTTTTAGTAATGCTAAATAATTACGATTGCCCTTTATATTTGCTTAACGTAAATGGGTAAAAAAATATTAAGAACTATAGGTTATATATACATTGTTTTCTGCATAGCTATGGCGTGTATGTGGTTTACTTCTTACAGACCTTTTATATTGGGTTACCATCAGTTTTACTATTCGGAAAAGGCTTACAGAAAAACATGTGATGAAATAAAGCAGAGTAATAAAAACCTAACGGTAAACAATGCCCAACAAAACTTAATTAATAACTTTACTAAACACTTGTTACCATTTTGGTTGGGTACGCGTTGGAGTTTTTATGGAACTACTTATGTGCCCGGTGAAGGCAGCATAGCTTGTGGTTATTTTGTAACTACAGTATTACAACACTTAGGTGTTAAACTGGATAGAAATGCTTTGGCTCAATGTGCTTCGGAGGAAATGATAAAAACCTTATGCTCAAAAAGTAATATTACTTATGCCAACAATGCTTCTTTACAGGAGTTTAATAATGCTATCCTTCACAAAGGAAGCGGACTTTATATTATTGGCTTGGATAATCATACCGGGTTTATATTGGTACAAAAAGGCTTGGCTTATTTTATTCATTCAAGTGGGCGTTTTCCTTTTGGTGTAGTGAAGGAAGAAGTATTGACAAGCACGGTACTTGAAAAATCTTTTTATAAAGTATTTGGAAAAATAAGCCACGATGCACAGTTTATACGTTTGTATTTACCTTCTAGTAATTAAATGATGAAAAAGTTAGTTGTATTATCGGGTGCAGGTGTAAGTGCTGAAAGTGGTATTAAAACATTTAGAGATAGTGGTGGACTATGGGAAGGTTATAAAATAGAAGAAGTGGCTACCTACGATGCCTGGTTACGCAACCCAACTATGGTGCAGGACTTTTACAACATGCGTAGAAAAAACGTATTGGAAGTAAACCCTAACGAGGCACATTATTTACTAAAGGAATTAGAAAACAGGTACCACGTACAAATAATTACGCAAAACGTTGACAATTTACATGAGCGTGCGGGTAGTAAAAACGTATTGCATTTACATGGCCTTATCACACAAGCTAAAAGCACTATCAATGATTCATTGATTTACGATATTGATGGTTGGGAATTAAAAATGGGCGAAGTATGTGAATTGGGTTCGCAATTAAGGCCTAATATTGTTTGGTTTGGCGAGTCAGTTCCTGCTATTGAACAAGCTGTAGAAATGGTACAGGAAGCGGATATGATGTTAGTTATTGGTACTAGTTTACAAGTATATCCTGCGGCCGGTCTGCTTGATTATTTTAACCCTCAGCATAACCTTTATGTAATAGACCCTAATCCTTTACCTATTCGTAATTATAATAACCTGGTAAGTATACAGGAAGTGGCTTCAAAGGGTATGCAACAATTGTTGGAACTCATATAGCTTATAACCAAACTAATTTTTCAGGATAATTACTGGCAAAATTGGCTACCTGATTTTGCATAAAGAAATTCTCTTTGTATTTTTTAATGAAGGTGATTACTTCATCTATATTGTTGGGTTCAATATTTTTTGGTACGTAACCCATACCTATCAGTTTACCTTTATCAACCCAAATGGCTGAGTATTCTTTTTTGTTCCGGCCTTTATCTACTATTAAATAACTGTCTTTATTGCTCAGGGCAATAATTAAATCATTCACTTTGGCATTATAGTTAAAAACGGTTTCCTGTTTTTTGCAGGCGCAGGTTTCGTTTGCGCAAGTCAGTTGTACGCCACAAAGCTGCGGGCAAAGATCATACTCATTGGCCAGTAATTGAATGTTTTCAATGGCTTGTATTTTACTGCTAAACTCTAACAGTGGTTTTACATGGCGGTGTTTGGTCATTAACTCAAAGCCTAAACGGATAATTCCATTCCTGTCTTCGTAATCATATAAACCATATTGCGCATCGTATCTTTTTTGTGCTTTGTTAAACTCTGGCCAATGGTGTTTTATTTCATGCGATTCTAATAACAATGCCATTAATTCGGTAGCTGTTTCTTCAAACGATATGGTATAAATATCGCGCATAAAATTTTGTTTTTGTCGGTTAGGGGAGTTGTTTGAAAAGTGGCTGCTTACCCTTGATTTAATTGATTTGGCTTTGCCTATATAAATTATTTTTCCTGCCTGATTATGGAAGTAATAAATACCCGGTTTGTCCGGTAAACTATCAAACTGCTCTTTGGGTAAATTAGGAGGGAGTACCTGCTCTTTTGAATTGCGTTTGAGCATTTGGTTTATATGCTCTTCGTTATCACGTTTAAGCAATAATTCAAATAGTTTTACGGTAGCCTCTGCATCGCCTTGCGCCCTGTGCCTGTCGCTTATGGGTATTTTTAAATAACCGCATAAATTACCTAAGCTGTATGAACTGTAACCCGGAATTATTTTACGGCTTAACCTTACAGTGCATAGTTTTTTGCTGTTTAATTCATAACCACAAATACCTAAAGCGTATTTAATAAATGAGTAATCAAAATTTACATTATGGGCTATAAAAATGGGTCCGTTTAGATAGTTGAAAATAGTTTCAGCTACCTGACTAAAAGCGGGTGCTTTTGCTACCATTTCGTTGGTAATACCTGTAAACGATTCAATATACCGAGGTATTTCCATACCCGGGTTTATAAGTGTCTGGTATTGCCCGGTTACTTTTTCGCCATCGTGCAAAAAAATACATATTTCGGTAATACCGTTGCTGCTAGCATGCCCGCCCGTTGTCTCAATATCTACTATAGCATACATATAGGTTTACTAAGCAATTAAATGGCGGTATTCTCCGCTTTGCCTTTTTGAATTCTTTTTAAATTGTATTCGTACATGACTTCTACTTTTGTTCTGGCCCAAGGTGTTTTTCTTAAAAAAGCCAAGCTTGATTTAATGCTAGGTTCATGCATAAAACATTTTATCGGAATTTTAGCTGCCATTTTCTCCCAACCTACATAGGCTACTAAATCGGTTAGTATAGCTTCTAACGTAATACCATGTAATGGGTTATTAGCTTGTGGTTTTTTAGTGTCGGTCATAAAATGGAGTAACGGCTATTTGTATTATTCAATATTATAAAAAAATAAAGGTTGGTGAAAGCACCAACCTTTATTTAAATAGGATGTGCAAGGCTTAATTATAATAGCTTGGTAAATATACCCGGATAAATGCCTAAGGCAATACTTAAAACCAAACAAAGGGCTATTACTAATTGGTAGGTAAAACTTGCAGTAATGGTAAACTCATTAGCGGGTTTGTTATACATAGCTACTATCACTTTCATGTAATAAAATACACCAATAATAGAACTTACTATACCTAGTAAAGCTAAATCCTGATAGCCATTGCGAATAGCTTCACTAAAAATAAAATACTTACCAAAGAAACCTGCAAATGGTGGTATGCCTGCTAAACTTAACATAGCCATGGTTAAACAAGCTGCTAAGAATGGATTCTTTTTGGCTAAACCATTAAAACCACTAATACTTTCAGTTTCGGTAGCTTTAAAAACAGTAATGGCTATAGCAAAAGCAGCTAAACTGGCTACTGCATAACCTACTGAATATAAAAATAGTGCACTATCTGTACTACCTTGCAAGCTGATAATAGCTAATAACATATAGCCGGCATGGCTGATACCTGAATAAGCTAAAAGGCGTTTAAAATTATCTTGTACCAGGGCTACTAAGTTTCCTATTAATAAAGTAGCAGCACAAGAAATAGTTAATATAATTTCTGCTTTACCCATAGCAAATACAAAACAAGTTGATAGCAATTTATAAAATGCAGCAAATGCAGCTATTTTAACCAAAGTACTCATTAAAGCAGTAATAAGGGTAGGGGCTCCTTCATATACATCGGGCGACCAAAAATGGAAAGGGGCTGCTGATACTTTAAACAACATCGCAAATATCATTAGTAACATACCAACTATAAATAAAGGATCTAATTTATCTGCATGGTGTTGCATATAACTACCAATTCCATCAATAGAGAAAGTACCTGTAACACCAAATATTAATGCTATACCAAACAGTAAAAAGGCACTGGCAAATGAACCCATTAAAAAGTATTTGAAACCCGCTTCGTTTGATTTTACTTCGAACCTGCGGCTACCAGCCATTACATACAATGAAATAGATAAAGTTTCAATACCCAAGAATAACATAGCCATGTTTGAATAGCTAAACATCATTAAAGCACCACATAGGGTAAACAGGAGTATAGCCATGTAATCACTTATATGTTTTTCATCATCGCTACTGCTATAAAATTCGCCAGCCATAATTAAAATAATAAGCATAATAAAAAGAGCTAAACCACTGAAAGCGGTAGAGAAATTAGTATCGCTTAACATGCCATTGAAATGTGTAGCCGGATGATTCCAGGTTTGCAGGTTAAGACTGAATATGACTGCTAAGCCTATTACCAAAATTGGAATTAAATACTTACGCAGGTTAAATATTTCGGCTACTAAGCCAAATAATCCTAAACATGCTGTATATATTAATGTATTCATTAATGAATGATATAATTAAAAGTTTGAAATTATTTGATGGTACTTAATTTTACTATTTGATTAGATGCCGGCTCTACAAGCTCGAGCATTGGTTTAGGAAACAAGCCAAATGCAAAAATTAATAAAACAATAGCAATTAATACTACTTCTTCATTCCATTTTACATCTTCAAATGTATTTACATTTTCGTTGGTATTGCCAAGCATTACTTTCTGGTACATGCGTAACATATATACAGCACCTAAAATAATGGTTAAACCACCTACTAAAGCGGCCCAGCTATTGTATTCAAATAAACCGTATAGTAATAAGAATTCGCCTATAAAACCATTGGTTAATGGCAAGGCTACTGAACCTAATACTATAATCATAAAGTAGGTTGCAAAGCGAGGTGCCAATAAGCGAATACCACCTAAGTTATTGATGTTATTGCTTCCAGTACGGTTCATAATAATATCGGCACAATAAAATAAGCCAACTACATTAATACCGTGAGCAAGCATTTGTGCCATACCGCCTTCTATACCTTGTAAGTTAGCGGCAAATATACCTGCTGCAATAAGGCCAACGTGCGCAATAGATGAGTAAGCAAATAATTTCTTTAAGTCGGTTTGCATAATAGCAATAACCGAGGCATATACAATTCCTACAATACATAAGCCCATGGCTAAATAGGTATATTCCTCTACGCCACTAGGTACAACTGGTAATAACCAACGTACTAAACTGTAAAGGCCCATTTTTAACATAATACCTGAAAGTAACATAGTACCTTGTGTAGGTGCTGTTTGGTAGGTATCTGGCTGCCAGGTATGAAATGGTATAATAGGAATTTTAATAGCGTATGCTGCAAAAAATAACCAGAATACCATGCCTTGTTTACAGGTACAAATAGGGTTTTGGGTTAAATCTAACCAGTTAAAGGTGTGCGAAGGTGTATTCCAATACAGGTAAATAAATCCAAACAACATTAATAAGCTACCTGCTAAGGTGTAAATAAAGAATTTTAAAGTTATTTGTCCTCTGTTGGCACCACCCCAGTTTAATGAAATGAAGTAAATAGGTAATAAGGCTAGCTCCCAGAACAAGTAATACAAAATACCATCAAAGGCCACAAAAACACCAATCAAGGCAAATTGCATTAACAATACTAATGAATAAAATATATGGGTTCTGTCCTGTGTGCGGTTAAAACCGGCAAGTACTATCAATGGTAACAACAGATTGGTTAAAAAAACCATCAGCATGCTGATACCATCTAAACCAATTTGGAAATTTATTTGCGGGCTTTTTATCCAGGCTTGGTTTATGTTTACCAGTGAACGTGCATCGGAACTCATATCAATACCAATAAATATTTGGTACACGTAAATAGTAAATACCAATTGTATACAAGTAACAACTAAGCTAAACCATTTTGCCGACTCTCCTTTTAAAAAGAGTGTAACAAAGCTGGCAACGAGTGGTATAAGTAATAATATAAGGGTTAACATTAATTATAAATTTAAAATTTAACTACACTATAAATTTGAACAGCTAATAAAATAATCATGCTTACTACCATAGCAAACATATAAAATCCTACATGACCGGTTTGTATTAGTCTTAACAAACGACCTACTTGTGTGGTAACAAATGCTACGGCATGTACAAATAAATCAATAATCAGTTTATCAATTAAAACCAAAAACAAGTCGCTCAATAACATAATTGGTTTAACAAATACGGTATCGTAAATTTCATCTACATAAAATTTATTGGCTACTAATTTGCTAACGCCTTTTAATTCACTATCAGCTACCGGAGTTTGTTTTTGCATTACGTATTTGGTGTAAGCAAATGCAATACTCACAATGGCTAATACTACTGCTGTAGCTATTAAAATCCATTCTGTAGCATGGCTCATTTCGTGCCCGCTAGGTAATATTTGTTTTGACTGTGTAAATACAGATGATAAGTAATTTTTAAATGAGTGGGTATGACTGATAACTGGAGGTAAACCAATAAAACCTATTACTACTGAGCAGGCTGCTAAAATAATAAGTGGAATGGTCATTACTGCCGGACTTTCGTGTATATGGCTTTTAACTTCATCTGTTCCTCTGTAGTTATTAAAGAAGGTTACATATACTAACCTAAACATATAAAAGGCAGTTAACATGGAACTGAATGATAAAAGCCCCCATATAATTTTATTGTGCTCAAAAGCAGTTGCTAAAATTTCGTCCTTACTAAAGAAACCTGCAAAAGGAGGAATACCTGAAATGGCAATAGTGCCAATTAAAAAGGTAAGGTAGGTAACTTTAATAAATTTATTTAAGCCTCCCATGTTACGCATATCCTGCTCATTGCTTAAAGCGTGAATAACTGAACCTGCACCTAAAAATAATAGAGCTTTAAAAACAGCATGTGTTACCACATGGAACATACCGCTTTCAAAAGCACCCATACCCATGGCTGCAAACATTAAACCCAGTTGCGAAACAGTAGAGTAGGCCAATACTTTTTTAATATCGGTTTGTAATAAACCAATAATAGCTGCAAACAACGAAGTAACCACTCCAACAATCAATACTATATCAAGTGTAAAAGGTGCTAAAGCATATAAAACATTAGAACGGGCAATCATGTAAATACCTGCAGTAACCATGGTTGCAGCATGTATTAAAGCTGAAACTGGAGTAGGTCCTGCCATGGCATCCGGTAACCAGGTGTATAAAGGTAATTGAGCTGATTTACCCATAGCGCCTACAAACAGGAATAAGGTAATGAAAACAATCATTGGATTGCCAATGCTTAAGGTCCTTGCTTTGCTCATTACTTCGGTATAGGTAAGAGAGTTAAAGTAAAACAGCATCATAAACATGCCGATTAAAAACCCTAAATCACCAATCCTGTTCATAATGAAAGCTTTTTTAGCGGCATCATTATAAGCTTGGTTTTTAAACCAAAATCCAATTAATAAATAACTGCATAAACCAACACCTTCCCAGCCAATAAACATAATCAGGTAATTATTACCCATTACCAATAAAAGCATAAAAAATACGAACAGGTTTAAGTAAGAAAAGAATCTGGAGAAACCTTCATCGTGGTGCATGTAACCAATAGAGTACAAATGTATTAAACTTCCTATACCTGTAATAACCAATAACATGGTAATGGTTAACGGATCAATTAAGAAAGCAAAAGGAATAATGATATTTTTAAAATGGAACCAATTGGTCAGTGTAATGGTTTGGCTTGCTCCAGCCGGTAAATTAAAGAATAAGTAAAGCGAGCAAATGAAAGAGCCTGTTATAGCAAGGGTTGCTATCCAGCCTGATGCATGGCCTATTTTTTTACCAAATAATGCATTTAAAAAGAAACCTATTAAAGGCAGTAATGGAATAAGGATTGCCGGTAATTGAAGGTTAATTTCTTGTATAATTGTGTCGGTCATTTTTAAGTTCTTAGTTTTAAGTTCGAAGTACTTATTTTTTATTTTTAATATTTATAGTTTTCGGTTACTGTAATAGTTTACCACTTCATTCTACTTAACATATCAATATCGGTAGAAGCTATATTGCGGTAAATACTAACAAGCAATGCCAATCCTACGGCCACTTCTGCGGCAGCTACCACCATAATAAAGAATACAAATACCTGTCCGTCAGCATTGCCGGCATAACTGCTGTAGCTTACCAATAAAAGGTTTACTGAGTTAAGCATTAACTCTATGCACATTAATATAATAATGGCATTTCTGCGAAGTAATACGCCCATTACACCAATGCAAAACATAAAAGTACTTAGTAATAAATACCAATTTTGAGGAACCGCTTGTATTGTGTTTTCCATAATTAATTAAAACGTTCTTTTTTTGCTAAAACCACAGAACCAATCATTGCCGATAAAAAGAGGATAGAAGCAACTTCAAAAGGTAAGGTGTACTCGTTGTATAATTTTAAACCAATATTTTTAACGTAGCCTATTTCAGATAATTGAGGAGCTACGTAAGCTGAATTGATATTGCTTTTCATAGCTGCCATTAACAATAAAAATAAGGCACCACCCGAAATAACAGCAGCAAATTTTAACAGCAAAGGTTTGTGAGGTTCAGTTTCTTTATTGAGGTTTAACAACATAACAGTAAACAGGAATAAAACCATAATGGCACCCGAATAAACTATAATATGTACTACCGCTAAAAACTGCGCATTAAGCATAACAAAATGGCCTGCAATAGTAAAAAAACAAACAATAAGCCATAGAACGCTATAGATTGGATTTTTGCTAAATACCACAAACAAAGCGCTTAGCAATGTAAATGCAGATAAAATGTAAAATATTATTTGACTTGTCACTGGTAAATTTGGTTTTTTAAAAGCACGCAATAATAGTAATTACAACCAAATTTTCTAAATACTTTGCCAAAGGTTTAGTTTTTGTGGAAAGATTTTAGGCCATTTGAATTTATACAGGGGAATTTCATTTTAATCCATTAATTCTGTGGTTGCTATTCATGAAAACAAAGTTTTTGAATGGGTAATTTATTAAATGATTGTTTAGTTAGAATATTTTAATTATTTTAAATAGATAATTACACAAAAGTTGAAAAACAGGTGTAAACATAATTTTTTATATTTTACCTATGAACAGTCATTATAAGCTTGAAAACAGAATTTTATTGAAGGTAACCATGTATGCTTCAATATTGTCTGCGATTGCTACCTTTACCAATATATTTATTCATTTGTATGTTCCGGCAATAGTTTCTTTTGCAGGAGCTCTGGTTTATTTTTTTATTTACAGAACACTTCGTTCAGCTAAAAAAACATTTTTAAGTAATGAGTTAGTTATCATTACTTTTTATATTTACTTCACGGCTATTTGGTTTTGCAATGCAGGTTCAAACGGAAATGCTATTTTATTGTTTACCGTTTTATTCTTTACCTCCTTTGTAACTATTTCTGAAAAGAAACACCCTTTTTTTATTGGGCTGTCCATTTGTTTAATTCTGATGCTGTACGGGATTGAGTATTATTTTCCAAACCTAATTTTTCAGCCATATCATTCTATTGCCGATAGGTTTATAGATATTGTTGTGATAGCAGTTTTAATCATTTTTATGGTTAAAATATTGATAGACATAATAAAAGCCAGCTACAGCCATGAACGCAATTTGGTAGAACTGAAAAATGTAGAACTGGAAACAAGCAAAAAAATGTTGTCAGACAGCCAGATTTTCTTTAGCAAACTGGCCGAAAATATACCGGGTGTTAGTTTTCAGTTTGCTATGGATGTAAATGGGAAAACAACATTTAACTATATAAGCGGAGCGGTAGAAGAAATTTATGAAATAAGTCCGGAACAAGTTTATAAAAAACATTTTGTACTCTTTAAAATGATTTCAAAAGAAGAGTTGTCTTTGTTTATAAAGGAGGTTAATTTTTCGTTTAATCATTTGACAGATTTTAAAAATGAACATAAAATAATAACACCAAGTGGAAAGACAAAACGAATTTTCGCACAGGCAAAACCCGAAAAATTATCGGATGGTACTGTAGTTTGGTATGGCTACAGTCAGGATATAACAGAAAGTAAAAAGGAAGAAGAAAAGACACTGGCTAGTGAAAGCAAGCTTAGGTTTATAAGTGAAAATACTTCTGATGGTATTGTAGTATTAGAAGAGGGTTCTATTACTTATAGCTCTAAATCATACATGAAAATGTTTGGTTATTCACAAGAAGACCAAATAGACAAAACAGAAGAAAAAATATTGAGTTTAATTCATCCTGATGACAAGGAGGATTTGTTGAAAAACGTTGAAAATGCAGTAGCTAAACAAGAGAAAAATTTAGTAGTGGAATACCGCTATTTACACAAAGAGGGTTATTATGTGTGGCGAGAAGATACCGTTAATTTGTTTTATGATGAAAATGGAAAAAATGTAAAAGATATAGTTGTAGCCAGAGATATTACAGAGCAGAAAAAAAACAGAATTGAGTTTGAGCAAGTAAAAAGTATGTTAGAACAGACTAGTTCTATAGCAAAAGTGGGTGGCTGGGAAGTAAATATGTTAACTAAAGAAGTGATCTGGACAGATTTAATTTACGAGATATATGAATTGAATGAGAAAGAGTTTAAGCCAGATATTTTCTCCACATTATCGCCTTTTAAAAAAGGACACAGCAGAAATGTAATAATTGACTTTTTTAAAAACGTATTGTTAACAGGTAAAGAGTATGACGAAGAATTAGAATTGATTACTGCAAAGGGCAATTACAAATGGGTTAGAGCCATAGGAAAACCATTGATGCAAAACAAAGTGTGTGTAAAAGTTTATGGCACTTTACAAGACATTACCTTACAAAAACAAAAAGATTTAAAAATAAAGGAATTAGCCTTAGTGGCTTCCAAAACGACCGATGCCGTTATTATAACCGATGCCAATTCAAATATAAGTTGGGTTAACAATGCCTTTGAACACATGACCGGTTATACCCTTGACGAAGTAATTGGTAAAAAACAAAGAGAATTGTTGTTAGGTC
The DNA here is from genome assembly GCA_040388375.1 of Bacteroidota bacterium. Lineage (NCBI taxonomy): Bacteria > Pseudomonadati > Bacteroidota > Bacteroidota bacterium. Next base: position 178,911 of record JAZKBU010000002.1, on the reverse strand, counting down.
CCAATACTTCACAAGAAACTATTAAAAATATACTTAATGCAGGTGCTAACCATAAACCTATAAAAGAAACCATTTTAAATTATAACAAAAATGGACAACCCATTTGGTTTGATGTATCCATTACCCCCGTATTTGATGAAAAAGGTGTTTGCACCAATTTTATTGATGTAAAGAAAGATGTAACCGAGCGCATGGAAAAACAACAACAGTTAAAAGCATTAACTGATGTGACTACTGACCAAAACAAACGTCTGCTTAATTTTGCTTATATTGTTTCCCATAATATTCGTTCGCACTCAGCCAACCTAACAGGCTTAGTTAATTTAATTGAAAACAACGACAACAAGGAAGAGGCAGAAACCTTATTTGGTATGCTTAAAACAAGTACCCATAAGCTGGAAGAAACCATTCAAAATTTAAATGAAATTATTACCATTCAAAACAATTTAAACCAATCAAAAACAGTATTGAATTTAAAAAGGGAAATGGAAAAAACCTTTGCCGTGATAAGCGATACTATTTTAGAATCGAAAGTTACCCTGATTAATAATTTAACCGAAGATACCATGGTAGAAGTAGTGCCTGCTTATTTAGATAGTATTTTATTGAATCTATTGACAAATGCCATTAAGTACAGGGCATCCGAAAGAGAGCCTGTGGTTACTATAAGCAGTGAACAAGACGAAAACTACATTGTATTACTGGTAAACGATAATGGCTTGGGAATGGACTTAAACAGGTTGAAACATAAACTATTTGGTATGTATAAAACATTTCATAACAATGCAAATGCAAGAGGAATAGGCTTGTTTATTACCAAAAACCAAATAGAAGCCATGAATGGAAAAATAGAAGTAGAGAGTGAAGTAAATGTAGGTACCACTTTTAAAATTTATTTTCCCGTGAATAATGGTAAAACTTAAAAATATTAAATACGCTTTGCTTGTCTATTTCAGTTTCAAGCCTATTTTTGCCTAATTATGACAACTCAGATATTGAATCTTTTTGAAAAACATCAGGCAGTTTTAAATACTGCAATAAAAGCTTTAAGCGACCGTACTTATTATACTCCATATCCTGAAAATCCTAAGGCCTACGCTGAAGATGCTGATGCGAAAGCAAAGGCTTGGATAAGTGCGGCCATGAACAATGACTTTAAATCGTTAAAGCAAAGTGGAGCATCAACTTGGCATGGAGAAGAAATATCTCCTTTTTTACAAGTTGGTATAGGTGTACAATATCCAATTTTTGCTGTTGAAACATTAATAGGGAATGCTACCAATGCACAAAAAACATGGAGCAAAACCGATGTAAATACACGTGCAGCTATTTTAATAGAAGCATTAGAAAGAGTTTCGGCTCGTTTTTTCGATATAGCTTATGCTACCATGCACACTACCGGCCAAGCATTTATGATGAGTTTCCAGGCAAGTGGGCCTCATGCCAATGACCGTGCTTTAGAAGCAATAGCTATGGGATACCAAGAGTTAACACGTTTTCCTGAAAATGTAGAATGGGTAAAAAACTTTGGTAAGTTTGATTTAAAAGTAAATAAAAACTTTAAGCCTTTTGCCAAAGGGGTAGGTTTAGTAATAGGTTGCTCTACTTTTCCTGTTTGGAATACTGTGCCGGGTTTGTTTGCAACCTTAATAACAGGAAATGCCTGTATCGTTAAGCCACATCCTAAAGCTATTTTAGCAATAGCCATTGTTATTGAAGAAATACAAAATGTTTTAGCTGAAAATGGTATTGATACCAATACCGTTCAATTAGCGGCCGATTCAAGCGAAAACCCGATTACCAAACAATTAGTAGAACATGCTGCTGTTAAAATGATTGACTTTACAGGTAGCTCACAATTTGGTAATTACGTAGAGTCGTTACCTAAATTAACCTTTACCGAAAAAGCAGGCGTAAACAGCTTAATACTTGATTCTGTAAACGATTTACAACCCGTTTTAGCCAATATAGCATTTTCAGCCAGTTTATACAGTGGCCAAATGTGTACCGCTCCGCAAAATATATTTATTAGCAAAGATGGTGTACAAACAGCCAATGGAGTAGTAAGTTACGATGATGTGGTAGCTGGTTTAAGTGCAGCTATTACCAATTTGGTTGATAACCCGAAAGCAGGCCCCGGCACTTTAGGAGCCATTCAAACCGAAGCTACTTTTAAAAGAACCAAAGAAGCTAAAAATAACGGAGGTAAACTTATTTTAGATACCAAAGCAATTAAAAATGAAGAATTTGTCGATGCACGAATAGCCACTCCGGTTATTATGGAAGTGAGTAAAGAGCAAAAAAATATTTTTAGTGAAGAGTGTTTTGGACCCATATTATTTGTGGTTAAAACCGATGGATTAGCTAATTCATTAGCCCTCTGCAAACAATTGGCCGAAGAAAAAGGAGCCTTAACTTGTGGCGCTTACACTACAAACGAAGAAACCAAACAAACCATTGCCGATGAAATGAATGAAGTTTTTGTTCCCGTAACATTTAACTTTTCAGGTGCAGGTTTTATAAACTCACACGCAGCTTTCAGCGATTTTCATTTAACAGGTGGAAACGCAGCAGGAAATGCAAGCTTTACCAATGCCGAGTTTGTAAGCAAACGTTTTGTTTGGGTTGGTAACAGATGGATGTAATAATTAGTTAAAAGTAAAATAATATAAACTACAAGGAGTCTTCAATACTATTTAGTTTTGAAGACTTTTTAGTGTTTTTGATAAAAATATTATGCGAGAAATGACACTATTTGTTTGGGGTAGTGTAACAACTTTCGATATTTATTACTTATTTTGCTCCTTATTTGAATGGCGGTATTTTAATGGTTAACGGTTTTAAAAAAATATTTTCTTTATTCTTATTTGTGCTTGTTTGTGTGTTTTTCGGTAAACAGGCACAGGCATGTACAAACCTGACTGTCAGTTTTTCTACCTCATCAACAGGGTGTGGTATTCCCAAAGCAATAAGTATAACTAACTTAAGTACAGGCTCATTAGCAGCCACTACCAGTTATATTTGGAAAGTAAACAATACCCGTTTCGACAGTACTTTTGGTAATAGTACGCCAACTGGATTTACCGCATTAACACCTGGTACCTATGTATTTAAAGTGCTGGCCAGAACACCGGGCGGATGCTGGGATTCATCATTTACAGCCAGCGTAATAGTAACCTCATTTGCCAAAAGAGTTTTTAATGGCTTTAACGTAGCCACCTTTACACCTGTTTGGAATAATTGTATTATCAATCCCGTAGCACCTAATTCATTTACCCTTAATTTAAGTTCTCCCGATACACTGAATACCTATACCATTATTTGGGGTGATGGCGGGCCCAATAGTTCAGGTGCACAATTATTACCCGGTAATATAGAAACGCACACCTATACCACATTAGGCAATATTCCTATTAAAATAGTAACAGTAAACAACGGTTGTACTGATACACTTTTGGGTACCGTTTTTAATTTAAGGCCGGTAAGTTCTTCTATCAGGCCGCTTTCTCCGGGTCAGTTAGCAGGGTGTGCTCCCCATAGCATAACCTTTACCGATTCAACCGTGTATGCTTTTCCCGGAACCGTTATTACATGGAACTTTGGCGATGGTACCATTATTACCCGGAACTGGACACAAGCCAATACTCCGATATCGCATACCTATCCGAGTGTTGGAAATGGTAATTGCGTATTTACCGTTTCTTTATCTACGTTCAATCCCAATTGTAATACAGGTAATTCATCTACCTATTCCATTTCACCCATTTTAATTTTTGATAAAGATATTGCAGACATTGGTACCCCAACCAATTTGTGTAATCCCAATTTAACCTATACTTTAAATAATACCTCAGCCAATAATTGTATAACAGGTCAACGTTATTACTATTGGGATTTTGGCGATGGAATCAATACAGGTTGGATTACCAGTAAAGGAGCCCAAACACACACTTTTCCAACTATTGGTACTTACACTATTATGTTAATTGATAGCAATGGTTGCGGCAGCGATACCGATTATGCAACCATAACTATTAACAAACCACCCATTGCTGGTTTTAACATGACCCCTAAATTTGGCTGTGCGCCACTGTTGGTTTCCTTTGTCGATACATCATCAGGTGCAGGTCTTACGCGCAACTGGACATTAGTAGGAACCACACCAACTACTTCCACAGCGGCCAGTTTTACTAGGACTTTTAATAATCCCGGAACTTTTGTGGCTACCCTCAGGGTGAGTAATGTATGCGCTACCAATGTTACCGTCCGGGATACTGTCCGGGTATATGCAAAACCAGTCGTCAGTATAGCTAATGCTTTGCCCGGTTGTGTGCCACATACGGTGCAATTGCAAAACAATACCGTCAATATTTCGCCACAAGCTAAGTTTTTATGGCGTTTTGCTAATGGCGATACATCAACTTTACGAACACCCCCGGTTTTAAACTTTAATACTCCGGGAGCTTATACCGTTAAATTAATTGTAACTGATACCTGCGGAACCGACTCAACAAGCACGGTTATAAATGTAAGTACCAAACCCATTGCCAGTTTCACTGCGCCAACCGTTTGCAGGGGCGATTCTTCTGTTTTTACCAGTACATCTACATTAGCCCTTGGCGATATTGTAACTTCATACCGTTGGTATTTTGGCGATGGCGATAGCTCAAGCTTAGCCTCACCCAAACATTTGTATGCTACAGCCGATACTTTTCAAGTTGTTTTAAAAATTACCAGCGATAAAAGCTGCGTTGATTTTGATACTATGTCCGTTATTGTGAAGGCTTCGCCCAACGTATCGTTTGTGAGTACACCTGCCAGTGTTTGTTTAGGTACAGTAGTTAATTTTAACGGAACTGCCACTACTGCAGATGGTGTTATTACCGGCTATTACTGGACATTTGGAAGTACCATTCTCGACTCGGCAAAAGTAGAAGATACAGCCTATTTATACCCAAGTGCCGGCACTTACAATGCTACCTTTACAGCTTATAACAGCACCGGTTGTTTTTTTACGTATAGGCAAAATGTGGTTGTTAACCCAATACCAGACTCACGCTTTTTAGCAGTAAATGCTTGCCAGGGGCAAAAAACACGTTTTATTGATAGTTCAACCGTAACCAATGCCAATACTATTACCCAATGGGCATGGGATTTTAACAACGATGGTATAACAGACAGTACCACACAAAACCCTACGTTTGTTTTTAACTCGGCTAATAATTTTAAAGTTAAACTCACCGTTGGTACCAATAATAATTGTTACAATACCGATTCCGTATTGGTAAATGTAAATGCTATTCCAACGGTGCAAATAGCAGCCAGTAGTAATAGCTTATGCAAACGCGATTCATTAACCTTAACAAATACCAGTATAGGAGCTATTCATTATATATGGAAGTTTGGCGATGGCTCAGCCGATTTGTTAACCGATAGTACAACAGGCTTTAAGAAAGCCTATGCTGATACTGGGCTTTACGTAGTAAAAATGACCGCCATCAGCACCAATGGTTGTAAAGATTCAGCTACCTTAAATATAAACTCAAGGCCTTTCCCTATAGCTAGGTTTACTGTAAACGATACCATTTCCTGTGCACCAAAAGTATTTACATTTACCAATCAATCCCAGTTGGCTGATAATTATACTTGGATGGTAAATGGTTTGAGTAACTCTATTTTAACCAATAAGCCCGATACGCAGGTTTCATTACCCAACCAAACAGTAGAAATAAAGTTAATAGCTAAAAACATATATGGCTGCAGGCAGGATACAGTTACCAGAACATTGAAAACTTTAGCTAATCCATTACCCGACTTTTTACTTTCAGCCGATTCCGGTTGTGCACCGCTAAACGTAGTATTTAGCAATGTGTCAGCTAACTCAACCAGTTATATGTGGAACATAAGTAACGGGCTGACAAATACAGACAGCAATACCTTTTCAACCTTTGTAGCCTCAGCCACAAACGATACTACTTATTATGCTAAACTGATTGCCTTTAACGGACCCGGTTGTAAAGATTCCATTGTAAAACCAATTAAAGTTTATCCTAAACCCATTAGTAATTTTACAGTAAGCGATAGTGCCAATTGTGGTCCTTTAGCAGTTAATTTTACCAATACATCCGTTCATAAATTCGGAGGTACTATTAATGATTTTAGCTTTGATTGGAATTTTAACAACGGGCAGCAATCTGCTCAAAAAGATCCGAACCAAACATTTACCGCATCAGGTATTATAGATACCAATTACTTGGTAAAACTAATAGCTACTACTAAATATGGTTGTAAAGATACAGCTGCCAAAAACATTCGGGTATATCCAAACCCAAAATCAAAATTTGCTGTAACCACCAATAATGGTTGTGCGCCTTTGGCGGTTAATTTCTTAAATCAATCCTATCCTAACGATACCGGTTCTATTTCCATTATGAATTTTAACTGGAGTTTTGCCAATGGTTTAACAAGCACAGTTTTAAACCCGTCAAGTACCTTTATAGCCAACCCAACCAAAGATACCATATATAATACAAGGCTGATAGCCTATAGTGAACATGGTTGCAGAGATACCGCTTATCAGGATGTAAGAATATATCCTAAACCATTGTCATCATTTAGCGTTTCCGACACGGCAGGTTGTGGTCCTTTAAGTGTATTGTTTAGCAATGCTTCATTGCCCTACGATACAGGAAGTATAAACGACATGACTTTCAGGTGGGATATAGGCAATGGTTTTATCAGCATATCTAAAAATCCAAGTGCACAATATTTTGCAGCCCCATTAATTGATACCGTTTACCGTGTTCAGTTAATTGCCGTTAGCGAGCATGCCTGTAAAGACACTTCAGTTAAAACAGTTCGTGTACATCCAAAACCAATAGCTTCGTTTACGGTAAATAAAACACAAGGCTGCGGACCACTACAGGTTAATTTTACCAATACAAGCCAAATAAGCACCAAACACAGGTGGATTTTTGGTGATGGCGATTCCTCGTCAGCAACATCAGTTGCACATACCTATCAGTCATACGATTTATTTGATTCCATATACGATGTAACTTTAAATACCGAATCGTTATACGGTTGTAAAAGCGATACACCAAGCCGAAGCATTATTGCACGTTATAATCCCATAGCTGATTTCACTACTTCAGTCGACTCCCTTTGTGGAAGTGGAACGATAGCCTTTTTTAACCTGTCAAGCGGAGGGGTTGGTAATAACTGGACATTTGGTAATGGTACAACAAGTACTGCTTATAACCCGGTTAAAAACTATACAGGATTACCAATAAAAGATACAAGCTACACCATAAAACTAGTGGTTACTACACCTTATGCATGTAAAGATTCTGTGGAGAGAACAATTAAAGTAAACCCTTTACCGGATGCTCATTTTTTACCTATTTCAAATGGTTGCACACCTATTAAAGCCAACTTTAACGGCATTACTTCACTAAGAGCTGTAAAATACGAATGGGATTTTGGCGATGGAACCAACGACACGGTGATGAGCAGTTCAAAACTATTTGAAAACACAACGCCATTAATTAACCGTTCGTTCCCCGTTGTTTTAAAAGTATATTCAGCAAGTGGTTGTACCGATACCGCTAAGCAAACAGTAACCGTGTTTCCAAAACCGGTAGCTAATTTCTCTATTAGTAAAACCAACAGATGTGATACTGCAGAATTTAAAGTATTGAACAGCACATTAGGAGCCACCAGTAATTACAGATGGAATTATGGTGATGGAGTGCTTGAATCAGGTTTGTTCAACCCAAGCCATATTTTCCCAACTCGAACCACTATTGATACCAATTACGATGTAACCTTAATTGCACAAAGTATCAATACCTGTTTCGATACCGCTGTTAGGAATGTGCTTATTAAACCATTGGTTATTGCAAGCTTTACCACAGCTACTACCTCAAGTTGTTCAAACTTAAATGTGCAAATGGCTAATACCTCCCGAAACGATGTTAATTGGTTTTGGACATTTGGCGATGGGGCAGGAAGCCAGTTGCGCAACCCTACACACGTATATACAAATCCGGGTACGTACAAAGTTTCATTAATCAGTTACGATGCTTATGGCTGTAGCGATACCGTTGAAAAATCAAATTATATCAATGTGTACGAAATGCCAACGGCTAACTTTCTAGCCTCACCACAACCTATTAATCTACCCAATACCACGGTCAACTTCTCCAATATTTCATTCCTATCAACAGGTACATTAACTTACAGGTGGAATTTTGGGCATATAGGTTCAGGCGATAATACATCCGCTTTAAAAGACCCTTTACATACCTATGCTGATTCCGGTAACTATACCGTACAATTGATCGCTACAAGCGATCAAAACTGTATTGACACAATTGAAAACATCATTAGGATAAGTCCACATATTCCGGCTGCTGATTTTACTTTTGATTTAGCACAAGGTTGTTCACCTTTAACCGTTCAGTTTACCAATAAAAGCACTTACGCACGTTCGTACCAATGGAGTTTTGGCGATGCTTTTAGCGATACCAGTGCCAACCCGCAACATACTTATACTTTCCCGGGTGTTTACAGCGTGTTTTTACGCGCTATTGGCGAGGGTGGGGTAGATGATACCATTATGGCCAGTATTATAACCGTACATCCTGCGCCAAAAGCCAATTTTAATGCTTCGCCATTAACGCTTTATTTACCTGATGCATTGCTTAGTTTACTCAATACTTCGTTTGATGTGGTAAAAAGTAAATGGACTATTTTTGATGAAAATAACGCAGTATTATTTACCGATACCAATTTAAATTCAGAATACTTGTTTAACAGTGCGGCCAGCTTCTCCGTAAAACTGGTTGTAATGAATGCCTTTGGCTGTTTAGATAGTTTGACAAAACTAAATGCTATAAAAGTAGGTGAAGGCGGAAGCATTGTAGTGCCAACTGCATTTACGCCCAATGCCGATAGCAAAAACGATGTGTTTATTCCTTTAACAACAGGCGTGCTTTATGGCGATTACTCATTTAGAATATATGACAGATGGGGACAAAGAGTATTTGAAACAGCCAATTTAAAAGAAGGCTGGGACGGAACCATACGAGGAGGCGAAGCCACTATTGATACCTATGTTTGGGTAGTAGAAGGCCGGTATATTGGAGGTAAACAGTTTAGTAAAAACGGACAGTTTACTTTGTTGAGGTAATTGCAGAATTAGAATTTTACAGTAAGTCCGGTTTGCAAATATGCTATACTGGAGCCAACTTCTAAACCAATCCCTAAATTTTCAATAGGGTAGTATCGTGCTCCTGCAAAGCCACCTAATAAAATGCCACCTTGTTTATTAGCAGTAACAGGTCCACCCATATAACTGACAGGTACTTCAACACGGCCTTTACCTATGTTATAACCAAAATTTAAACCGGCATAAACATCCAGTTTTTCTATAGTCTCAAAATGATAAGCTGCATTGGCACCAAAAAAGGTATAGTCATAAATATACTTAAGTCCATCCCTTTCGCTGCTTGTTTGTGTGTATCCGCCAAATAAGCCAACACTTACTTCTTCACTTACTCCATATTCTAAATTGACCATATAAGGTAATACAGTCGATTTTTCAGCACCTCTTGCTAAAGTTGATAACAGACCTACACGAGCACTAATTAGTTTAACACCCGGGTAATAAGCCTGCGAGTAACCGACTTTGCCAAGTACCAGCAATAAGGAAGCAAAAATTAATTTTTTAGTCATAATAAAAAAATCCTTGCAGCTTTGGGCTGCAAGGACTGGTATATCAATTTAAAAGTAATAATTATCCAAAGTTAGCAAAACGGTCACTTACTACTAAGTCTTTGCTACCCGCTGTGTATACATAAAAACCTTCGCCAGATTTAACACCTAAGTTACCGGCAGTAACCATGTTAACCAATAAAGGAGATGGAGCATAACGGTGGTCGCCTAAACCTTCGTGTAATACATTCATAATAGCTAAGCAAACATCTAAACCAATAAAATCGGCTAATTGCAATGGACCCATTGGATGAGCCATACCTAATTTCATTACCGTATCAATTGATTCAACCGAACCAACACCTTGTTGTAAACAGAAAATAGCTTCGTTAATCATAGGCATTAAAATACGGTTAGCTATAAAGCCTGCATAGTCGTTAGCCAAAGCAGGTATTTTACCCACTGCTTTTGATAAAGTAATAATAGTATCAGTAACTTCTTTGCTTGTTTTAAAACCATTAATAACCTCTACCAGTTTCATAACAGGTACCGGGTTCATAAAGTGCATACCAATAACCTTATCAGCACGTTTAGTAACACTTGCTATTTTAGTTATAGATATAGATGAAGTATTAGAAGCCAAAATAGTATGTGCAGGACATATTTCATCCAACTGCTTAAAAATATCTAATTTAATAGCCATGTTTTCACTGGCTGCTTCTACCACTAAGTCTGCATTGGCTGCTGCATCTTTTAAGCTGGTAAACGTAGTAATGTTTCCTAAAGTAGCTATTTTATCAGCTTCAGTAATGCTGCCTTTGCTTACTTGTCTATCTAAATTTTTAGCAATAGTAGCTAATGCTTTTTGTAAAGCAGTTTCATTTACATCAATTAAATTAACCTGGTAGCCATACTGAGCGAATGTGTGAGCAATACCATTGCCCATAGTACCCGAGCCAATTACAGTTATGTTTTTCATTTCGTTTTTTATATTGTTTAAAATAAGTGCGGCAAAAGTATTAAACCCTTGCACTTTAGCAAGCCAAAAAATAGATTGTTTGGTAATTGTTGATACTTGAAAAAGTGATTTTTATGGGTTTGTGCTACTTAAAAAATTATTAAAGTTAAAATTTGATGTTTTGTGGTATAGTTTTTTCTTAATTTCACCCCAAAATAAATCAACATTTATGCGTATTTTAAAAATATCATTATCCGTTTTTTTTAGTGTGGTTACACTGTTAAGTGTGGCTCAAAAAAAAGCTCCTCAAAAAGCAAATACTGAAAATAATAAGTCGAAAAACGATAAGCCGGGGCATGAACTGAATATAACTATTAAAGGCTATGCCAATAAATTATTTTACTTAGGATACTATTTTGGCGATAAACAATACCTGCGTGATAGTGCTGTTACTGACACCAAAGGTAAAATGGTTTTTAAAGGAACCGATGTATTAGAAGGCGGTGTTTATTTAATAGCTACTGCCGATAAAGCATTGTTATTTGATTTTGTGGTAACCGAACAAAAGTTCACGTTAGAAACAGATAGTTCGTCATTAATTGACAACATGAAAACCACCAATACACCGGAAAATGAAGTGTTTTTTGCGTATACCAAATTTGCTTCGAAAATGGGAAGAGAAGCCAGCCAGTTGGAACCCAAAATTAAAGAAGCCAAAGAGCAAAAGAATAAAGAAGAAGAAGATAAATTATTAGCTCAGTACAAACAAATGATGACCCAGCTAAATGAGGAACGTAAAAGAATAGCTACCGAAAACCCCAATATGCTTATCAGTAAAATATTCAGCATGATGAAAGAAGTAGATGTACCCGATGCACCAAAAGATAGCAAAGGCCAAATTATAGATTCAAACTTTCAGTACGAGTATTATAAAAACCATTACTTCGATAATTTTGATTTTAGCGACAATAGAATTTCACGTACACCTATTTTCTTTCCAAAGTTTGAAACCTTTATTTTAAAAGTGACTCCGCAAATTCCTGATAGCATTATAAAAGCTGCTGATCAGGTATTAAAGTTAGCAGAAAAAGGAAGCGAAAACTTTAAGTTTTGTTTGTTCTGGACAACCAATCATTACGAAGCTTCGCAGTTTATGGGTATGGATGCTGTTTTTGTACATTTAATTGATAATTACTATGCAAAAGGCAAAGCTTATTGGGTTGATAGTTTATTGATTTGGCGTATGAAAGACAAATGTGATAAATTACGCAATAACCTGTTAGGGGTAAAAGCCAGAAACTTGAGCATGCAGGATACAAGCGGTAAATACCATAGCTTATACAACATGGATGCTGATTATACATTGGTGTTTTTCTGGAATGCCACCTGCGGACATTGTAAAGAAGAAATGCCTAAAATAGTGAAAGCATACAAAGAGCTAAACAACGGAATTGCTCCAAAAGCCAAATTAAAGTTTGATGTATTTTCAGTGAGCTTAACCGAAGATCCTACTGAGTGGAAAAAATACTTAAACGAGCAAAAATTACCATGGAAACTACATTTGTACGATCCATTAAATGAAACCAATTTCAGAGTGTTATACGATGTGTTTAGCACACCGGTAATTTATATTATTGATAAGAATAAAAAGATTGTAGCCAAGCGCATTCCTGCTGACCAAATAAAAGAGTTTATTGACAACATGGAGAAAGATAAATTAACTAATTAATCCCAATCCAAGTATTCAAAAAAAAGCCGTTAACAAATGAAGTTAACGGCTTTTCTTTTTAGCTCTTTTCTTTTTCTAATTTTCTTAGCTCATTGTATAATACATCGCGAGTATTAAATATAGAACCATTTTTAAATTTCATTTTATAAGCATCTCCACTCATGGATGATTTACTGGCTATATAGTCAATGAAATCTTTGGCAGTTTTTACTTTACTACCTGCTTTTTTACGTTTCATACGCAAGTGCTCAGCCGCTTCTTTACCCGGGTATTCCTTTCCGTTTCTTATAAAAACCGCATCGCTTTTTTCAAGGTAAGCTATCAATTTTTCTATTTTTTGCTCTTCAGAAATAATTTGTAAATAAATGAAAGGTGCAGCAAAACCAATGCTGGCATTTACTTTACCTACATATAAAAGAGCGGATAACAACAATATTTTTTTCATAATTGGGGGTTGAGTTTTAGTAACTAAATAATTGTTTAATAACTAACTAGACTAAAAATTAATATGCAATAAACTAAAAAATAGTTTAAAAGTGTTAATTGCACCTAAAATTATACAATATGCATACTATTCCCCCTTTAATACTAGTATTTCCCTTCATCGGTTTATTATTAATGATAGCAACGGGGCCCATTTTTTTTCAAAAACTATGGCACCACCATTATCCTAAAATTAGTGTGGGTTTAGGTCTAATTGTATTTTTGTATTATGGTTTTGTGATGGATAATTTTTTGCATCCGTTAGAAACCATAGCAGAGTATATTTCTTTCATCAGCTTGCTGGTTATATTATTTGTGGCCAGTGGCGGTATTTATGTTTTTATAGATGTAGAGAGTAAACCACTTACCAATATAATATTTTTATTTATAGCAGCTATTTTAACCAATTTGGTAGGCACAACAGGTGCTTCCGTTTTATTGATAAGGCCTTTTATGCGTATCAATCGTTATCGCTTACAACCTTACCATATTGTATTTTTTATTTTTATTGTTTCCAATTTAGGGGGTTTGTTAACACCCATTGGCGACCCTCCTTTGTTTATGGGTTATTTAAAAGGGGTCCCTTTTGAATATACTATCATTCATTTATTTCCTAAATGGATAGTAGCCATAGCAGGTATTTTATTGGTGTTCTTTTTGGTAGATAGAAAAAACACCAAATTGGATGAAGTAGATTCAAATATACATTACACCAACAAAGTATTGATTAACGGGAAACGCAATTTTATATGGCTTTTAATAGGGATTGCCAGTATTTTTATTGATCCTAATTTAATTGATATATTGCCTCATATAGATATAGCAGGTAAAAAAATATCGTTTATAAGAGAAATTATACAGTTAAGTGCCGCATTCTTTTGCTTCAGATTATCAGATAAAAAGGCCTTGTTAAGCAACGATTTTTCATTTGAACCCATTAAAGAAGTAGCCTGGTTATTTATAGGTATTTTTTTAACCATGATTCCAGCTTTGCAATGGTTAGAACATTTGGCTCAAGACCCTGCTATCAGTAATAAAATATCAGCTAGTGTGGCCTATTGGTTTAGTGGTGTATTTTCAAGTGTTTTAGATAATGCTCCAACCTACTTAAATGTATTTGCAGTTGTATTGGCTAAGTTTGGCTTTAGTATAGAAAGCGTGGAGAGCGTTAGGGCTTTTTTAAAGACAGAACATATCAATTACCTATCAGCATTATCCACAGGAGCGGTTTTTTTTGGTGCGATGACTTATATAGGGAATGGGCCCAATTTTATGGTCAAATCAATTGCCGATCAGGCGGGTGTTAAAATGCCAAGTTTTGGTACTTATATTTTTAAATACAGTATTCCTTATTTGTTGCCCGTTTTAGTATTGGTTTGGTTGTTGTTTTATTGCTAAACGAGCTTTAAAGAGCCATTAGCTCTTCGTAGTCAATACCCAAATGAGAGTTGTTGTAAATACATTTACCATTTTCAATAACCAATACCTGTGGCGATTCATGTTCAATATTCCATTTACTGGCAATTTCAGCCGATATATCGCGGTGAGCAATTAAATCTAAGTAATAAGGTTTTAATTTTTCACTGTCAGTTGTATCGTTCCAATTGCGTTCCAACCTGTTTAAAGCACTCGAACTGATATTACAGCGTGTACTGTGTTTAAACACTAATATTTTTTGCGAATTCGATTCTTCGTTAATTGTATTTAGTTCCGCTACTTGCGTTAATTGATTCCAGTTCATAAATATAAAACGCCAAAACTAATACTTAGTTTTGGCGTTTTTAAATAAAATATATGTCGTTAGTGTGGGTTAGTGTTTAGCCGTATTACTTTTTGAAAACAAACTTTTAAGTTTAACAGCAGGTACCCATATTTTTGATAAAGCATATTTAATAGGATTATCTTTTTTTACATGCCATACAGTTGTTCGCGATGCTTCTAAGTGATTTTCATGAACAGTATAAGCATAAGCGGCTATAGATGTTCTATATTTACCTTCAGGAAAACTAATAGGGTTATAACCATGCAATGTATAAGCACGACAATGCATAATAGCTAATCGGTTAAAAGGAATTGCTACCGCTGTTTTTTCGCCCGTTCTGCCGTCCTCTAACTGCAAGTGCCCGCCATGGCCTTCTTGCCAGTCTTTATTAATATATAGCAATAAGTTTAAATTTCGATACCAGTTTTCAACCAAAGGGTGGTAGTTGAAATCAGCATGCATATCTAAAAAGCTTCCTTGTTTACCCTGGTGTATGCCTCCGCCATAAAAAGTAGTATCAATAAAAATATCTTCATTGGTAATGTAAGCAACCCAGTTTTTAAACCTTTCACTGATTAAATCATTATACAGTTCTTCAAAAAGGCCACCCAAGTCTTTAAATTTTGACTTCTCAAAT
The DNA here is from genome assembly GCA_040388375.1 of Bacteroidota bacterium. Taxonomy (NCBI): domain Bacteria; kingdom Pseudomonadati; phylum Bacteroidota; species Bacteroidota bacterium. The sequence goes on along the minus strand of JAZKBU010000002.1, from coordinate 163,625 downwards.
TTGTTTTTGGCAAAAACATAATCAGCGCTCGCTACTTCAATATCAGGTATGTTATTATACAAAGTATTTAACTTAGCCTCATCACAAATGCCATCTACAGCTATATGAGGAAAAGGCTTGGCCGTTAAAAACTGTTCGCGGTATTTTTCTTTGTTGGCTTCAATAAAATCAAATAGTATCATTATAATAAAATTACGAATGCAAGTTTAGCGCTATTTCCCCAATAAAATATGACAGGCCTCATTAAAAAAAATGATACAAAAAGAACGGGTGATAGATTTAATTTTGTTATTTCAGGAGCTTTTATTGGATTATAAAATTTGCTTAAACATATAGGTATAATGATTATATTAGCAATAAGTTTAAAAGCTATTGAAGTTGTAATTTAAATTAACATGAAATTTTATTTAGGACTTTTGCTAAGTGTTTTTTTTGTGCTTGCTAACAATGTTAAATCGCAGACAAACCATGAAGAAATTAGCGAAAAGCTATTGGATAAAAACGTAAAAGATACTTTAATAGTTATTGGTAAATGGAATACCTCAGGCGGTAATGAAACGCACATGAAATACTTGGGTGATGTGAAAACCACAGATGGAAAAATATATAAAATTGTAAATTGGGTTTGGTATTGGGGTATATCACATAGGTCAACAACCAAGGTTTTGGTTTACAACGAAAAGAACCAATATGTAGGAAACTACCAATTCAATTTACCTATTGATTTACCTACACAATTAAGCGATTCAGCACTTGTTTTTAACAATAAAAACAAAAAAGAATGCGATACCAAATTGATTACCATTGTTGATTTAAAGAATGGCTTACCCAACGATTTTTTTGTGAATTGTAAAGATAAAGAAGGCACCTCTTATTACCTTACAGTTGATTAGCCGTTGCTAAATTCCATTTTCTTCAACGATTTAGCTTTCCATTGCGTAACACTTACCACCAATAAAGTAACACAACCGCCAAAAATAACCGAAGGAGCTAAACCTAAGTATTTGGCCGCAAACCCACTTTCAAAAGCACCAATTTCATTAGAGCTTCCAATAAAAATGGTATTGATAGACGATACACGACCACGCATATTATCAGGTACATAAATTTGCATAATAGCACCCCTGATAATTACGCTAATGCTATCAAAAGCACCACTGAATAATAACAATACAATACTTAAATAAAAGTTGGTACTTAAGCCAAATCCTATCATACAAATGCCAAAGCAAGCTACTACAGCTATCAGTGTTTGCCCAGGGTTTTTAAAGTTGTTGTAGAACGAAAATACAATCATGGTTATACTGGCACCCAACGATGGGGCTGCACGCAAATAACCTAAACCTTGTGGGCCTACATTTAAAATTTCATCGGCAAAGGCAGGTAATAAAGCTACTGCACCACCAAATAAAACGGAAAATAAATCGAGCGATAAAGCACCTAAAATAATTTTGTGGTTAAATACATATTTTATGCCATCAGCTAAATTAAGCCAGATAGAAGTATGGTTTAATTGAACCGTATGTTTTTTTACTTTTATAGAACTTAAAAAAATAAAAGCAATAAAAATAATAGTACATATTACCATAAAACTATTGGTTATTCCTCCGTAATTGTACAAAAAACCCGCGCTTGCAGGTCCTAAAATAGAAGCCATTTGCCAGGTAGTACTATAAATGGTACTGCCTTTAACCAGTTGCTCTTTGTTAACCAATTGTGTAAGTATAGCCTGTGCAGCGGGTGCATAAAATCCACGGGCTAAACCGGTAAGCATAATGAGTAAATAAATGCTGTTTATTTGGTGAGTTGATTCAAATTTTTCCTGTGTAATGTATAATAATGCCAAAGCACTTATAAGCATCGTAAATAAGCTTACCTGCATTATTTTTTTGCGGTTATGCTTGTCAGCAAAATGCCCGGCAAATAGGGCAACACTTATAGCAGGTATGGCTTCGGCTAAGCCTATTAATCCAAGTGCATAAACATCTTTAGTTAGTTTGTAAATATGCCAGCCAATTATTACCGCAAGTATTTGCAGCGCTACGGTTAAACAAAATCTGGTTAATATAAAATTTCTATAACCACTTACGCGTAACGGATGTTCTATTGCCATTTAATTATTCATTCTTATCCACTTCCATATTTCTTTATAAGTGGGTTTTTTTCCAAAAGTTAATATACCAATTCTATAAATGCGTGAGGCCAGCCATACGGTAAACATAAAGCCAACTATCATTAATCCCATTGACAATAGCAGTTCCCAGGTAGGTACACCAAAAGGTAATCTAATCATCATAACAATAGGTGAAGTAAATGGAATAATAGAAAGCCAGAATGCGGCTGTACCATTAGGTGCATTTAATACTAAACCTTGTGCCAATGCTATAGAAAATAACAAAGGCATAGTAACAGGTAACATAAATTGTTGAGTATCGGTTTCGTTGTCTACAGCGCTGCCAATAGCGGCAAATAAAGCACCATAAAATAAATAGCCGGCCAAAAAATAAAAAATAAACACCGCAATTAAATAGGGGTAATTAAAAGAAAGTAAACCGTCTAAAAAGGCATTGCCACTAATGGCTTTTGCAGGCATTGAATTAGGCATACTTGCCGCTGCTGTAGCCAATTCTTGGGCTTTATTGCCCATTAATAATGAGCTTACCAAAGGGGTAGCTAGCAAAATAAGTGTTACCCAAATAATGAACTGTAGTAAGCCAACACTGGCTATTCCTAAAATTTTACCCATCATTAATTGAAAAGGCCTTACTGACGATATAATAATTTCGACAATACGGTTGGTCTTTTCTTCAATGATGCCTTTCATAACCATCACACCATATAAAAATATAAACAGGTAAATGAGTAAAGCTCCACCAATACCCAAAGCAGTAGCAGCACTTGAGTTGCTGTTTTCCTCCACACCACTTTCAGCACTTAGTTTAATGGTGTTTACATTTATTTTAGTTTCGTTTATTTTATTAATAATGCTCTCGTCAATTTTGTAATTGGCGAGTTGTTCATTTTTAATATACTTTTCTAATTCATTTTCAATGTAATTTATCTGCGATATGCTGGGCTGGTCAATGGCCGTAAGTTTAATGTCGTCAAGGTAATCAATACCAAACGAATCAGGAATGCTTAAAACTGCATAATAAGTATTATTGGTTTTAAGAAAATCGTTAACCGTGTTGGTTTCAATACTTCCATATTCAAAATTGTAAATTTTGCTGCTAGTAAGTTTGTTTTTGATTAAACTGTTTTTGCTGTTTACAAAAATGTTTTTTACATTTTCATCTCCGGGGCCATGAATACTAAAGTAAATAGTTACGCCATAAAACAAAACGATAAGTAATGGCGATAAAATAGTCATTACTAAAAATGATTTCTTTTTTACGCGTGTCAGAAATTCACGCTTTATAATTAAAAAAATTTTATTCATTCATAAGTCATTTTAGCGTTGCAAACATAGCAACATGCCCAACAAAAACAGCACTAAATTTTGCCGTTTATAAAAAAGTAATTATCGTATTATTTTCTGTTTATAATAGAGGCTATTGGTTGTGCCGTTGGCATAATTATCAGCTCATTAATGTTTACTCTAAACGGACGGTTTATACAAAACTCAATAGCTTCCGCTATATCAGTAGCTATCAGGTTTTCAAAACCTTCGTATACTTTTTTTGCCTTTTCTTCATCACCATGAAAACGAACAATAGAAAATTCAGTTTCAACAGCACCAGGATGTATGGCTGTAACTTTAACACCGAACGGAGCTAATTCAATACGCATAGCTTTATTCAATGCGTCTACAGCGTGTTTGGTAGCACAGTATACATTGCCATTGGCATAAACCTCTTTTGCGGCTATAGAACCAATATTGATAACGTGTCCACTGGCATTGTTTTTCATAATGGGTAAAATATATCTTGATACGTACAGTAAACCTTTAAAGTTAGTGTCAATCATGGCTTCCCAATCAGTTAAATCGCCTTCAAAAATGGGAGCCAAGCCACTTGCCAAACCGGCATTGTTTATTAAAACATCAATATTTTTCCAATCGTTGGGTAGGGATTCAATAGCTGTTTTTACCTCATCATGCTTTCTTACATCAAATACCAAAGGCAATGTTTTTATTCCATAGCTACCTGTTAATTCAGTAGCTAAATTTTCAATTTTTTCTTTTCTGCGGGCGTTTAAAATTAAGTTATATCCTTGCGCTGCAAGCTTGCGTGCAACTGCTTCTCCTATACCTGCCGAAGCACCGGTTATAAATGCTATTTTATTTGTCATTTTATGTATGTTTGGGCTGCAAAATAAGTGTAAGAAATGGTAATAATCCTATTTGAAAAATGTCATTTTGAAAAGTACCATACCTAAAAATATAAATTAATATGAATCCATTTCTTGAAATTGTGTTACGTTCATTAGCAGTTTACGTATTTATTATTTTAGCCATTCGCTTGTTTGGCAAGAAAGAACTTTCGCAGTTAAGCATTACCGATTTAGTGTTGATTTTATTAATAAGCAATGCCGTGCAAAATGCTATGGTAGGCGAAGATACCTCACTTCAGGGAGGTTTATTGGCAGCCCTTACTTTGTTTTTATTAAACTACCTCATAAAAATTATTTCGTTCAGGAGTAAGTTGTTTAGTAACATCTTAGAAGGCCAACCCGTTATGTTGGTGTATAAAGGCTTTATAAATGCCGACCATTTAAGGGCGCAGAAATTAACCATGGAAGAGTTAGAAGCAGTGGTACGTGAGCATGGTTTAGAAAAGGTAGAACAGGCCGAGTTGGTTATGCTTGAAAAAGATGGAAGCATAAGCGTTATATCAAAAGAGTTAAAAAACCAAACAATACATAAACGCAAGCGCGTTAAAAAATATGGCGATAGAAACATGAATTAAGCAGCAATATTGTATTGGCCGTTTTGTGGCTTTATTTATTATTTGCTGTTTTCTTAATTCATTTATGTTGCATTACTTAACAAAAAATTGATAGGCAGTTTACGCAAGCCCAATACCTTTAGAAAAGAGTAAATTTATTAGCTTATAAGTACTGAATTTTATCTATTATTGCTAAAAAAGTGTTTAAGCGGTTGTTATTTTGTTTAAGTAGTTGGTGGAATAAACCCTTAAATCAGTTTTTAAATCTATAATTTGCATTTATTATTTTAAAATTTATGGAACCTATTCCACATAACGAAACGGAGCGAATCAAAGCTTTAAAGAGTTATAATATATTAGATACCGGTAGCGAAATTGAGTTTGACAGATTGACCAAATTGGCCTCATTAATATGTGGCGTACCCATTTCATTGGTAACTTTAATTGAAGAAAACCGCCAATGGATTAAATCGAAAATAGGTTTAGATGTTGTGTCTACCGACAGGAATACATCCTTTTGCCAGTATGCCATTATGGATAAAGATTTAATGGAGGTTGAAGATGCTACAAAGGATAAACGCTTTGTTAATAATCCGTTTGTTACAGGCGATCCTAATATAAGATTTTATGCCGGTTACCCTTTAATTGATAATGATGGTTATGCTTTAGGAACCCTATGTGTAATAGATAGAGTGCCTAATAAATTAACCCCAAACCAGATAGAAGCACTTGATATTTTATCCAAAGAAGTAACAGCTCAAATTATATCGCGTAAGGAAAAAATAGAATTACATAATTTAGAACGTTTATTCAACTTGTCTACAGATATGATTTGTGTGGCAGGCCTTGACGGGTATTTTAAAAAAATAAACCCGGCTTTTGTTAAAACCCTAGAGTGGAGCGAAGAAGAGTTACTGGCCAATTCATTTTTAAGCTTTATACATACTGATGATATAGCAGCAACCTTGCGCGAAATAGAAACTTTATCACAAGGAGTTAAAACAATCAATTTTGTAAACAGGTTTAAAACAAAATCAGGTTTATTTAAATTTTTTCAATGGGTAGCTACGCCTGATACTTCAACAGGAAATTTATTTGCCATAGCAAGGGATATTACCCCACAGATAGAAACAGAAAAAGAATTGGTGAAAATCCGAGAAATGCTTGAAACAGCAAGCAGAGTAGCACGAGTAGGGGGTTGGGAAGCCGATTTGTTAAAGCAAACTATATCATGGTCACCGGTTACCAAAGAAATTCATGAAGCCGACCCGGACTTTGAACCAACGCTGGCACAAGGAATTAATTTTTATAAGCAAGGTAAAAGCCGAGACCTAATAACACAGCTAGTAAAAAATGCTATTGAAAAAGGGGAGGCCTTTGAACAGGAAGTACAAATAGTAACAGCAAAAGGAAACGACAGATGGGTAAAAGCCATTGGTAATCCGGAAATGGTTGATGGTATTTGTGTAAGAATATTTGGAACTTTTCAAGACATACAGAGAGAAAAAGAAAGTAGGATTGCGGCAGACGAAATGTATATTCAAATGAATACCTTAATGGCCGCAACTACAGAGGTTTCCATTATTGGTACAGATTTAAACGGATACATAACTCATTTTAATGCAGGTGCTGAAAACCTTTTGGGTTATAAGGCCGAAGAAGTAATTGGCAAAACAACACCATCCATTATTCACAAAGAAGAAGAAGTAATAGCACGAGGTAAAGAGTTAACCCAAATATTTGGTTATCCTATAGAAGGCATTGATGTATTTCATGAATACGCCAAACAAGGACAGAACGAAACCAGGGAGTGGACTTATTTTAGAAAAGATGGTTCTTCATTCCCTGTTCAATTGGTAATAACAGCCCGAAAAAATACCAATGGTGATATTATTGGCTTTTTGGGAATAGCTGTTGATATTACTGATTTGAAAATGGCTGAGCAGGATTTATTGCGTTCAGAATCTAAATTTAAAACCTTGTATAATTCAACCAGCGATTCCGTTGCGTTAATCAATAGCAAAGGTTTTTTTGATTGTAATATAACTACCTTAAAAATGTTTGGCTGCCCTTCGGTAGAAGAGTTTTGCAAGCTGACACTGGATGATGTTTCTCCATTGTTTCAAGCAAACGACCGCCCTTCAAAAGAACTTTCCAACAGATATATGAAACTGGCCTTAGCCAAAGATATATGCAGTTTTGAATGGCGCCATAAACGATTAGATACAGGAGAGGAATTTCCAACCGAAGTGCTTTTAATAGCTCTAGAGTTAGATGGAGAAAAAGTAATTCAGGCTATAGTCAGAGATATTACCCAGCGAAAAGGCCAACAACAAGAGTTAATAAAAGCAAAACAACAGGCCGAAGAAGCGAGCAAAGCCAAGTCAGAGTTTTTGGCCAATATGAGTCACGAAATACGTACACCTTTAAATGGTGTAATTGGTTTTACCGATTTGTTAATGAAAACAAATTTAGATGTAACGCAGTACCAATACATGTCGGCCGTGTTTCAGTCCGCCAATTCTTTACTCGATATTATCAACGATATTTTAGATTTTTCAAAGATAGAAGCAGGCAAGCTGGAGTTAGAATTAAGTAAAATAGATTTGCTGGAAATTGCCGACCAAGTGGCTGATGTGGTTACTTTTCAAGCCCATCAAAAAAAGCTGGAAATGCTTTTAAATATATCGCCCGAAGTACCTCGTTTTATTTGGGCTGATGGAATAAGGTTAAGGCAAGTACTGGTAAACTTATTGGGCAATGCCATTAAATTTACACAGAAAGGCGAAATAGAATTAAAGGTTGAAACATTATCAAAAGTAATAGATGGAGATATTGTATTCAGGTTTTCGGTAAGAGATACCGGTATTGGTATTTTACCTGCTAACCAACAAAAAATATTTGAAGCATTTGCACAGGAAGATGCCTCTACTACACGCAGGTTTGGTGGTACAGGTTTAGGTTTAACCATATCAAACAAATTACTGGCCTTAATGGATAGTAAATTACAGTTGAAAAGTGAAGTTGGTGTAGGAAGTGTTTTTTACTTTGATGTAACGTTTAAAGCCATGAGGGGAGAGCCTATAGTATGGGAAAACCTCGATTATTTTGAAAATATTCTGGTGGTAGATGACAATACCAATAACCGTTTAATTTTACAGGATATGTTAGCCATGAAACAAATTGGAACCGATTTGGCAGAGAGTGGTAAACAAGCCGTAGCGCTTATAGATTCAGGTAAAATATACGATGCTATTCTGATGGACTTTAATATGCCCGAAATGGATGGTATAGAAACAATCAGAAATATTAGAAACAGTAAAAATGTAGAAGGTGGGCAGCAGCCTATTATTTTGCTCTACAGCTCGTCCGATGATGAAACGATTAATATAGCCTGTAAAGAGTTAAACGTTGCACAACGCATAGTTAAACCTATTAAAATACAACAGTTGTTCGATACCCTTTCTAAGTTGAGTCCTAAAAACACCAATAAGCTATTAGCCACATCTGAAAGTAAAACCTTAGAGGTTGAAGTAAAAGCATATCCTAATTTAAAAATTTTAGTGGCCGATGATAATACCGTGAATATGTTTTTAGCTAAAATAATAATCAATAATGTGCTGCCACAGTCACAAATATTTGAAGCTAAAAATGGAAACGAAGCCATTGAAATATATACCAATGAAATGCCCGATATAGTTTTTATGGATGTGCAAATGCCCGATATGAACGGGTACGAAGCAACAAAAGCCATACGCCTGTTGGAAGTAAAAAAACGTATTCCGATTATAGCATTAACAGCGGGTACCGTAAAAGGAGAGAAGGAAAAATGTATTGAAGCAGGAATGGACGATTATATCAGTAAACCTGTAATTAAAGAAACGGTTGAGGTAATGATTGATAAATGGTTACTCAACAGATCAAAAGTAACCCAGCAGGAGTTAAGTAATACCGTACATTTTTACAAAAAAGATTTAATGCAGCGTTTAGGTAACGATCAGGAAGTTTACAATGGGTTTATGGAGCTGGTAAAACTAAGTTTATCTGGTTTGGTAAAGGAGTTGAAAGGACATTTAAACAACAGGAATTGGGATGCCTTAACCAAAGCTGCTCATAAGTACAATGGTATTGCGTTATCCGCTTCATTTACCTTGTTAAGTAAGTTGGTTGTTAAAATAGAACACGAAACAGAATTTAACTACCAGGAGTTGGAACAACTGCTTGTTCAGATAGATGAAGAAGTGAAATTGCTTTTAGAAACGATATAAATTTATTGAACTACATCAATGTTTTTATAAAAATAAACAACCTTAATTTGAATCAAAATTAAAAAAATTATGAGCACAACAAAATGGGGCTTAGACCCTACACACAGCGAAATCGGATTTAAAGTTCGTCATATGATGTTAACCAATGTTTCAGGTTCTTTCAATGAGTTTACAGCAGATGCAGAAACAGAGGGCGAAGACTTTACCACAGCTAAAATTAATTTTTCAGCAGCAACAAAATCTATTAACACCAACAACGAACAAAGAGACCAGCACTTACAATCGCCTGACTTTTTTGACAAAGACAAGTATCCTGCTATTACATTTAAATCGACCAATTTTGTAAAACAAGATGAAGATACATTTAAATTAGAAGGTGACTTAACCATTAAAGATGTAACTAAAAAAGTAGCTTTACAGGTAGAGTACGGAGGCGTATCAAAAGATCCTTGGGGTAACAACAAAGCAGGTTTTTCGTTAAGTGGAAAAATTAACCGTGAAGATTTTGGTTTAACATGGAATGCTGCATTAGAAACAGGAGGTGTTTTAGTAAGTAACGAAGTAAAATTACATGCTGAAATACAATTGGTAAAACAAGCATAAAACCGAGAAATATTAAAATAACAAAGGCTGTTTGAATCATTCAAACAGCCTTTGTTATTTTATAACGAAATGCTTTTACAGTTAAATAATGAAACATAAAAAAGGCCGCTTTGAAATTTCAAAGCGGCCTTTTCTTTTATTCACTTAAATTATTTAACTAATTTAAATGTTTTGGTATTTCCGTTTTGGTTTACTTTTAAAATATAGAATCCTTTAGGTAAATTATTTGCACCTTCAATGGCGAAATTATTTGCACCTATTACGGCATCCATAGTTCTTTGATTAACCAATTTACCATCGGCATTGTAAATATCCACCTGAACAGGTTTGGTTGAAGTAGCATTTAATTTAACCGTTAACTCATTGTCAAATGGATTAGGTGATACTTCAGCCATATCAATAGCATTGATTGCATCAGCTAATTGAATAGTATTTGAGTAGTTAAATTTACCGTCATAATCCAATTGTTTTAATCTGTAAAATACTACGTTGCTATTAACAGCTGCATCAGTAAAGCTATAGTTGTTTACTTTAGTACTTACACCGGCACCTTTAACAAAACCAATACGGTTAAAGTTTCTGCCATCAACACTGCTTTCTATTTCAAACCCTTTGTTATTCATTTCTTGCGCTGTTGACCAAGCTAATTGTGCAGTGTTTTTATCTAATTTATTGGCTTTAAAGCTTAACCAAGAAACAGGTAAAGTATTTGCAACAACACTACTTGCAATACCAAAATCACCATAATCAGTAATATTGTATACTGTTAATAAAGTAGAAGTTCTTGATGTATTTAATGCTATCCAGCTTCCGTTTGATTCAGAACGTCTAACAATATATAAACTATCAATACTTTGAATACCACCAATAGTAGTAGTACTAATACTTAAGTCAAATGGAGCAGTGCTTGGTAAGTTACCGGTTCCAATACCTGAGTAGTTAATAGTAAACCACGCAGAAGGACTAATTACGTCAGGCGTGAATATAGCAGTATTGTTTGTAGTAGCAGTTGTGTTAGTTGCAAATACCGGACTTGCAGCACTAAACACAGGTGAACCATTAAAGGCTGAAATAGCTAAAACACCATTGCTGGCACCTACTGAGGTATTGTAATTAACTGTTACAATTCCACTTGAATAAATAGTAGGAGAAGGTACTGATTGGTAGTTTGTTGAAGGAGGGTTTAATACATTTATGTTATTAAGGAAAATACTATTACCTAAACCTGATCTGCTTCTAAAAGCTATCATTACAAAACCATTATTCGCATAAGCTGATAAATCAACAGTAGCATTACGCCATTGTGAAGCTGAACTTGGTAAGAAGAATGAACTTTGAGCAGCAGCAGTACCTAAACTAGGGTTGCTGGTTTGGCTGGTTAAAGTTTGTACTACTGTAAAAGTACTACCACCATCTGTTGATACTTCAACATCCAATGTATCATCGCCACTTAATATTTTTGGCGCATGTGCCAATGAGTAATATAAAGTAGGATTGGTTACACCTGTAAAGTTAAAAGCCGAAGTAGATACAATACGTCCGTTGCTAACATAGTTAAAGTTATCAGCATAGAAAGAAGTATTAGTAGCACCATTAGGCATAACGCAAGAAGTTGTTTTCCATATAGTAGTTACATTGCTTGCATTGTCAATAGTCCAATTGCTTGTTAAAGTAGCTCCTGACGTTCTGAAAGGTACAGTATTGCGCGGAGAAGCAGTGTAATTGATTATTAAAGTATCGTTAGCAACAAGCGAATCATTTACTAAGCTAGTGAATATTTTAACAGTATAAGTACCTGCACTTGCAAAAGTAATAGCATTGGCACCGGTAAATAAAACACTGGTAGTATCGTTATGAGCAATAGCCGTTGTAGTATTAATAGGTCCAATTACCGGGCCATTGTTAACGCTGTAACGAACAGCTATTCCTGCCGGACGGTTTTGCATACCATAGTTTTTAACAATAGCTCTGAAAGGAATACTTACTCCTGTTGGAACACTGTATTTAGTTGAGATAGAGCTTGCCGTAACACCTACTTCTATTTGTGGTATCGGGCGAACATGGCATTCCATCATTAACCTTGTAGTTTGATTACCCGTTGCACCCGGAAGGGCATAAAATGTACCAACTGTTGAATTACTAAGAGCTGTTCCTGTTGTAAGAAAGTAAAAAGGATTATTTGTTCTGAATGGATTTTCTGTTTGAGAAGTTCCTAAGAAATAGTTTAATCCATTAACAGCAGTACTTCCGGCTATTCCGGCAATAACTGATTTATTGGTTACATATATTGGTACTTGAATATTAAAATTCATAGTAGTTCCTTGGTCAGAAGCTTGTACTATTCTGTTTGCCGATCTGGCTATAACATTTCCTAATGTATCCAGTATCATTCCACAAACAGTATCACCTACCGCATCAGCATTTGAAACTAAAAAAGATCTAACAGTAGTTAACAATGCATCGCCACTAACAAAAAATTTAGCACCCCAAAAATTAGGAATAGTAATACCATTACTACCTGAGTGAGCTAATAAAGTATCTCTATAACTCATTTCATAATTATTTACGAAATAGCTATTGCTTAAAGTATTGTTGGCATTATTATCATCAGTAGGAACCGATACCGTAATAACCGAAGCACCTGTATTTGTAGGTATAAAAGGAGCAAAACTAACATTGGTGCTTAAACCAGGACCTAATGATGGAATAGTAGCAGTGGTAGTGTAAGAGTGCGCACCAGTAATATCTAGTGTAACAACAACACTTGTTAATGTACTTACTCCATTGTTTGAAATATTTGCTCTGATAGAATCTGAGATAGAATAGTTTAAGGTTGTTTTTCCTTGTGTGTAAATAGCTTTTACCGAAGCATCGTTAGCAGTTATTGGTGTAAACCTGAAAGTAGTACCAGAAACAGGTGCAGGACCTGCAGGAGTACTAATAGGATTTCTATAGTTTACAGCATTATTTAAATAAAAGCCTTGGTTAGCTACAGTATTGGTCCAGCCAATAGTAGAACCTTTTACCAAATGTAAGTTTTGAGCAGCATTGATTACACTGCTACCAACTATACCAACAGCGGCAAAACGAACAAGAGGTTGATTAATAGTGGTTGTCCAGTTACCATATACATATTCTACCACATTGGTTGATTCATACAGTTTTATTTGAAAATTAATGGTATCATATAAACCGGCTGTGGAAGCTTGTGTTTTATCTTTCACGTTTTTCCATTGAATAGTACAAACCTGTGCGCCAGAAAAACCATCTGTAAAAACCCTGAATTCAGGAGTTGATGAGCCGCCAAATAAATCTTGCCCCATTGCAAATAACATAGAACTGTCGCTGGCAAAAGGTGTAGGTAAAGTTGCAGATGTGAAAACCCCATTAGATGGTGGTTGAGCAAAAGTTGTAAATAAGAAATGACGAGAAGCGCTGTCTCTACCTAATTTAATAAATCCATTAGTACTAAATACAAATGAGTCATATGCAGCTCCGTTAAAGTTAAAAGTAAAGCCAATTGGCTGAGGAGCAGAAAAAGCATCATCGTTGTTTGCCACAGGAATGACATTGCCATTCGTACCTAAATCAACATAACTATTAGCGGCAATGGTAAACCCTCCGGGTAAATAATTAAGCTGGGCATTTGAATAGTAAACAAAGTTTACAAACAAAAAGGCAAGAAAAATTTTTAGTGTAGTTGTTCTCTTCATATGGTTTTTATTTTTAAATGTTTTTCGAAGTACGAGATTAAAATGAAATTAGCAAGTCATATTTTTTTAATGACATAAAAAAACCTCTTGATAGTTAATATCAAGAGGTTTCTTTTTTTACTGGTTATTTTAATGTGTTTATTTTATCAGTTTAAATGTTTTAATGTTTCCGCCTTGGTTCACTTTTAAAACATAAAAGCCTTTTGATAAATATTGTACTTCATCCATATTAATACTATTTAAACCAAAAGGAATATTTATAGTTTTATTGTTAACTAAAATACCATTCGAGTTATAGATAGAAATTTGAATGTCTTTATCAGAAGCATTGTTTAATTTAATAGTTAAATCATTATCAAAAGGATTTGGTAAGACTTCAACTACATCAAATGCATTATTGATTTGATTAGCAATTCTGATTACCGATGAATAAGTATATTTTCCATCAAAATCAACTTGTTTTAAACGATAGAAAATAGTGTTTTCATTACCTGTTTTTTCATCTAAGAAGCTATAAGTGTTAACTTTATTGCTATTACCTTGTCCTTTAACAAATCCAATATTGCTGAATTCTTTTCCATCAATACTACGTTCTACTTCAAATCCTTTATTGTTTGTTTCAAATCCGGTAATCCAGTTTAGCATTACACGGCTATCCATTTTACTTCCATTGAAAGAAATGAAACTAACAGGAAGTGAGTTGGTATTTGATGAAACAACAAATTGTCTGTTGAAAGTATCAGTATTTAAAAGTAAATAGTTAGCTTTAAAGTTATTGGTTACTCTTTCAAAAGTATTAGCAGTGCTTCTTACTGTATTCCAAGCTCCAAAGCCCATTAAACGTCCATTTAAAGTTAAATCAGCATTGGTTGATGATGATAATATACTACCATTTGGAACTGTAAACTCGAATCTTGCACTGTCAAAAGTCATATCTCCGTATTTGTAAACAACCCATGAAGTTGTACTGTTATTAGCAAATCCGGTTGGAGTTGTACCTATTAAGGCTTGAGTAGATCCTGTTACGGCAAATGAACCGTTTCCAATAGGGTTTTCTACTTTCACTGCTATTTTATTTGAAGTACTTGATTGTATTGAATTGTTAAAAATATTAAAAATACTTGCTGGAATAGTATCAAGCATAACAGAACCACCAAACCAAACTTGTCCAAGTCCGGTTATGTTAGCATCCATATTTATTAAATCACCACTATTACAGTTTCCAGAAGCATCAGATATAGAGGCGTTGCCTAAACCTTCATTCATTCTATAGTAAATAACTAAATTAGGATCAGAGAAATTAGCAATTTTGTTATGCATGTTTTGAATAATATCATGCTGTGTACGTGCAATATTCCACATTCTGAATTCATCTAAACCACCATTTAGAGCAGATACTCCATTGGTTGATTTAGGTCCTGCTCTTTTACCTAGGTATATAGGGTTGGTTTTATAATTTATAAGACCTGTTGCACCCATTGAACCTGCTGTATCACCGTTAATATACAAAGCTAAAGTAGCTCCGTCATAAGTAGCAGCAACGTGAGCCCAGTTATTAGTTGGTATAGTATCATTACTGGTTAAAAAGAATACACCACTAGTGGTTTTAAGTGTTACAAAAACTTTTCTTCCTACTGTTTCAATAGTAATACTTGTATCTGAATTACTTGAATCAGCAGAGAAAATACAACCAGGATTTAGTAATGCATTGTTTCCTAATACCCAAGTTTCAAGGGTAAACGAAGTAGTTGGTTTTACTGATGATTTATTAGCAATTTCCACATAGCTGTTTGATCCATTGAACTGAAGTCTGTTTTCCTGGGTTAATACCGGAATATTATTAATTACAAAAGTTGCCGAAGCTGTATCGTTTGAGCTGCTGGCATCTCCTGTTAAGTCACTCCATGTTTTAATGGTATAAGTTCCAGCAACAGTAGGGTTAAATAAAGTAGTGAAAGTTACCGGTAATGATTCATTTATATTTAAAAAAGAAACAATAGTTGAGTCATAATAAACCTGAGCATTTGATGCATTTGTTATACGGCATTTTACTTGGAAACTACTTTGTGGATTGGTTCCGTAATTAATAACTGTACCAATAGGATTGAAAGCTGTTTGACCTTGTGGTAATATTTTACAAGGGAAATTTACTGCTGTAAATCCAATATCATCCGCTGCCTGTAACCTTGGCTCAATCATAAATCTAAAAGAGTTGGCCGGTGCAAAATCTGTCCATATTCCGGAAGCTGTTGGTGATCTGTAATAGAAGGTTTGTGAGCGAATAGGGTTTTCATTTTGGAAAGCAAAATTCGCGTTAACGGTCGATGATTGAATTACACCCACAAAGAAAGTATCTGTAATAGTAACAGCAGGTGAAACAGGTATAGTATTTAACCCGGTAACACTTGTAAAGGTTGATGACTGCCAAAGTAATGTACCCGGCTGCCCGGTTATGGCATTTCTTGACCATATACCAACGGCAAGAGAGATACCTCCGCCAAAAAAATTAACACCGACTTGGTTAATTGCATTAGCTACACCTGAATAGGCGAATTTAGCCACAAAATCACCTGTTCCTCCTGTAAATCCTACTCCACCAATGGCAGGTAAAGTTGGTTCAGCATAAGTATAAGTGGTGGCTGTAACAACCTGGTTAAATGTTTTTGAATTGTTACCGTTATTACTATCCGCAGGCACACTAACCGTTACCAAGTTATTGCCTAATACAGTCGGGTTGAAACCAGCAAACGAAACTTGTCTTGTTACACCGGGCTTTAAAGTATCCATCCAGAAAGTATCAACAAAAGCATTTGCTCCCGTTATTTTCAATATAACCGGGTAATTGATTAAAGTATCAATACCAATATTTGATAAATTGGCGCTAACAGCGTGAGGAGCAGTGTATGGAATAGGCATTTTACCTAAAGTGTAAATTTCATTGATTTTTGCATCAAGTTTGGCAGGTTTAACACCTACTAAAATTTGAGCTCTGAAGTTTGAAGCAGCTAACGTTGTTGGAAGTGAAGTACTGTTGTTTGCATTCCATTGTCCGTTAGTAATGCCTGTATTACAATTGTATACAGCTCCAGTACCGGCAATAGTTGGTGTCCATTCGTAAGCCAGGTATAATCCCGAACCGGTATATTTAAATGGGGTTGGAAGCACTACGCTATAAGTTGTTGCGGCAGCTGGAATAGTCATAGGTCCATTATAAACCAATGTCAATGCTGTAGGGGTAGTAAGTAAAGTAGCCCATGTTGAACTTCTTGTAAAGGTAGCATCAGTTGTGTTTACTAAGTAAATTTTCATGGTTCCTGAAACAGAAGAGCCTGCAGTTAAAATGCTCCATCCGATTCTTTGAATACTGTCTCCATTGGCTACTAAACCTGTAAACTCAGCGGCACTATAAATAGCGCAACTTCTATGGAATAAGAACTGTGTTACGGGGCCTCTACCGTTTCCGGAGGTTCCGTTTGCCGCACTTGGCACCATAACGTTTACCGTTGTTTGTGCGTTTGTGTTACTTGTCATTAACAAGCAGGTTAATACTAAAAGTAAGGTGTAGATTTTTTTCATATATTTAATGTTTATTGTATGCAAAGTAAGGTTGTTATGTATAATTACAAAGTAATATTAATAACAAATTAAAAATTTTACAAAATCTGTTAACTTAATTAAGTATCAGGCAACTTAAATTTTGCGATAAACAAATTCTATTCACAGATAATCAGTATTATAAAAGACTCTCTTAAAGCAAAAAAGCGCCTTATGCATTTGCATAAGGCGCTTTTTGTAGGATATAAATTTATGCTTAATTATTACTTAATAGCAAAAACCACACTTATCTGGCTGGTAATTTTTATTTGTTTCATGTCAATATTATTTTCATCAGCTCCATTGGTGTCACCCGAAGCAAAAGCACCCTGCATTTTATACATCCTGTTTGATTGATATACCGGGAAAAATTCATTGTTGGCTTGCTCGTTTATTTCCAATGCTTCGCCCAATTGCTCATTAATAGCTACCAATAAATAAGCTGCTTTTTCCTTAGCTGCTTTAATGGCATTTATTTTCATTTGCTTTTTATACTCTTCTATTTTGCTATGGCTAGTTTTGCTAATAAATACCTGGCTTATGCCTTCATCGTCAAGTCTGTCAATCAATTCATTGTACTTGGTTAAGTCACTCATTTTTAATTGATAGGTTTTACTTAAAAAGAAATCTTTTTGTTTATGTTTTTTAGGTATATAATTTCTATAACCGTAACTACCTTCAATACTTAAATTCTTTACATCAATTTTCATAGTGCTAATAACTTCGCGTAACGATTTTTCAAGCGTTTCCATAATTACTTTGTTGCCACCATCTTTATACTCTTGTAAAGTAATGGAAACATAAATTTCGTCAGGTACAATTTCCATTTCAGCAGTTCCGGTAACGGCAATGGTCTTATGGGGTGGGGTTTGCGTAGCGTTTTGTGCAAAGCTGTTTACAGCCAATAACGACAACAGGATAAATGCAATTTTTTTCATGATTTTTAAAGTTTAAGTTGATTTTTTATAATTACACCAATGGTTTTAGTTTTTATAAAATGTTTATGTTTATTCGCATTTGCATAAACCATGCCGTTTTGGTATTACAAAAGCATAATTACAATATATGAAATTTAACTACTTTACTCTCTTAAACTTAAAAAAAATAACCAGTTGTGCCATTATTTGCTTCAGCCTTGTTACAAGCCTGTTTGCTCAAAATAAAAAGCCGGTTACACTGGAAGATATATTTGTTAAAGGCAGTTTTGCAGGAGCAGGCGTGAGTGGCTTTACCTCATTAAACGATGCACGTTACTATTGTGAAACAGATAAAGACAATAATATTTTACGTTATGAGTTTGCTACCGGTAACTTGGTTGATACCATTATTACCAGTGCCAACGTATTGGTTGATAACAAGCCATTAGCCTATAGTAGTTTTGAATTCAGTACTGATGAAACTAAAATATTGTTTACTACGAATGCCGAAAGTATTTACCGCCATTCCAGCCAGTCAAATGTGTATGTATATGATTTAATAAAGAAACAATTGTTTCAGCCATTTACGCATAAGGTAATGAATAGTACCTTTTCGCCTGATGGTAATAAAATAGCTTATGTACGAGCCAATAATTTATACTACTACGATTTAACCATTAGAAAAGAAGAGGCCGTTACCAATGACGGAAAAATAAATGCCATTATAAATGGTGCTACCGATTGGGTGTACGAAGAAGAGTTTGCTATTTGGAAAGGTTTTGAATGGAGCCCTAATAGTGATAAAATAGCCTTTTACCGTTTTGATGAAAGCAATGTGAAAGAGTTTGAAATGGCTATGTATGGTAAATTATATCCTACCCAAACCAAATTTAAATACCCGAAAGCAGGAGAGTCAAACTCTTTTATTACTGTTTTAGTACATGATTTAAGAAGCCAGCTAAATGCAGAAATGGAAATAGGTAAAGAAACCGATATATATATTCCGCGTATACAATTTACTAATAATAACAATATATTGGCTATTCAACGTTTAAACCGTTTACAAAACAAACTAGAAATACTATTGGCCAATACTACTACAGGAAAATCGAATGTAATTTATACAGAAGAAAACAAATATTATTTAGATATAATTGATAGATTGGTGTTTTTAAAAGACAACAAAACATTTATTTTAACTAGCGAAAAAAGTGGCTTTAACCATTTTTATCAGTACGATTTAAATGGCAAATTAGTAAAACAAATAACAGCAGGTAATTTTGATGTAGATGCTTTTTATGGTATAGATGAAAAAACAAAAACATTGTTTTATTCAAGCCCGGAATATATAACAGGTAAAACAAGCACTAACCTTTCAGCCGAAAGATTTGTATACAGTATAGGTTTAAATGGTAAAAACAAAAAATTGCTGACACCTAAACACGGTTGGAATGGAGCCATTTTTAACCAGTCACTTTCCTATTTTTTAAATACTTGGAGTAATATAAATACACCACCCGTTTATACCATAAACAATGCAAGCGGTAAAGAAGTAAGAATGTTAGAAAACAACTCAAAATTAACGAATGTTTTAAATGAGTTTGATATTGCCAAAGCTGAGTTTATGGCTATAAGGAACGCGCAGGGTACCAGCTTAAACGCATTTGTTATTAAGCCACAAAATTTTGATGCTACTAAAAAATACCCTGTATTAATGTATGCTTACAATGGTCCTGGTCATCAGTTAGCGGTTGACAGGTGGATGGGTATGAATTACTATTATTACCAGGCACTAGCAAATAAAGGATATATTATATTTTGTGCAGATGCACGAGGAACTGGTTTTAAAGGAGAGGAATTTAAAAAATGTACTTACCTGAACCTAGGTAAGTATGAAATTGAAGACCAGATAGATTTAGCCAAACAGTTAGGTAAATTAGCTTATGTAGATGCCAATAGAATAGGTTTTTGGGGTTGGAGTTTTGGCGGTTATATGGCTAGTTTAGCCATTAGCAAAGGAGCCGATGTATTTAAAGCAGCTATAGCTGTGGCTCCGGTAACCAACTGGCGTTATTACGATAATATTTATACCGAACGTTACATGCGTACACCACAGAAAAATGGCAAAAATTATGATGATAATTCACCCATTAACCATGTAGATAAAATTAAAGGCAATTACTTAATTATTCATGGTACTGCTGATGATAACGTACATTTTCAAAACACAGTAGAAATGTTGGATGCCATGATTAAGAAAAATATAAGGTTCGATTCCGAATTTTATCCTAATAAAAACCACGGAATTAGCGGGGGGAAAACACGTTATCATTTGTATAATAAAATGTTTAACTTTTGGTTGGAGAAATTGTAAGTTATTTTACTATTATTGACCAAATATTTAACCAATACTTTTTTATACACGTATTAAAACTATAAATATGTTACAAATAGGAGATAAGTTACCTGAATTTAACCTAATAGGTTTTGACAATAAAATGCACTCAAGTTTTGAGTATGCTGATAAATATGCTTTAGTCGTTGTTTTTACCTGCGATAGCTCAGCTATATCACAATCATATAGCAAACGTATTATTGATTTGTTTGAACGATATGAAGACGATAATTTAGGTATAGTTGGTATTAACAGCAACGATGTAGTTAAATCACCAGAAGATAGTTTAGAACACATGACCAAGGCGGCTTATAAATTTGGTCTGGATAAATTGAACTTTTTGTATTTGAAAGATGAAACACAAGAAGTAGCTAAAAAATTTGGCGCACAAACCAATCCTGAAGTATTTTTATTTAATGGGAAACGTGAGTTAGTATATAAAGGTGCTATTGACGATAGTTGGGAAAATGAACACATGGTAACCCAAGCCTATTTAGAAGATGCAATAGAAGAAGCTTTAGATGGTATTGAACCTGATTTTCCGGAAGTGCCGGCAGTGGGAACTCCTATTGTTTGGAAATAGTCAATTATAATCGCTATAGGTTGGTTTTTAAATTAACTTTAAAACCAACATGCAAAATACAATACACCCCATTTGAAAAATAAAGTAATCATCATTACCGGAGCATCATCAGGCATTGGCGAGGCTTGTGCTTATGCTTTTGCCAAACAAGGAGCAAAGTTGGTATTGGCTGCGCGTAATACTGATAAACTGACACATGTAAAAAACAATTGTGAAGTATTAGGTGCTTCTTGTTTATTGGTGAAATGCGATGTAAGTGATGAGAATGATTGTAGAGATTTAATAGCACATACCATTCATGAGTACCATACCATACATGTTTTAATTAACAACGCTGGTATAAGCATGCGTGCTTTATTTGCGGAGTTAGATTTAACGGTAATAAAGCAAGTAATGGATACCAATTTTTGGGGAACAGTATATTGTACCAAATATGCCATGCCTTATTTGTTAAAAGAAAAAGGCAGTGTAATAGGAGTTAGCTCAGTAGCAGGCTTTAAAGGATTGCCGGGCCGTACGGGTTACAGTGCCAGTAAATTTGCAATGGAAGGTTTTTTAGAATCACTACGCATTGAAAACTTAAAAAAAGGTTTACACGTAGGTGTTATATGTCCGGGTTATACAGCTTCTAACATACGCAATGCTGCTTTAAACAAAGATGCCAGAAGTCAGGCCGAAAGTCCTTTTGATGAAAAGAAACTAATGCCTGCTGAAACAGTAGCCGATTACATACTCAAAATGATTACCCATAGAAGGGCTCATCAGGTTTTAACTATGCAAGGTAAATTGAGTTACTTATTACAAAAATTTGTACCACGCATATTAGATAAATTGGTTTATAACACCATTGCAAAAGAAAAAGATAGCCCTTTTAAATAATCACATTTTAATTTCTTAATGAGAAAATTATTTGTATAAAAAAAGCCAGTGTTTCCACCAGCCTTTTTTAATTATAATAACCGGTTTAATTAAAAACCATCACCATCCAAAATATTACCAAGTCCGCCTAAAATACTTCCTTGCTCTTTACCGCCACGTGTTCCGTATTGTAATATACGTCCAGCTAAACGGCTAATAGGTAATGTTTGTATCCAAACTTTTCCGGGTCCGCGTAAGGTTGCAAAAAACACTCCTTCGCCACCAAATAAAGTATTTTTAATACCGCCAACAAATTGAATATCGTACTCAATATCTTTTGTAAAAGCTACTATACAACCTGTATCTATCTTAAGCATTTCGCCCGGTTGCAATTCGCGCTCTTCTACGTGACCACCAGCATGTACAAAACACAAACCATCGCCTTCCAGTTTTTGCATAATAAAACCTTCGCCACCAAATAAGCCGGTACCTAACTTACGTTGAAACTCAATACCAACTGCTACGCCTTTGGCTGCACATAAAAACGAATCTTTTTGGCAAATTACTCTATTACCCAAACGCAATAAATCAAGTGCAATAATTTTACCCGGATATGGCGCAGCAAAGGTTACTTGTTTTTTTCCGTGACCTATATTGGTATAAGCAGTCATAAATAAACTTTCGCCAGTAAGCAAGCGTTTGCCCGCACTAAATAACTTACCGAGTATACCTGCGTTTTGCTGGCTGCCATCGCCAAAAAGGGTTTGCATTTGTATACCATCATTCATCATCATAAAACTGCCCGGCTCTGCCATTACAGTTTCGTTTGGATCAAGTTCTATTTCTACACATTGCATTTCGCTTCCAAAAATGCGGTAATCAATTTCGTGGTTATTTGACATAATTTAAATTTGTTTGATTTTTTGCTATGCAATTATAACAACTCTGCACCTAATTTTTAATGATTGGTGCTTAAGGTTTATTACTTTTATTTGTAAATAATTATAAATGGAAAAAATACAAATGAAAACGGCAATTATTGCAGGTGCCAGTGGGCTAATAGGCAAACAACTTTTGTATAACTTAATAGAAGCAGGTGAGTACGAAACGGTAATAGCTTTGGTAAGAAAAGAATTATCCATTGCTTCGCCCAAGCTGAAACAGGTAATTACTGATTTTGATGATTTAACAATGGTACAGCACTTATTGAAAGCCAATGATGTTTTTTGTTGCCTTGGTACTACCATTAAAAAAGCAGGCAGCCAGGCTGAGTTTAGAAAAGTAGATTACAAATATTGTTATCAGTTAGCCAAAGAAACATATAAGCAAGGCTCGCAAAATTTTTATTTGGTATCGGCTTTGGGTGCCAATCCGCTTTCTACTATTTTTTATAACAGGGTGAAAGGTGAAACAGAAGAAGCCATTAAACATATAGCATTTAATAGTTTTTATGTGTTCAGGCCTTCTTTATTGTTAGGTGATAGGAGGGAGTTTAGGTTGGGTGAAAAACTAGCGCAAGTTGTTATGAAACCATTTTCGTTATTTATGTTGGGTGGTCTTAAAAAATACAAACCAATAGAAGCATCGGTAATAGCTAAGGCTATGTATAAAGTGGCTCAAAAAAATGCAAAAGGAGTTATTATTATAGAAAATGAAGCCATCCCTTCTTACGCGTAATAAATTATTTTTTAATTATTTAAATTTATTTTTAACTTTTCAATAAAAGTAGTTTCTTAGCACTTTATCAATACTAAAAAGCGCATGAAAAAACTTTTGATAAGCTGTAGCTTATTACTCCTGTTTGCAAATATTATTTTTGCTCAAAAGCTTCAAAAAGGTTGGGATTTATTGAATCAAAACAACCGCAAAGAAGCCAAAGAATTTTTTGAAAAAGCTGTTAACGAACCTGCTACAAAAGCCGAGGCAGCCTTAGCATTATCAATTATGAATAGGTTTGAATCAAAACCTACTGAAGCTTTTAAGTATTTTAAAACCTTTTTTGAAAATACGGATGAACCTTATGCCTATGCTTTTGCATTGTGGTCAACAGGTTGTTTAAATATTAATTATGGAAAAAAGACGGATGAACAATTGGCTTTTTTACAAAAAGTAATTGCTGACCCAAAAGCCAATGGAACCATGAAAGCCATGGCAAATCAAATGTTGGGCTACCATTATGAAAATGCAAACCAATTAAAGAAAGCTGTTGAAGAGCATAAAAAACAAATGGCTATTACCCAATGGCAATTTTTAGGCACTTTTGATAATACATCGGCCAGTGGATTTAATAAAAACTTTGGAGCAGTTGAAAAACCACAAGCAGATGCGGTATTTAAAAACAAAGTAAATGCAAAAGTAGGTTGGCAAACCATACCCGTTATTCGTGAGGATAATTGGGTTGATTTTTCTTTTCAGTTTAGCTTAAACAGCTCTATTATTTATGCGCAAACGTATGTAAACAGCCCAACAGACCAAACTGTTTATTTAAGAGCAGGAGTGAGTGGTTCACTTAAAGTTTGGTTAAACGATAAAGTAGTAATAGCTGAAAAAGAAGAACGTAATAACGACCTTGATAACTATGCTACCAAAGTGAAGTTAACACAAGGTTATAACAGAATACTAGTTCAGGTGGGTAAAAGCGAGGTTAACCGCGCTAACTTTATGTTGCGTATTACCGATGAAAATGCAATGCCAATAAATGGTTTAACCTATATGTCGTCATACCAAGCGTATAAAAAAGACAATACAACTGATACCAATAGCATAGCCTTTTTTGCGGAAGATTATTTCGTGAAAAAATTAGCAAAATCACCTGATAATTTTATTGATTTAATGATGCTTGCTGAAATATACATGCGTAATGATAAAGTATATGATGCCCGTAAAATTTTACAAAAACTAAAAGATGCCAATCCAAAAAGCACCATTATTGGTCAACTGTTAATTGATGCTTATGATAAGGATGATAACAATACGGACTTAACTAAAGAGCAAGGCCGTATTAAGTTAGACGACCCGGAATCAATGTATGCTATTAAGTTGCTGATAGACGAAGCGTATAACAAAGAAGATTACGATGAAGTAGAAACCTTATTACATAAATTAGAAGATAATTATGGTAAAACAGTTTATACCGAGTTAGTAAATATTAACTTATTAAGTCAGCGTAAACAATATGATAAGCTTATTCAGGTTATCAATAATGCTTATGTGAAATACCCTGATGTGTACGATTTTGTTTCGTTAAAATATGCAGTAGAGTCAAATGGAAGTAAAGATATTGGAGCAGGGAATGCCGTATTGAAAAAATACCTTAAAAACAATTACCGCGATAGATCATTAACCCAATTAGCCGATAACAGTATTAAGTTAGGTAACTCAGCCGAAGGTTTTAAAATTTACACCAAACGTGTTACTGATTACCCTTATGCTACCCAATATTACAACGATTTAAGCGATTTGTATTTAGGTAAACAAGATTATGAAAATGCGGTGAAATGGCAATTACAAGTAACTGAAATAGCCCCAACACATGGTTCATCGTGGAATACTTTGGGTAATATTTACATGAGTATGGAAGGCAAAGAAGTAGAAGCTAAAAATGCGTATAACAAAGCTATTTACTTTGACCCGACTGATTATGATGCACGTAAACAATTGCGTAAATTAGAAGGTAAAAAAGAATTGTTTGAGAAATTTAAAAAAGTGAATGCGGTTGAAATATTTAAAAAATCGCCTAAAGCAGAAGATTTCCCTGAAGACAATAGCATTATTTTATTGAATGAAATGGAACGCATTGTATATCCGGAAGGTGCTACCGAAGAAAAATCGGAATTGGTTATAAAAGTATTTAACCAGGCAGGTATTGATACATGGAAAGAATACTCGGTATCATACAATGGCTACTCACAACGTTTAATAGTTGATAAAGCAGAAGTATTTAAGGCTGATGGTAGCAAAGTACAAGCTGAAACACGCGATAATTATTTTGTGTTTACCGCTTTGGAGCCAGGTGATGCTATACATATGTTATATAAAATTGAAAGCTATTATTCAGGTAAACTATCAGAACATTTTTGGGATAAATTTACCTTTAACTATTTCTTTCCGGCAGGTTTAACACGTTATAGTTTAATACTACCAAAGGATAAAAAATTTAAATACCAAATGATTAACGCTGACAACAAACCGGAGGAAAGCGAGTTTGATGATTTTAAAATGTATGTGTGGGAGCAAAACAATAAACCGGCTTTAAAACAGGAGTCGTATGCACCACCTCTGGCCGATATTGGTATTGCTTTAGAAATATCGTCAATTGAGGATTGGAACTATATAGCTAATTGGTATGCTGATTTATCAGAATCAAAATCGGAAGCTAACTATGAGGTAAAAGAAACAGTAGCCAATTTGTTTAAAAACAAAACAGGTTTAAGCCAATTAGAAAAAGCCAAAATAATTTACAACTATATTGAAAGTAATATTAGCTATAGCAGTATTGCATTCTTACAAAGTTCGCACGTGCCTAAAAAAGCGGCAAGTACTTTAAATACTAAGCTGGGCGATTGTAAAGATTTATCAACCTTGTTTGTATCAATGGCAAAAGAAGTAGGTATAGAAGCCAATTTAATATTGGTAAATACCCGTAACAATGGTGACTCTGATATGGTATTGCCAAGCATTAACTTTAACCATTGTATAGCTTATGCCGTACTTGATAAACAACCGTATTATATTGAGTTAACTTCACAAAAATTATCGTTTGGTACTTTAGGTAATAACTTGTTACATGCTAAGTCGTTGTTTATTCCAAAAAATACCAAAACTACTTCTACATTATTGCCAATTAAAGATTCGAAACGTGCTTTAAATGCAATATGGCGTGAAACCAATTTAACTTTTGATAACAATGTTTTAAATGCCAAACGTACCAGTTATCGCTCAGGTGTATTTGCAGAAGGAACACGCTCCACTTATGCTGATATAGGTAAAGAAAAGCAAGAGAAAGAAATGCTTGAATCATTAAGCAGTGACTTTACCAATACGGTTACTTTAACCAGCTTAAGCTTTAGCGATTTAAAAACATTGAACGATACCGTATCGTACAACTATGTGTTCAATACTAAAAATGTATTTACCGATGTAGCAGGTTTAAAAATTTTTAGAATGCCTTGGACGGATGCTTACCGTGCCGTTGATTTTGTATCGACCGATACAAGAAACTATGCATTTAATATGTGGGAGTTAACCGATGCTGAAACAGTGAAAGAGCAAATAACCATTGAGTACCCTAAAGGTAAACTATTGGCTGATGTTCCTAAAAATGTGAAGTTAAACTGTAAAGGAATAGACTATTCAATTACGTATAAAGTATTACCCAATAAATTAGTGGCAGTACGTGAGTTAAAATGTAAAGATGTAATTATTACACCAAAAGATTATGCAGAGTTTAAAGAGTTCTTTAACAAAATTTCGGAGAACGATTCATTACAAATTGGTTTTAAATAAACCATAGTTTAAAAAACAAAAAAGGGTGCTTTAAATATTTAAAGCACCCTTTTTTATGGTTTATAGTTTTATAATAACTGGTTAGCTAAATTAGCCAGTTCACTTCGTTCTCCTTTTTCTAAGGTTATATGCGCATACATTTCGTTGTCTTTTATCCTATCCATTAAATACGATAATCCGTTTGATTGCGAATCAAGGTAAGGTGTATCTATCTGGTGAATATCGCCTGTAAAAATTATTTTGGTTCCTTCGCCCGCACGGGTAATAATGGTTCTTACCTCCAGTGGTGTTAAGTTTTGTGCTTCATCTATTATAAAAATAATGTTCGATAAACTTCTACCCCTGATATAAGCCAGTGGCGAAATCATTATTTTTTCGTTGTTAACCATTTCAGTTAATTTCTGGTATTCTTTATCGCTTTCTTTCCATTGGTTCTGAATCATTTTTAAATTATCCCACAGCGGTTCCATGTATGGGTTAATTTTTGATTTAATATCGCCCGGTAAAAAACCAATATCGCGGTTGTTTAAAGGAATAATAGGCCTTGCCAAATAAATCTGTCTGAAATCAGAACGTTGCTGTAAAGCCCCGGCTAAAGCCAAAAGGGTTTTACCAGTACCAGCCATACCTTGTATAGTAACCAAACTTACCTTTGGGTTTAGTACCGCATGTAAAGCAAAAGCTTGTTCCGCATTACGTGGTTTAATACCGTGGCCAGTTTGTTTATCTACTCTTTTTAAGCATTCTGTATCTGCTTCGTAAAAACAAAGCACGGAGGTTTTATCGTTTTTTAAAATAAAATAATGATTGGCTTTAGGGCGTTGTTTAATAGCAAATTCGTAATGCACAAAACCTTTGGCGTATATTTCTTCAATAACACTTGGTTTTACTTTTTCTATAATTGAATTGCCACTGTATAAACCTTCCAGATTTTTTATCTTACCCGTTTCATAATCTTCCGCATGTAAGTTTAATGATTTGGCTTTAAGCCTAAGGTTTACATCCTTGGTAATTAATACTACTTTACATTCAGGATTTTCTTCCTTCATTACAGTAGCAGCATTAATAATTTTATGGTCAGCCTTGCGTTCGCCAAATACTATTTGTGCATCAATACCTTTTGGCTTTTCATTCATTATAACCTTAAACATACCCCGTTTGGGCCCGTTAATAGGCATCCAGTTTTGTATAGTATATTCACCCGAAAGTTTGTCTAAGTACCTGATGAATTCGCGGGCTTCAAAGTTGATGGTATCGTTGCCCTTTTTAAAGTTATCAAGTTCCTCTAACACCGTAATAGGTATAGCTACATTATGTTCCTGGAAATTTTTAATGGCATTATGGTCAAATAAAATAACAGATGTATCCAATACAAATATTTTCTTTTGAGCAGTTTCTTTTTTTACCGCAGTAGTTTTTTTTGCAGCTACTTTGGTTACTTTCTTCTTCGCGACAATTTTCTTAGCCATATTGTTAGTTAGTAATTAATAGTAATAAACACTTGTGTTTTATCAAAAATGTATTTAAACCATTTAAATTTTATAATAAACTTTTAAACACATGTGAATTGAGTAAATTTGAACGCTTCACTGATACTGCTGTTTTTATGGACGAAGTGAACCAGCTATAAATTTAAAAAGAACGTAAGAGATTAATTTTTTGAATGAAATTTAGTATTGATTATAACATAAAGCCACTTGCAAATACATTGAATATGAATGATTCAATGCTGGCTGTTGGTTCATGCTTTGCCGAAAACATGGCTGCTAAAATGCAAGAAAATGGTTTTAACATCATGCTGAATCCTAATGGCATTGTGTTTAATCCGCATAGTATATTCAGCCATTTGCAAGATTACGTTGGTAACAAAAATTTAACAGAAGAAGAACTTGTTTTACATGATGGTCTATGGCATAGTATGCAACACCATGGTTCGTTTTCAAGTGCTGATAAAGCAAAGTTAATAGCCAATGTAAATACCCAGATAGCACAAGCACATAATCAATTAAAACAAGCTGATTGGTTGTTTATTACCTTAGGTTCTGCCTGGGTTTATGAGTACTTACCTACACAAAAAAAAGTAACCAATAACCATAAGCTATCTGCTGATTTATTTAATAAAAAATTGCTGTCTATTGATGAGCTATATAATCAGTTTGAAACCGTTTGGCAAAGTATAAAACAAATAAACCCAACTATAAAAATGCTTTGGAGCGTTAGTCCCGTTAGGTATGTACGTGATGGCTTATATGAGAACAACATTAGTAAATCAATATTACATCTGTTGGTTCATCAAATTGTAAATACTAATCCTACTAATTGTTTTTATTTTCCTGCTTACGAAATTGTAATAGATGAACTACGTGACTACAGATTTTATAAAGAAGATTTGGTACACCCCAATGAGTTGGCAATAAATTACGTTTGGCAAAAATTTACAGCTACTTGTTTTGATAAAAACAGTATTGATTACTTAAATGATTTTCAAAAGTACAATATGTTAATAAACCATAAACCATTACATACCGATAGTGTAAGCTATCAAAAATATAAAGAGCAATGTGCTCATTTGCGCGATTACATAAATAATAAATACACAAAAAATATTGACTAATAAGTTATGTTAAAAGATATAGAAGAACCAGCATTTGATGGAGTAGGAGTAGCGGTAGTATATGAAACCAATGACGAGGGAGAGAAAGTATGGAATGTATATTTGATTAATTTCAATAATGCATTGATTGATGGAGTATTGGTGAGTAGTAAAGGTTATGGCATAATTAATAACGAAGAAATAAAAACCAGCGAGTTACGCCACTTTTTAGATACCATAGAGGCACTTGATTATGCCAAAATTGAACCTATACAGGAAGAAGTATTTGTATTGAACAATGAGTACTGGGTAAGTTTCTTTTTAGATGGTAAAATGTACGACCGAAAATTCATTTTTACAGCCCATAATATTTCAAAAAGCAAATTAGCCCATATTAACTTAATTGATAAACAAGGCGTTTTATTAATGTAAATAGTCCTTTTATTTTTGAATTTGTTAAATTATTTAGCCTCATTTTTAATGTATTGGCTTTTTTGTTCGTAAGAAATCTTGTTGCATAATTTATTTAGTACAGAGTTTAAATGTTATCAGTCAGTGTATTATGTGAATAATTTTAAGTATTTTTTCTAAAAAATACTTTTATGGTACAATGAATGACTATCATTTTTTGGGTTTAAAAATTTTACATTGACATTAATTCGCTATTAATATAGATAAATATGCGCTTTAGATGTCAATAATAGCTGTTCGTGTATTATTAACGCCCGTTTGTCTGTCATTTTAGTCAACATGAGTAAATTTAGGTTGTTTTTGTTGGAAACTTTTTTTTGTTGAAGGAATAAGTTAGAAATTGGCTGTTATCAAATAGTTACCAAACTTGAAAAAACAGCTACATAATCTAATTCTCTTTATAATAGTAGGTAGTTTGCTTAATGGGGCATTATTCAATCGTATTGGTTCAAGAATAGCGGATCAGCCATATTTACAACATGTATTTTATGCAATTTTAGGACTGACAATCACCGATTCTATTAATTTAAGTACAGAAATTAAATACTCAAAAAGAATTTTACCTAATAATCTGCCTCCTGATACCAATAATAATACTTCGAACTTAATGAATGGAGTATTTCATATATATAACTCTTCATTTTTGTTGTATCGGCTAAAATTATATGCTATTGGTATTAGTGGAGTATTTGCTATTAAGTTGAACGAAAAGTTGAGTAAACCATTCAAAAATGATTTATTACGGCCACCTTGGTAATATAGCTTATTGTTTTAACCGCTCATTCAAAAAAGAACAAATTTCTGTTCAAAATAATAATCAATTTAATTGAACTGCTTTGAAATCAATAGCTAAATAATACTCATTATTTAGTAATGACTTTTTATTGTATTGCCAAACTTGGCTGGTAATGAATAAAATGAGATTCCAACTAGCGTTCTTCAAACTACTTAACAAATAACAAAATGAAAAAAAATTTACTATTATTAGTTGCTCTCATTGCAACCAGTTTTGCCTTTGCTCAGGTGAATGTAACATCATCGGGGGGGACTCCCACAGCAGCTTATACAACGCTAGCTACTGCTTTTGCAGCTGTGGATAGTGGTTTGCATACAGGTATTATATCTATTGGCATTTCGGCCAATACTACTGAAACTGTTTCTGCTACACTAATTGCAAGCGGTAGCAGTTCTGCGTCTTATACCAGTATTTCAATATCGCCAACTGGTGGTGCTTCAAGAACCATTACAGGTGCTATTACAGGTCATTTAATTGACTTAAATGGTGCAAGAAATGTTACCATTAATGGATTGAATTCTGCTGGTAACGCACTAACAATTAGCAATACAGCAACTGGTGCTTCTAGTTGTATTCGCTTTATTGCAGATGCGTCTTTGAATACCGTTACAAACTGTACAATTACAGGTTCAACAACGTCATTTGGTAACATCTTTTTTTCTACCGGCAATACTAATGGTAATGATAGTAATACCATAAGCAATAACAATATTGGTGTTGCAGGAAGTAATTACCCTGTAAATGGAGTTTACTCCTTAGGTACGAGTTCAACCATTGAAAATAATAACAATACAATATCAAGCAATAATATTTTCGATTTTTTTAGTGCTACCGCTGTAACTAGTGGTATCAATGTTAATTCTGGCAATTCAAATTGGATCATTAGTAATAACAAATTATATCAAACAGCCACCAGAACTTACACTACAGGAAATACACACAATATTATTATTATTACTTCGGGAAATGGTTATGCTATAACAAACAATACTATTGGCTATGCAGCGGCAAACGCTACAGGAGTTTATACTTTGGCAGGAACTATTGCCACCAGGTTTATAGGAATAAATTTAAGTGTAGGAACATCACCATCTACTTCTGTTCAAGGTAATACAATTGCAGCAATTAGTTTAGCAACATCAAGTGGCGCTACAACAGCTAATGGCGTTATTTGTGGTATTAATATTACAAGCGGAAATGTAAATGTAGGGACTAATACCGGAAATGTGATTGGTTCCAATGCTGGTGTTAATAGCATTGTTGCTACACCTACCACTACAGGCGGTTTAGTAGTGGGAATAAACTCTAGTTCAACTGGAACTATTGATATTCAAAACAATGTTATTGGCGCGTTGTCATGTTCAGGCACAACTGCTACAATAGCAGGTAGTATAACTGGGGTTAATGTTTCTGGGGCAGCGGCCTTAATAACCATTTCAGGTAATACTATTGGTAATTCAACTGCTAACAATATGAGAGGTGGAACAGTTGGTTTAACTACGGGTGGTTCGTTGGTTAGTGGTGTTAACTTACCTTCAACTCCTACAACAGCTTTAATAAATAACAATACAATTCAAAATCTAATATCAGTAGGGGCTAGCACTTCTTCATATGTTAGAGGAGTACAAACAACAACAGCATCGCTCGCTACCGCTGTTAATTGGTCTATATCTAATAATACTATTAATAATCTTACTACTAATTCAACCTTAACTGGTATTAGTAGTGGTTTGTGCTCAGCAAGTGGAATTCATCATTTGTCTTCTCAAGGTTCTGTTATTTCACAAAACAGTATTAGTAATATCTCGAATACTAATACAACTGCAACCACAAATATACTTGTAGCCGGTATTGTATCGGCCAATGCTGCAGTAACTACAAGTTTAGGAACTGTTATTAGTAGAAATAAAATTTGGGGCTTGAGCAATGCTTCTATTGGAACTACAGCAACTGCACCTCCTATTGTAGCCGGGATAGCTGTTAGATCGGGTAACAATATTGCTGCTATTAATAACAATATGATATCATTGGGTAATGGACAAACAACCAATACTTCTTTTATTGGAATTTGGTGTAATAATGGTTCAACTCCAAATCCCACTGCAAATATCTATTACAATACTGTAAATATAGAAGGAACTGCGACCTCAGGAGCATTACCAAGTTTTGCTTTTTTAAGAGCTCAATATGTTTCTACAACAGCTAATACAATTACTGTAGATGTTAAGTATAATATATTTCAAAATAATCGCAATGGTGGCACAGGACAGCATTTCGCTATAAGTAATGGATTTAATAGTACAACGGTAAGTGCTACAGGTTGGGCTGCTGGTGTATCAAATTATAATGTGTTAAATGCCAATGTATCTACAGTTGGTCATTGGACAAGTGTACAAACTTTTTCTGGTTGGAAAACTGCTTCTGCTAGTGATGCAAATAGTATTTCTAATATTACAACAAGTTTTGTTAATTCAGCTTCTGGAGATTTGCATTTAAATATGGGTACTACACCTACTCAAATTGAGTCAGGAGGAGCGGCTGTTTCTGGTATTAATAATGATTTTGATAACGATGTACGTCAAGGTTCTGTTGGTTATACTGGGTCTGGTTTCGCCCCTGATTTAGGTGCGGACGAATTTAATGGCGTTCAACTTGATTTAAATCCGCCTAGTGTTTCTCTTGCATCATTAGGTAATAGTCCAGTAACTTTAAATAGAACAGTTTCTGCTACTATTACTGATGCTAATGGCGTTAGAATTAGTACTGATGGACCTAAATTATATTACAAAAAGACTACTGATAATAATACTTTAATCGGTAATACTAGTGCTGATAATGGTTGGAAATATGTAAGTGCAACTAATGTTGGTTCGTTGTTTACTTTCAATATTGATTATTCAATATTGAATGGTGGTGCTGTGGCTGCAAACGATACAATTCAGTATTTTATTGTTGCTATGGATAGTTCTCCAAATAATAATATTGTTGTTAGTAACGGAACTTTGGCATTAACCACCACTAGCACGATATTGGGATCAGCTAATTTTCCAATTACAGGTTTAACTAGTTATTATAGAATAGTAGGTAATCTTTCCGGAGTTGTAACAGTTGGTGTTGGGGGGACTTATTCATCATTTACCAATGCAGGCGGTTTGTTTGATGATATTAATAATAAATATGTAAATGGCAATATTACAGCACAAGTAATAAGCGATATTAGTACTGAATTAGGTTCAATTGGATTGTTAGAATTTAATACAGCCTATCAATTGTCAATAGTTCCAGATGCTGCTGTGTTGCGCACTGTTTCTACTACATCAGCCGTTTTGTTTGGCTTTTTGGGTGCTGATAATGTAACAATTGATGGGAGAAGTGGTGGTAGTGGTAAGTATTTGTTATTACAAAATAACAATACATCTACTACTTCAATTGCATTGCTACTTTCTAATATAACAAATACTAGTAATGGATGTCAAAATATAAATATAAGAAATACCTTGTTTGAAAGTGGAAGTACCAATTTATCAGGAGGTACATTGGTTAATAATATACATATCCAAAACAACGGGCATAGGAAAATTTTTGTGGATAGTTGCGAGTTTAAAAAGGCTTATAATGGTGCTGTTGTTGGTGCAGGAACGGTTACTATTAACTATGATAGCTTATTTTTTACCAATAATATTTTTGGAGAAGATTTAGCAACTAAATATTTAACCTTTTCTGGAATTCAATTATTCTATACCTCTAATTCGTTTGTTAAAAATAATATATTTAAAAATTTAGTAACTAATTTAGCAATAAACAATAGTTCTATTTTAGTAAATACAGGTTGTTCAAATGTTGTGGTAGAGCAAAATAGAATGTTTGGAAATAGATCTACAAATACAGGGCTTTATGGCACTTATGGTATAAGTGTATTAGCAGGTACAAATATTACCATAAAGAACAATGCTATTTATAATATTAATTCAGCGTCTTATAATTTAACAACGACAACCGATAATACATATGGTATAAGATTGGCTGTGGCATCGGGGGTGAAAATATATAACAATAGCATCTCAATTGATAGTGCTTCTTTAAATACAACCTCTGCTCAATATACAGCTTGTATTGCAAATTTTGGAGCTACTGGCGTTGAAATTGTAAACAATATTTTAAGAAACGCCCAAACTGGTTTTACGGGTTCAAAAGCTTATGCACTGTATTTATCATCAGGAACTGTAACTAACGCAAGTAATAATGTTTTATATACTACAGGTCCGAATGCAGTTTTGTCATTGGTTGGTACTACAGACTATGCCTCTTTACCAGCATTACAAGCAATTACAAGTTCACATGCTAATTCATCTACCGTGAATCCAAATTATACTGATGCAAATAGTAATTTAACACCATTGTCTTGTATTGTAAATAATAGCGGTATAGCTTTGTCAGATGTAACCAATGATATCAATGGAACAGCCAGGAGTTCAAACCCTGATATTGGAGCTTTTGAGTTTACACCGGCACCAATTACAGCTCCAACCGCTACTAGTCCAATAAACTATTGTAAAAATAGCTCTACTACTAGTTTATCAGCTACAGGAGTTAATACATTAATATGGTACACCAATGCAGTTGGTGGGGTAGGTAATTTAACAGCACCAATTCCTACAACTACAACGCCAGGTAGCATTAATTTTTACGTAGCAGATAGCAACCAAATATTGGGTTGTGTTTCTCCAAGAACACAAATTGTAGTTAACATAAGCGATTCCGTTTATAATAATACAATTACTTCATCGCCACAAACCATTTGTTCGGGTTCAACCCCTGCATCATTAACAGCATCAACTCCAACCGGTGGTGACGGAACTACTTATACTTACTCATGGTTGAGTTCAACTACAAGTGCCACTGCAGGTTTTGCAGCAGCAAGTGGAACTAACAATACCCAAAACTATACTCCGGGTGCTTTAACAGCCAGTACATGGTATAGAAGAAGAGTAACATCAGGATCATGTGCAGCAGATACTACAGCAGCAGTAGCCGTAACAGTAAATGCTGTAATAGCAGACAATACCATAGCCAGCAGCCAATCTATTTTAAGTGGAGCAACGCCAACCGGATTAACTGGTGCATTGCCAACAGGTGGAAACAGCACTTATACTTATACATGGTTGATATCAACTACCAGTGCAACAACAGGCTTTAGTGCTATAGGTAGCAGCAATACCCAAAACTACAGTCCGGGTGCTTTAACTGCAAATACATGGTATAGAAGATTAGTAGTTTCAGGTTCATGCTCTGATACCTCAAGCGCTGTAGCTATTAGTGTAACAAGTGCCATAGCTAATAATACTATAAGTGGTACAAGTACTATTTGCTCAGGTTCAACGCCAACAGGTTTAACTGGTGCATTACCAACCGGAGCAACAGGAACTTATACTTATACTTGGTTAAGTTCAACTACTAGTGCAACTGCAGGCTTTAGTGTCATAGCCAGTAGCAATACACAAAACTATAGCCCGGGTTCATTAACGCAAACTACATGGTACAGACGTTACGTGGTATCGGGTGCTGCAAGCGATACTTCTACTGCGGTAACAATTACTGTAAATACTCCGGGTATCTGGGGTGGTACTGTGAGTGCTGCATGGAATAATACGGCTAACTGGACTTGTCCTCAAATACCAACATCAACTACCAATGTTACTATTAGCAGTGGTGCTACTAATATGCCAACTATTACAGATGTACAACAATGTAATAATTTAACTATAAATAGCGGAGCAACCTTAACTTTAATAGGTGCAACTGCACAATTAAATTTATATGGTGCATTTACCAATAATGGAACATTTACCAATAGCAGCACAGGTAAAACAGTGTTTAGTGGAAGTACACAACAAACAGTACCGGCAGGTAATTACACTAAATTGCAAATAAACAATGCTACAGGAGTTATATTAGGTGGAGCAGTAGTTTTAAGCGATTCATTATTGTTGAGCAATGGTATACTTACATTAGATGCTAACAATTTAACATTAGGTGCCAGTTCTTATGCCAGTGCAGGAAGTGCAACCAGTTTTATAAGAACCAATGGAACAGGTTCAATTATAGTAAACGGAGTCGGTAGTACAGGTAAAACAGGTAGTGTAAGAATACCGGTAGGAAATGCCACTTACAACCCGGCTATATTAGTGAATACAGGAACAACCGATAACTATACAGTACGTTTATTTGATAGTGTAACAACAAACTATACAGGTTCGGTAGCAACAGGTGCTAAGTTAACCAGTAACGCATTAAACCGCACTTGGATTATAAACGAAGGAACTGCAGGTGGAAGCAATGCAACAGTAACATTACAATGGAATACAGCTGATGAATTATCAGGCTTTAACCGTGCATTATGTTATGTAGCCCGTTACAATGGAACCGTTTGGATGAGTACTACTTCAGCAACTGCAACAGGTTCAAATCCATACACACAAACCCGTTCAGGTATTACTTCATTTTCTCCATTTAGTGTGGGTAGCGGAGGAACTTTACCGGTTGAGTTAGTAGTATTTGCCGGTACAAGAAAATCGGAAAAAGCATACTTAAGATGGACTACAGCCAGTGAAATAAACAACGATTATTTTATAGTAGAACGCAGTTTAGACAATAAAGTATTCGAGCCAATCGGACAAAAAATAAAAGGCCAGGGCAATAGCAATAATGTTAATCAGTATGAAAGTGTTGATGCAGATGCTATGAATTATGCTTTAGCTAATAATAGTTCAACGGTTTATTATCGTTTACGTCAGGTTGATTTTGATGGCAGTATTAATTATTCAAAATCAATCAGCATATTATTTGATGATGAGTTTATAGTATTCAATGCTACTATTTCTCCTAATCCGTTTGATGGTTTAGTGCAATTAAATGTTTTAACAAATAATGAAGCACCAGCACAAATAGAAATAATTGACATCAAAGGTTTGGTTGTATACTCAGAAAAATTGAATTTCTTACAAGGAAACTCGAACTATGTATTGCATAACTTAGATCAGTTAGCCGAAGGAATGTACTTTATAAAAGTAAAACAGGGTATTGATGTAAAAGTAATTAAAGCAACCAAAACCAATAGTATTAAATAATTAAACTATTTAATACAAAATAATAATTGTTTTAAAAAAGGGCTGTTTGTTTATACAAACGGCCCTTTTTATGTAAATCAGCAAACGGTTTTTAAAAATAAGTACAGTTAACTGAAAATAAAAAGCTGCCTCAAAATTATTTTGAGGCAGCTTTTCGTTATAAATAGAGTAGCAATTACAAATGCATTCTTTGTTTCTTTTCCAATAAACGCTCTTGTGTTTCTACATTTTCAGGGTCAGCAATACAGCAATCTACCGGGCAAACAGCAGCACACTGAGGCTCTTCGTGAAAGCCAACGCACTCTGTACATTTACCGGTAACAATATAATAAGTATCAGCCGACTTAGGTTCAAAACGTTTTGATACATCAGTTGTATCGCCATCAATATCAATAGCACCGGTTAAATTATTTCCATCTTTCCAAGCCCACTCAGCACCTGATTCGTAAATTGCATTGTTTGGACATTCAGGTTCGCATGCACCACAATTAATGCATTCGTCAGTTATCATTATTGCCATAATATGTTATATATTAATTTTTGTTTTTTTCTATTGTTATTAACTACTGCAAGATTAGTTTTGTTCACTCAAATCAAAAAATAGAATCGTTCTAAATAACATGACTTTTCAACACCGTGTACAAGCTTTTATTCAACTAGGCAGTTTTTTACAAAATGCTGCTACTAACGCACATAAGGCTATAGTTGAGGCCTACTTATATAATAACTGGTTTACAGAAGAAAGCCAACGCTTGGCTTTGCAAGCCTGGGCCGATACTTTAACGGAGCAAAAAATAAATACTTGGGTCAGTAAATATCAGTTTACTGACGAGTCGTCCAACAAGTCAGTAGCCATTATTATGGCAGGTAATATACCCTTGGTTGGTTTACACGATTTAGTGTGCGTATTGTTAGCCGGCCATAAAGCCATTATTAAGCTAAGTAGCGATGACAATATTTTACCTAAATTTATTGTAGCTGCCTTAATACAAATAGAACCTGCTTTTGCCGATAAAATAACGGTACTCAATGATGAAAAACTGGGAGGTAACTACGATGCAGTAATAGCAACAGGTAGTAATAACAGCAATAGGTATTTTGAATACTATTTTAGCAAACTGCCCAATATATTAAGACGTAACCGAAACAGCATAGCCGTTTTAACAGGGCATGAAACAGACGAGGACATGAAGCTGTTAGCCAAAGATATATTTACCTACTTTGGTTTAGGGTGCCGCAATGTGAGTAAATTATACATTCCCCGCGATTTTGATATGGCCATGTTTTTTGAAAACACCCATGAGTACGATTCTTACATGCACCATAATAAATACGCCAATAACTACACTTATCACAAGGCCATTTGGTTATTAAACCAAGACCAGTTTTTGGAAAACGGATTGATTAATTTAAAAGAAAGCAAAGATTTAGCCTCGCCATTAGCAAGTGTTTATTACGAATATTACGATACACTAGACGAAGTAAAAGCCATTATAGAAGAACGCAAAGAAGATATTCAGTGCATAGTAAGTAAAATAGAAATTGGTAACAGTATTCCTTTAGGTAAAAGTCAACAACCCGAGCTATGGGATTACGCTGATGGTATAGATACCTTAGACTTTTTACTGAAATTATAGTCAGTTCGAGCGTAGTCGAGAACTATATTTCGACTTCGCTCCATGTGACTTAACACAAAAAAGGCTGCCTTTATAAAGCAGCCTTTTTTATTTAGCAAAACTGTAAGCCGGGTTCTGTTTCATTTTGCTTTAAGCAAAATATAACTATCATTTATCTGGTTGTACCATCGCTGGCACAATCTCATGCAGTCCACCCATTGTACGTCAAAGCGAGCCACCTTGTGAGCCGAAACTCTGTACAACCTATTTGACCTTGCAACGCATAAGGTTTACCTTGCAGCATATGTTGCCATAAGCCCGGTGGTCTCTTAAACCGCCTTTTCACCTTTTCCCGATTTTTGCAAACCGGGTAGTTTAAATTTCTGTAGCACTGTCTGTCAACTAATCATTACAATCAGCCGCCTACCAGTTAGGTAGTATGCTGCTCTATGTTGCCCGGACTTTCCTCATTATAATTGCTTATAACGCGATAGTTCGTTTTGCCAGACAAAGGTACTTTATTAAACGAAGGAAATACCAAAAGAGTGGTTTTAAATTTTACTATGTACCAATTGCTAATCAAGTTGTTTTGTATAAATTGCCCATATAAAACAAGCCAACATGAAAAAAATATTTCCTATTTTATTGCTGTTCATTAGCTTACAATCATTTGCACAGATAACTATTTTAAATGCAGATATGTCGAGAGTAAATGATACCATGCGATATAGTGCTACCAGCATTGGTATTAACCCAACAAAAGCTGCTTTAACCGGAGCCGATACTATTTGGGATTTTACCGATTTAGTTCCTACCAGCCAGGATGTAGAAAAATTTTATGCTCCATCGGGTACGCCTTACGCTATACAATTTGGTATACTAACAGGTGCTACTTATGGAATAAAAGACAATACCTTAAATAACTTAGCCAGTTTTGGTAGCGCAGCAGGCATTACCGTTGAAAATATTTACGGTTTTTATAAAAATACAGCCAGTGCCAGCGTTTTATTAGGACGTGGTGTTACCGTTTCAGGTTTGCCTTTAGCCATTAATTTAAATCCACGCGATACGGTTTATAAATTCCCTTTAAATTATGGCGATATTGATACTACATATTATGCGGGTTCAACAACCATTCCGGGTGTAGGAGGTATTTCGCAAAAAGGCCGTAGGGTAAATATTGTAGATGGTTGGGGCGTAATAAAAACACCTTATGGGCAGTTTGATTGTATCAGGGTAAAAACAGAAATTACCGGTACTGATTCTATTGAAGTGCAAACCTTTAAAATACCATTACCTAACAACAGAACCATTTATACCTGGTGGGCCAAAGGCGAACATTACCCTATTTTAGAAATTACAAAAACCATAGGAGGTGTAGGTGCACCTGCTATTAAATACAAAGACATTTATAGAGCGGAAGCATTTGTAAGTGCAGCTAAGTTTAATGCCAGCAGAACTACAGCGCTTACTACAGATACCATTAATTTAACAAATAGTAGTATTGGTACACCTAAATCGTACCAATGGACTATAACACCCAACAATGCTTTATTTGTAGGAGGTACCAATGCCACTACCCGAAGTCCTAGAGTATTGTTAACCCAGCCGGGTGTTTATTCTGTAAAGTTAAAAGTAATATATGAAGGAGGGGAGGATGATACAGTAAGAACCAACTATATTACCGTTAATGAAGCACCTAAAGTAAATTTTGTGGCCGATAAAGTAACTGCTAACGTAGGTGAAATAGTATCGTTTACTGATAGTAGTGCAGGAACCCCAACCGTTTATAGGTGGGTGTTTACACCCAATACAGTAAGTTTTGCAGGCGGAACAAGCGCATCTACTAAAAATCCGAAAGTGATGTTTAATGCAAAAGGCAATTATACCGTTGCCTTAACTGCTACTTATGGTACAAGTCAGGTAACCGAAACCAAAGTGGCATACATAAGTGTACAAAGTGTAGGTGTAAATACCGTAGCAGATTTTACTAAATCAATTAAAATATACCCTAATCCGGCCAAAGAAATTATTTTTATTCAAGCCGATATAAATATACAAGAGGCAAAAATTGATTTGATAAATGTATTGGGGAAAAATACCAATGCAGTTATTGACTTTCAAAGCAACAACAAAGCAAGTATTGATATTACCAATTTACCCAAAGGAATTTATTTTGTTAAAATAGACGATGGTAAACAACTGAATGTAGCGAGAAGATTAATTGTTGAATAGTGCACATTTAACTAATATGGAACTGAAAAGCAGCGCATTTTGCGCTGCTTTTTTATTTAAATCTTAATGGTATTGATATGTTAATTAGGTTACGTCAGTATTGTCGAGCATAGTTGAGACACCGTAGAGCAATAAAAAAGCCATCTCTTACAAGGATGGCTTTTTTATTATCAATGGAATCAATAAACCTATTGTTTAATAAATTTCATGCTAGATTTTTTATCGTCATTGCTGCAAATCATAAAGTATTGACCATTGGGTAAAGCAGCCACATCAATAGTTTGAAACTCATTAAATACATTGTTTTGTTTTTCCATTACCAACATACCCTTGTTATCATACACTTGTATTTGTTTTACTGCATCAACTGATTCAATGGTTAATTTATCACTAGTAGGATTTGGATATAGTGCAAAATGCAAGTCACCATTAAACTCGTTAATGGAGGTACTGCCTTTGGCTTTGATTACTATTTTAAACCAATCGTTATTTTGTGGTCCTACCACCTGAATTTTGTATAAACCTGTACCGGTAGTTTTGGTTTTAATTAATCCACCTGACTGTTGTTCTTCGTTAACAGCTACCGGCATGTCGTTAAAATAACATTCCTTAATAGTGATGTTGCTGCATGGGGAAGTAAACTGTAAACCCAAGCTGTCAATATCGGTATCAAGTGTTAAATAAATAACCCCATTTACCGCCTTTGATTGCAGTTGACTCCAAGTCATACTTTTGCCTGTGAACCCAACCTGAATATCGCATGCTGCAAAAGCAGCTGATATGCCAATCAGATTCCCTAAAATTAAACTGTAAAATACTCTCTTCATAAGCTTTAGTTTAAATACCTATAACAAATTAAACAAATTATTTCCGAAATAACTAATAATCAGGCCTTGTAATTTGAAAAAAATATAAACAGGGTTATTCCTAGTTAAATGAGGCCCTGAAGGCTAAAGGCGAGAGATTTATTTTTGTTTTGAATAGTTTGCTGAACAATTGTGAATGTTCAAAACCCAGTTCATAAGCAATTTTACCAATTTATATTACGGGTTTATTTTTTCCAAAGCTTGTAGGCTAGCTGTCCGTAGCCTACTTCCACACAATCGTTCATCGTGCTGTCAAAGGTTAAGCAATTAAGTTTATATAATGATAAAGTATCTCTGTTAAATGTAAAACCATACCCGGTTAGTTTTTCGGGCGAGTTGCCCAGACCAATCTGGTCTACTTGCATGCCTGCATCAAAGTAATCTATAATGGGTTCGTAGTAGGTAAAGTTGTCTAAACCGAGTAGCTGCCCATTGGCTTTAAACTCTACTGTTTTACCCCCGGCAGTTGTATACTTGCCTTTGAATAATAGGGCTTCTGAAATTTTATAGGTGTCATGGTGTTTTTCTATATTTATTTTATAAAATACTTTTTTACCCAGCTTTATTTGGGTAGGTGATATTTCTTCAATGATATATAGTTTTTGTGTTAAGCTATCATCCACTACTTCCCATAATTCATAGTGCTTGTTGTTTTTAAGTACTTTTAAAAGCGGGCCTCCTTCATGAAAATTATAAATCATGGTTGTTTGTTGGAGGGTTCTATTGGGTATAAAAATAAACGCTGAACCGTCCTGTGCTTTTTTGGGTGATTTAAAGTTTTGGATGCTTTGGTAATAATCCTCGCTTAACCAATAACCTGATACGCTAACACTGGTATCTAATTGTTTAAAATGATTGTTGGAATTGCTTTTATTGCTATCGCTTGTGGCGCATGCAAACAAAAGACTTATTGTGAAAATGTGGATGATTGTTTTGGTCATGCTTATCGTAATTATGGTTAAGTGTATTAGGCCATTGCAGGCGTCCTCGCCTGCAATTAATGTTTACCTCCATTAATCAAACGACTGAGTAGGGCGGGCAGATATATCGCGGATAGCTTCGTAATCTGCTTCGGTTATATCATTAAAGAAGTAATTAATGGGGTTTACTTTTTTGGTTCCTTTTACTACTTCGTAATGTAGGTGGGGAGCGGTAGATGTACCCGTATTACCCACGTAGCCAATTAA
This sequence comes from Bacteroidota bacterium, assembly GCA_040388375.1. Classification (NCBI taxonomy): domain Bacteria; kingdom Pseudomonadati; phylum Bacteroidota; species Bacteroidota bacterium. Next base: position 119,412 of record JAZKBU010000002.1, on the reverse strand, counting down.
CTCGCCACGTTTTACTTTTTGCCCTTCATATACTTCTATACTGCTTAAATGCCCGTATAAACTTTGGTAACCAAAGCCATGGTTTATAATAATATGGTTGCCATAACCGCGTCCTTCGTATTTGGCAAAGCTTATTTTACCATTACCTGTGGCATATACCGGGGTACGCGTAGGAGCTGTAAAATCAATACCCGAATGGAATTTGGTGGTTTTGTAAATAGGGTGTATTCTATAGCCAAAACCGGAAGCGATACGTTTTAAATCTTTATTGGCTATGGGTTGAATGGCTGGAATGGAAGCCAGGAAATCACTTTTGTTATCGGCCAGTTTTTTTAGCTCGTCAAACGATTTGGCTTGAGTTTCGGCCAAAGCGCTCAGTTGTTCTACCTTTTTGTTTAAATCATTAATCAATACAGCATCGTCAAAACCCTCAGCCAGTTTGTATTTTTTTTCGTTCTCGTTTAGCTTCGGTTTAAAGCTTACAGGGTCAGCCTCAAATATAGTTCTGTAAATTTGCGCATCGCGCTCCTGCAACTCTCCTAAAACGCCACTTAATTCGTTAATCCGGTTCTGTATTCTGCGCAATTGTTCTTTGTATTGTTTGTTTTCGCGTTGGAGTATTTTTTCTTTTGGGGAGTCGATAAAACTGTAAAGTGCTAATACCATGATAGCTCCGGAAACAATAGAGGCTGATAAAAACCCAAAAACACGCCAAATTACCGTGGTAAAACTGGTGCGAACTTTTTCAAAGTCTAGCTTATTGGGATTGTAAAAGTATTTTATCTTTGCCACGCTAATTTTTTAGTGAACAAACCATATGATACCAAAAAAGTAAAACCAATTGGTGTAATATTGCTCATTACTGAAGAGGCGAAAATATTAATTTAAAGCAATTTTTCAGCATTCGTAGCATAGAATTTTATAATACACATGACATCAGCAGACATACGTAAACAGTTTTTAGATTTTTTTGCAAGTAAGGGCCATACCATAGTTCCTTCTGCACCCATTGTAGTAAAAAACGATCCCACATTGATGTTTACCAATGCGGGTATGAACCAGTTTAAGGATATTTTTTTAGGCAATGAGCCCGCCAAATACAAACGTGTGGTCGATACGCAAAAATGTTTGCGTGTAAGCGGTAAGCATAACGATTTAGAAGAAGTAGGGGTAGATACCTATCACCATACCATGTTTGAAATGTTGGGTAACTGGAGCTTTGGCGATTACTTTAAAAAGGAAGCTATTGAGTGGGCCTGGGAGTTATTGGTAGATGTATATAAGCTACCTAAGGACAGGTTATATGTAACGGTATTTGAAGGTGATAAAAAGGAAGGTTTGGCCTTTGACCAGGAAGCTTTTGATAACTGGGCAAAATGGATTGATAAGGACCGTATTTTAAACGGCAATAAAAAAGATAATTTCTGGGAAATGGGCGATACAGGCCCATGCGGCCCCTGCTCTGAAATACATATTGACTTAAGACCTGATGCGGAACGTAAGCTGGTGGATGGAGCTACATTGGTTAATAACGACCATCCGCAAGTAATTGAAATATGGAACAATGTGTTCATGGAATTTAACCGCAAGGCCGATGGTAGCTTGGAAAAATTACCTGCGCAACACGTAGACACAGGAATGGGCTTTGAGCGTTTGGTGCGTGCCATTGATGGCAAAACCAGTAATTATGATACGGATGTATTTGTGCCTACTATTAAGGCTATTGAAAAGCATTCGGGTATTGAATATAAATTTAGCGATAGTAAACAAGACATAGCTATGCGTGTAATGGCTGACCATATACGTGCTATTGCATTTGCCATTGCTGACGGACAATTGCCAAGTAACAATGGGGCTGGTTATGTAATACGCAGAATATTGCGCAGGGCAGTGCGTTACCAATACCAGTTTTTAGGCATTAAGGAACCTTTTATGTGCCAGTTGACTTTGTTAATAGCTGACAGCTTTCAGCATGTATTTCCTGAATTGTTTGCGCAAAAAGATTTTGTGGCTAAGGTGATTAAAGAAGAAGAGCAAAGTTTTTTAAGAACTTTGGAAAATGGAATAAAAATTTTGGAAGGTTTATTTGTTTTCCCTGATCAAACTATTCAAATTATAGTTGAATCTATAAAAGCTAATAAATTAAATGAACTAATTTCGGTAACAAATCAAAACGAAATTGATACAAATGATACCTTAGGTAAAATGGGGTTGTCAAGTAATATTATTTACAAGTCTTTGGATGAGAATAAAATTAGTAAACTAAAAGAATTAGCGGACAATTTTTCTCAAACTAAAGATGAAACGGAATTAATTAGTAAAGTAATTAAAATTCAAAAAAATATTAGTGGGGAAAATGCTTTTGAATTATCAGATACCTATGGTTTTCCGTTGGACTTAACGCAATTGATTGCCAGGGAAAATGGATTTGAAGTGGATGTGGAGGGTTTTGAAAAAGCATTGGACGAACAAAAAAATCGTTCGCGTAAGGCTACTTTGCAAGCATCTGACGATTGGGTTATAGTAGATGGTAATAATTCACCTACCGAGTTTGTAGGTTACGATGAAATGTATGTAGAAGAGGTGCGTGTGCGTAAATACCGCAAGGTAATGAACAAAGGAAAAGAGGAGTGGCAAATTGTTTTAAACCGTACTCCTTTTTACCCGGAAGGTGGCGGACAGGTGGGTGATACGGGTAACTTATTTTACCAGGAATACCGCGATGAAAAAATATTTGACCAGAGTATTCAAATACTGGATACGAAGAAGGAAAATAACCTGATTATTCATATTGCTGACCAAAAACCACTGTATAAAACGTATGGTGCGGGTATCAATATGGGTCAGCGTATGATGACGGAAAATAACCATACAGCTACCCATTTATTGCATTCATCATTGCGCCAAATATTGGGTACGCATGTACAACAAAAAGGCTCGTTGGTAAACGATAAATATTTACGTTTTGATTTTTCGCATTTTGCCGCTATGACCGTTGCTGAAATAGAAGCGGTAGAGCATGTGGTGAATATGATGATCAGACAGGATTTGCATTTGGATGAAAAAAGAAATGTATCTATACGCGATGCGGAAGCTATGGGAGCTATGATGTTGTTTGGTGAAAAGTATGGCGACCGTGTTCGAGTTATTTCGTTTGGGCCTGACTCTATTGAGCTTTGTGGTGGTACGCATGTAAAAGCAGCGGCTCAACTGGGTATGTTTAAAATTACAAGCGAAAGTGCAGTAGCTGCCGGTGTACGCAGGATAGAAGGTATTACTTCTATTACTACTGATGATTATATTATGAATTTGCAAAACCAGGTTCGTGCCGTTTCGGAGTTGTTAAAATCAACCGATATTGTTAAAAGTGTAGAGCAGTTATTGCATGAAAAAGGTGGTATGCTTAAAAAGGTAGACCAACTTGAAAATGAAAAAATAAGCGTTTTAAAAGAGGAGTTAAAAGCTAAAGTAAACAACACGAATGGGGTAAATACTTTAATTGAGCTTGTAACTGTACCAAGCGCTGAACAATTGAAAAACTTATCGTTTCAGTTAAAAACCGAAATTGATAATTTGTTCTGTGTGCTGGGTTGTGAGTTAAATGGCAAACCTATGTTAAGCGTTATTATGAGTGATAACCTAGTCAAAGAAAAAGGCTTGCATGCAGGCAATATTGTAAAAGACCTCGCCAAAGAAATTAAAGGTGGAGGCGGAGGCCAACCTTTTTATGCTACTGCAGGTGGTAATGATTTGAATGGCTTAGCAAATGCTTTAACGAAGGCTAAAACGATTGTATAGATTATATAACACATTTCGACCTCGGCTCCACTCAATGGGCGCTATGTGCTTTATGTGATATAATAAAAAAGACTGCTCTTTTGGAGCAGCCTTTTTTGTTGTGTTAGGTAGGGTACATTGAGCGTAGTCGAAATGTAATGCATTCAATTATTGTTATAATAAGTTCTCGGCTACGCTCAAACTACACGCATACGCATAAAAAAATCCCCACCAACTAAAGTCGATGAGGATTTTTAACTATATAATTAACCTAAAATTATTAAGCGTTTTTAGCTGTTTTTTTAGCAGTAGCTTTAGGAGCTTCTTCTGTTGCTTCAGCAGCATTGGTTAAACTGTTGTTTTCTTTTTCTAAAGTGCTGATACGTTTTTTTAATGTTTGAATAGTTTGGTATAACTCATTCATTTCAGTGCGGTTGATTAAAGGTAATTTTTCGAAAGATTTTTCCATTTGTTTTTCGATTTTACCTTTTAATGTTAATTGTAATGCACTTACTTCTGCCATTAATTTTGAATACTCATCAGTTTCAAACAAAGCTACAAAGTGTTTATCGTTGGTGTTTAACCAGTTTTTGTATACATCAGCAAATTCTTTTACGTCTTCGCCATTTTTAATTTTAGCATACATGTTTTCTGCTACTTCATCCATTGCTTTCATGCCTGTAGTGTACATCATGTATTGCATTTGGTTGTTTTTAGTATTGTAAGCATTCATCATGTCAACCAATTCTTTTGCAGTTTCCATGTTAACCATATTGGCATTGCTACCGAATAATTTAGTTAACGGAGCCATAGCTGTTTGCATTTGTGCATACATTTGGTTGTAGTTACTGTTCATGCTATCCATCATTGGGTTAAAGTTAAATGCATTACCCATGCTGTTTTTCATGTTGTCGTAGTTGCTTTTGCCCATATCCATCATTTTGGTCATGTTTTCTTTCATGCTTGCCATGGCTGGATTGTCCATTAAGTTTTTCATCATATCAGGATTCATGTTAAACATTTTATCCATCATGCCTTTGTAAGCTTCTGTATTGAACATGTTTTTGAACATATCAGGTGTAAATGTTTTATCATTTAAGCTTTTCATCATTGGCATCCAAAATTGAAAAGTTTTCATGTACATTTCTGAATTGTTAAACATATCAGCAAAGTTGTTTTTAGTTTCGCCATTGTTGAAATTTTTCATCATTTCATTGTAGCTGTCAGTCATTGTATTTTTCCATGAATTAAAAACGTTCATCATGTTATCCATGTTGTTTTTCATGTCAAAATTATTAGTAGCACCTGGCATCATGTTTTGGCTCATTTCTGACCATTGTTTTGCCATTTCGTTTTGTTTATTCATGTAATTAGTGAAAAACTCCATGCCATTGTGCATGTTGTTGCTTTCGCCATTTACTTTATTGAACCAAGCCATTTGGCTATCGTACCATTTTTTAAAATAATCAGAATCCATGTTAACGTTAGCACCAGTGCCCATTGTTTGTTGCATAGTTTTAGCAGCGTTACTCATTGTTTCTACAGCTTGTTTTTGCATGTCAGCCATAGTTTCAAACAGATTTTTTGTTGTATTTTCCATCATTGTAATTTTTTTACTCTTTGGGTTGATTTATAGTGTTTTGCTTTTTTAAATCGGGCGCAAAAGTAGATATAAGTTCCTTAAAGTCAACCAGTGTGTTTATTATCAAAACTTTAAACCTTTCTAATCGCTTTGCAGTGGCTGCAATTCATAGTAGTTGATTTTTATCATATACTACTTAATACTACTTTTTATTTGGCTAATTACTTTATTGCAAAGTAAGAAGATGTAGATTATTACTTAATTAATTCAGTATGATGAATTGGTGAAGTAAAGTTTAATGAAAGATTACGGCAGTTATTCGAGCGTAGTCGGGATAAATAGAAAACAAACCTTTAAAAACAAAATATAAAACTATGGCAGCACCAAAAGTAGGCGATGTATTTACGCACGACATTCAATACACGCAAGAACAAGTTAATTTATACGCTCAAATAAGTGGCGATACCAACCCGCTTCATATTGACGAGGCAGCAGGTAAAGCCAGTATGTTTGGCCGCAACATTATTCACGGACATTTTAGTGCCAGTGTGTTTACCAAAATATTTGGCGTGTTGTATTATGCCGAAGGACATATTTATATGAAACAAAATAATACTTTCCTTAAACCTATGTTTGTAGATACGCCTTACCAGGCTGTAATAACCGTAAAAGAAATTTTCCCGGAGAAAAACCGTGTATTATATGAAACCAAAGTGGTTGATGTAGCTACAGGTGCAGATACTATAGTAGGCGAAGCTTTATTAATGAACAAAGCACAATACGTTTGGTAAATATTGGGGTAGTTGCTAACTGCTTTTTACAGTAGTTAGCAACTATTAACAATGGCGGTGTTTAATCATTCTAATTATACTTCAGTAGCTTTTAAACCATGAAATCAATTCTACAATCAATTATTTTTTACGCTTTTAGTTTAACAATTATGCTTGTTCCAAATAAAGCCAAAGCACAACAAAATTTAACCATTGAAAAACTTTGGCAATTAGGCAGAGTGGGCGACCCACAGGTTTCTCCCGATGGAAAAACTGTTTTATATGGCGTAAGACATTACAGTGTTAAAACCAATAAAAGCACGCAGCTTATTTACACCATCCAAATAGATGGTAGCAATAAACAAACATTAACAGATTCAGCTATTAATGCATTTGCTGCGCGTTATACACCCGATGGTAAAAAAATAAGTTTTTTAAGTGCTAAAGGTGGCGAAACGCAACTGTGGGAAATGAGCATAGATGGAAGTAACAAAACACAGGTTACTTTTATAAAAGGTGGTATCAGCGGCTATAAATATTCGCCCAAAATGAATAATATAGCTTTTACTGCCGATGTAAAATTGGATAAAGAAGTAAAAGAAGTTTACCCTGATTTGGATAAATGTAATGCACGTATTATAGACGGATTGTTTTATCGCCATTGGGATAGCTGGCACGATTATGCTTATAGCCATTTATTTATAGCAGCCTATACCAACGGCAAAATAGCAGGCGATGGTTTAGACATTATGAAGGATGAAAAGTTTGATTGCCCTTTGCAACCTCATGGTGACGATGATGAATTTAACTGGCATCCTGATGGAACCAAACTGGTTTACAATAGCCGTAAATTAACAGGAACAGCCGAGGCCGTGTCTACCAATAGTGATGTGTATTTATACGATTTAAGCACACAACAAACCTTAAATTTATCGGTAATGAACCAAGGTTATGACAGGAATGCGCAGTTTTCAGCTGATGGAAAAAAGATATATTGGTTGAGTGTAGAAAGGGAAGGCGATGAAAGTGATTTAAACAGATTAATATGTTTTGATTTGGATTTATTGCTGAATAGCAAGGACAAAAGCATGTCAATTGCACCACTTAGAGTATTAACTGATAAAAACAATTTTGATTATACCATTGAAAACTACCAAATAGCCGCTAATGGTAAAGCCGTTTATTTTACGGCTCCTTACCACGGTTCAAAACAATTGTTTGCGTACAATTTAGCTGCTAAAAAAGGAGTCAATCCTATTAAACAAATAAGCAGTGCGGAGCACGATTATGGTGCATTTTGCATAGTAGGTGAAGGAAACAATATCCATTTGGTTATAAACAGAATGGATATATCTACACCCAGCGAGTTGTATACATTGGAGTTGAAAACACAAAAAGAAACCCAATTGACTTTTGCCAACCAAAGTGTTTTAAACGATACCAAAATGGGTAAGGTGGAAAAACGCATGGTAAAAACAAGCGATGGCAAAGATCTGTTAAGCTGGGTTATTTATCCTCCGGATTTTGATGCGACTAAAAAATACCCAACTTTATTGTATTGCCAAGGCGGACCGCAAAGTGCCTTAACCCAATTTTTTAGTTACCGCTGGAATTTTCAGTTAATGGCGGCCAACGGTTATATAGTTATAGCACCAAACAGACGTGGTATGCCGGGTTATGGCAGTGAGTGGAACGACCAGATTACAGGCGATTATGGTGGCCAGTGTATGCGCGATTATTTAAGTGCTATTGATGATTTAAGTAAAGAAACATATGTAAACAAGGATAAGTTAGGTGCAGTAGGAGCAAGCTTTGGTGGGTTTTCTGTATATTGGTTGGCTGGTAACCATAACAAACGCTTTAAAGCATTTATAGCCCATTGCGGTATGTTTAATATGGAAAGCTGGTATGGCACTACCGAAGAAATGTTTTTTGCCAACCACGATAGCAAAGGTCCATACTGGAGCCAGACAGAAAGCCCCAATAATTTTGATGCTTCGCCCCATAAATTTGTTAAAAACTGGGATACCCCCATATTGGTTATTCATAACGAAAAAGATTTTAGGGTGCCGCTAGGGCAAGGTATGGAAGCCTTTACAGCCGCTCAACTAAAAGGAGTGCCTAGTCGGTTTTTATATTTCCCTGACGAAAACCATTGGGTAACCAAACCTCAAAACAGTGTGTTATGGCAACGTGTGTTTTTTGAATGGCTTGACAAGTATTTGAATTAGTACTTGGTGCAGCGCTTGGTTAAATTATTTTTACCTTACAATGTACTAATAATTGACTAAAATTGTTCCTTCATAAACAATCATGCTCATTTCATGCGGAAAGCCGTAAAACATATATTTCTATTCATACTTTTAGCCATAGGCGGGTTTTGCTGCGAAAAAGAAATTGATATAAATGTACCGCCCAGTACGCCACAATTTGTAGTGGAAGCCAGTATTAATAACCGTTTCCCTTTACTGAACTACGTATTTATCAGCACTACTATTGATTATTTTAAACCTGATTTAAGCTTAAACGGGGTTAAAAATGCTGAGGTATATATTACACCCGGTACCATAGTTGGCAACGATACTGTTTATAATGATGCTGATAGAATAAGGTTATATTCGGTTGATACCATAACGAAACTAATACCTGCGCTCGATAGTATATTAGGGCCATTCTCCGGTGTGTATATGAACCCGATTCAATTAACAGGACAGGAAAACCGTGCTTATAAGTTGGATATATCTATTAACAACGGGGCGAATATTATTACAGGAAAGACATTTATACCTAAAGTAGTTACAATAGATAGTATCCAATATACCATTGAGAAAAAACAAGAGAGAGATACGGCTGATAAATCGTTTGTGAAGTTTTGGTTTAACGAAGGTCCCGAAAGAGACAATTATCGTTTGGCTGTAAATGTAAGTGCTGATTCTCTTTTGTTTGGCTGGGGTGCCTGCAGTTTTTACCGTACTTTCGATGATGAATTTATAAGCAGTGGTGTAAGACCCTATGAATTTTTCAGACCTTTTAACGCTGGTGATACTTTGAATTTATATCTATCACATATTGGGCGAAAAGAGTTTGCGTTTTGGCAATCGTTTGGCAGAGCCGATAATAACGGAGGGCCTTTTGCTACACCCGGTTCGGTTAAATCAAATATATCAGGAGCCATTGGCTCATTTACAGGTTATGCAGTAGATTACAAGCAAATAATTATGAAGTAATAATTTCATAATATTTGTATTATTGTAATACATAAGTTTGCATTAACTTAACAATAATCTAACATTAAACCTATTACTATTGCAGTAGAATTTAAGTGCAATAAATTACACAATCATGGTTGATAAAAAGCAATACAAAATACTTGTAGTTGATGACGAGAAGGACATTCAAGAATTTATTGAATACAATTTAAAAAAGGAAGGCTACGAGGTATTTTTAGCAAACAATGGTATTGAAGCCATTGAGCAAACCAAAAAAATAAAACCCGATTTAATACTAATGGATGTGATGATGCCTCAAATGGACGGTATTCAGGCTTGCCAGCAGATTAAATCGAACCCCGCTTTAAATAAAATATTCGTTGTTTTTTTAACAGCCAGAGCCGAAGAGTATAGTGAACTGGCAGGTTTTGATGCCGGTGCTGACGATTATATAGCCAAACCGATTAAACCTAAATTGTTGTTAACCCGTATTGCTGCTATTTTACGCAGAAAAGATTCAGGACAAACGGAGGCGGTAGTAGCCGATGCTGAACAACTAAAAGTAAAGGATTTAATAATAGACAGGGAAACCTTTTTGGTATACAAAGGCAATGAAAAAATTCAGTTAGCCCGCAAAGAGTTTGAATTACTGCATTTATTAGCAAGCAAACCAGGTAAAGTATTTACCCGCGAAACCATTTTAGAAAAAGTGTGGGGCGATGATGTAATAGTTGGCGACAGAACAATAGACGTACACATTAGAAAAATAAGGGAAAAAGTAGGTGAAGATTTATTAGGCACCGTAAAAGGCGTGGGGTATAAATTTGAGGTATAATTGAGCCTCCTAAAATATTTAAAACTTTTTTACCTAAGCAGCCATCCATTTACTAATATTGTATTTTTAAATAAATGGATAATTATTCACTCATTATTATATCAAGCATATTGTTTTCGGCTTTTTTTGCCGGTACCGAAATTGCTTTTATATCTTCAAACAAATTATTAATTGAACTTAAGAATAAGCAAGGCAATTTAACGGCAAGCATTCTTTCTAATTTTGTTAATAATCCTTCTAAGTTTATAAGCACCACGCTTGTTGGTAATAATATTGGCCTTGTAATATATGGTATATACATGGCTAAGGTGCTCGACCCTATATTGGTGGGCATTTCGCCTTATTTTTTAACGCATAAGTTTTTACTGTTATTTTCACAAACCATTATCTCTACGCTTATTGTACTGGTTACGGCTGAGTTTATTCCTAAAGTACTTTTTCGTATCAATCCTGATTTGGTTTTACAGGTTTTGGCTATTCCGTTTTTATTGTTTTATTATTTATTCTGGCCGGTAGTACACGTTATTATTTACTTGTCGAAAATTATATTAAACTATACGTTGAAAATTCAATATACTGAAACCACGCCTGTTTTCAGTAAGATTGATTTGGATCAGTATATCAATCAGGTAAGCGATAACGACCTAGACGATGATGCTGAAGTAGATACTGAAATGTTTAAAAATGCGCTCGATTTCTCTAACTTAAGGGTGCGTGATTGTATGACTCCGCGTACTGATTTAGAGATAATAGACATTACGGAAAGCACCGAAGAGTTGTATAATAAATTTGTGCAAACAGGTCTTTCTAAAATATTGGTTTATGGTGGTACACAGGATAATATTATAGGTTATGTACACCAAAAGGAAATATTTAAAAAGGTTGACAGCATTAAGGAAATTTTGATTCCTATAGAAATAGTACCCGCTACTACGCCTGTAATGGAAATACTAAACCGATTCAGCAAAACACGTAAAAGCATAGCTTTGGTGGTAAATGAACTGGGCGGTACTGCAGGTATTGTTACTATTGAAGATGTAATGGAAGAAATTTTTGGCGAGATAGATGATGAACACGATACCGAAACATTAACCGAAAAGGTGATGAATGAAACAGAGTATTTGTTTTCTGCCCGCTTAGAAATATACCATCTAAATACTAAATACAGCTTAGGTATTCCGGAAGGCGAGTACAATACACTGGGGGGGTATATTACTGCCAACCATGAGGATATTCCGCAAAAGGGAGAAAAAATTGTGATTGATAATTTTGAGTTTGTAATACAAAAATCAAGCGGCTCCAAAGTGGAGGAGGTTGTATTAAGGGTATTGCCTAGTCACTCTTAAGTTTCCGTAAAAATTACTTCTTTTTACTTTTAGCAGCCTTTTTTGCCAAGGCTTTCTGCTTATTTTCCTGGGCGACATATTTTACCATTTCTTTCACCAATGCTTCCGGTAAAGGTGTGGAAAAAGGGAATTTTATAGCCGATTTGGTTTGGTCAAACCCTTTAATTTTACTTTTAAAAGCCACTAAAACAGGCGGCCCAAAAAACAAACTATAATGGTTTTTAAAGGCTGCGAAAAAAACAACCATTCCAAAATATTTGTAGGCAGGCATTTGGTAACTGATTACTTCTTCCGCATCAGGTATAGTTTGTTTAATTACATGCCTTATATGTGTGAGTACCAATTGAGCCTGTTCTGCTTGTAAAGCAATGTACTCATCAACATTGGCGAAAGTATTGGTTTTATTGCGTTCCATGTTAAGCTTGCGATTGATCAATTTCAGCGATTATCAAATTTAAAATACGGGCTAGTTCGGTTTTGTTGCTTTCAATTTCAGCACTGTTGCTTAAATACATTAGGCGTCTGTCAGAGTAATTACCTTCTAATAAATCCGATTTGATTTTAACTACAGATGGATGGTGAAATACCAACAATATTTTATCTAAACTACGCATGGGTGGGCCAAAGGTCACTATATCCTGTAGGTAGTAATAGCTGGGGGCATTCCATTTTATACGTTCCTGTAGCTTGTTGTTGGCAGCTTTTATAATATTTCTCATGATTTCAAACTCAGCCTTTAGCGGATGTTCCAAAGCGTCCATATACAAGGCTACTTGTTCCACATCATTTGGTTTATTAGAAGTTTTTTTAGCCATTTGTGTATTACTAAGATTAGTGCATTACAATGATAGCATCATTCTTTCAATCTTAAACAATACGAATACGACAATAAAAAGGCTATTTACGACAAAGCTTTAGCGGGCCTTTAAAAATGTTTCTACCAATTGCGTGGCCTTGTTCAGTTCCTTGCTGTTAAGTTGATTGGCGGTATCAAAAAAAGTAGGTTCTATTAATACCTGGTCTTTTTTAATGGTTCTTTTCCAAGTACCAATTACTTCTCCATTCCTTACTATGGAAGGTTTAAAAATACCATTGTTTGTTATTACATTACTAAAATGTGTGGGATGTAACGAAGCTGTTCTGTCCTTATAACCTATTATATATTGGTCGAAGGCGGGTAGGAAATAAGTTTGGGATTTTTGTTTGGTAGGAATAGTTTGTAGGCTTTCAAACCAATATTCCTGTTCTTCTATTTTTTCGTATAACAATTCATGCTTGATGGATTCCAAACCAAGTCGGGCATCTTTTACCCCTAAACCCGACCACCAGATAAAATCTTGTAAAGTGGCAGGTCCGTGGCTGACAAAATACCTCTTGGCTAATTTGCCCAAGGATTCTTCCCGGTTCAATGATGTATCACTAGTTACCAATTCATCCAGCAATAAATAAGTTTGTTGTTTATCCTTTTTAGGGCCATTACAAACAATACCTTTTAGCTCGGCATACATCATAATATGTGAAGCATGTAGTTCATCTGTTTTAATACCTTGTAATGCCAGTTGAGTAATTATTTCGGTTCGGGTTAGCGCTGTTTTTTGAGCCAATACTTTTTGAATTATTTTTATAATTCGTTGCAATATATGCTCATCAAAGCCTACTTTTTTTAGCGAGGGATTTAATAGTTTTAGTACATGTGGAGCTGTTAAAGCAAGCATCCATTTAATATCGGTGGCTGCCACCAAATGCCAGGTAGGGCGGAGTATATGCGTTCTAAATATGGTATGTGTGTTTAAAGCCTGCTCTATTAAATCGTTGTGGCTATTGTGGAGTCTAGCTCCAATGGCCCATTTAGCCATTTCGTAATCTTGTGCTTGTACTGCTCCTAAGTGTGCAACAATTTCCTGTGGTGTATGAAAAGAATGAAGCGCTATTTGCTGATTGTGTAATCGGTGTAAGGCGATTTGGTTTTTAATCAAGGGCTTCATTCTTTTATTAATTACGATTAGTGAAATTATTTGTTTAACAATGCCAGTTGGCCTAAATGGTAAGCAGCGTGGTTGGTTCGGGTCAACAAAATATTGATTTTGTTTCTATGTGGTTCTTTTGCAAAATCTTCTTCCGAAACAGCACTGTGTTTTTTAAACCAGTCATCGGTAGTTTGCTCATTTATTTTATTGTTAAGCACATTATTCACTTCTGTCCAATAGCTTCTTAATTGCGCTATCGATGGTTTTTCAAGTGCTGCTCCATCGGGATTGCGAATAAATAATTGCTCTAATTCCGGGTGTAATTTATCGCCAAAATTCATTAACGATAACATGCCATCATGTACAGCAACCAAATGGCCTAATAAATAGGTTCCTGAATTTCTATTGGGTGCTATGTGGTTTTGTATAGCCTCATCGCTTAAACTATCAAATAGCTTGGTAGCCCTTTTTATGTGGCTGTTCCATGAATCAATTATTAATTGTATGGCTAACTCTTGTTGGTTTTTCATGTTGTTGTAATATTAAATAAATAAAAAGAATTTGAAAATTAATTTACTGAAGCTAATCGCTAATCAGGTGTTTGGGTGGATATACATTTTTGAAGGTCGGTCCATGCACCACCATTATATACTTGGGTAAAGCCATTTGCTTTGAGCAGGCTAACGGCCTTTACACTTCTTAAGCCGTGTGAGCAACAGGTAATAATCACTTTGCTTTTATCTAAAGGAATATTATCAGCATGTAGTTTGCTTAAAGGAATATTTACAGCGCCTTCAATATGGCCCATTTTGTATTCTGTTTCAGTGCGTACATCTAAAATAACAGCCCCTTCTATTATCATTTTATCTAAACCTTTATCCAATGACATAATCTGGTAGGTTTTGTAAGATGCATAAATAATGGCGAGTACACTGGTAATGAGTATAATTGTTTTTGTCATGTATGTTTAGTGTTTATGGTTCGTAGTATTTTTTTATCAATATAGAAAGTGCCGAATGGAATAATACAGGCAAGCAGTACTTTCCAAGTTGTTTTTGCTTTCCAGTTTTGCTCCACACCAACACTCAGCGTATTGATAATGAACAGCAGGAATAAAGCCCCATGAACAGGGCCGATTAGTTTTGAACCGTCCGGATTATCGAAAATATATTTCATGGGCATTGCAATAAAAAATAGCGTTAGTAATGATATGCCTTCGAGCATACCTATTATGCGCAGTCGTCCTATTTTTGTTTTGAAAAGATGTATCATTTTTATCGTAAGAGTGGTCGGGTGGCTAATGGCGAAAATGGCCAAGGTATAGCTATAAAAATAATAAGCAGCGCATACAGAAACCAAATAAGCATTGTTTTAAATTTTTCAGCATCGGTGATTTTACGTTTACTCAGTGCAGAGCCAATGGTAATAAAAACAATGGCTATGAGCATAAGCAAAGCATGTATCAGCGCAAAAAAGTAAATGTCAATATGGGTAAAAGCCTGACGTGTGTTTTGCCAAAAGTATTTACTTATCGGACTTTGTATATAAAGTAAAATACCTATGGTAAGTTGTGTATGTGCAATGGTGGCAGTCCAATGTCTTACGCTGTTATCTGTTTTGGTAAAGGGTAGTTTTTGGTTGTAGCCTTTGTATGCCCTATATATAGCATATAATAAACTAAACAATACAAACCACCTGATTAATGAGTGGTAAAAGGTGAGCATTTGGTACATAGTAAACAAATAAAGCGGGGCAAATATATCAAAAACATACTAAGTGGTATGTTTTTGGCGAAAAAAATTATTCACACGTTTTTAAATATTTTTTTAACTCCTTTAAATAGGTTTGATAGCAATCAGCATTGTTGCCTAATTTACCTAAGTTACGAATACCCCAGTAGCCCGACATAATAAAAAAAGCCGTTTGTTTGACATTTACGCTGCTGTTTACCTGGCCAGTTTTTTTGCCTTTGTTAAGGCACTCTTCCAGAGCTTCCTGCCATTGTTTGCTCAGTTCTGACAGAATTAAATTAAATGCATTGTTAACGGGCGACATTTCATGTGTAAGATTACTTGCCGGACAGCCATATTCCATTTTTAAAAACGGATTACCTAACAACAATTTTTTAATTAATGTATAAATATCGTTCAGTGGGTTTTCCGATTTTTGGAGTGGCTCAATAAAATTCGTAAGCATAGTGGGAGCCATTAATTCATTGATAACAGCTAAACCCATTTCATCTTTGTTTTTAAAATGGTAATAAAAAGCTCCTTTGGTTACCTGTGTAGTAGCTATAATATCGTCAATACTGGTGGTTTGGTAGCCACTGGTATAAATGAGTTCGAATGCTTTTTTTAAAATGGCAAGTCTGGTTTCAGACGCTTTTGTCATATAGAATACTTTTAGGTATAGTGGAACAAAGGTATGAAAATAATATAGCGCAAATAATGTGGCTAAAAGTTATTTTTATTTTTTTGAACCAAAATAAAATCCGAGCGTATAAGTAGCAAAATAATGAATAATATGAATTTAAAAATCAAAGCTTTTATAAGCAGCCTTTGTTTTATTACTCAGTTTGCTTTTGCCCAACAACCTCAACCTATTTATAGTTTTGCTACCGAATTAAAACCTGTGGCGTGGTACAACGAGCAGGTAACTGCGTGGCAAAAAGAAATAAAAAAGGATAACAAGAATGGTTATGCCTGGTACAATTATTACCGGGCCACCCGCAACTTAGCCCGTTTAGATACTACCGATAAACGTCCGTATAATGAGAAATGGACGGTAGAGAGAAAAATAGTAGAGGATATGGGTAAAGTAATACCTGAGTCGTTTGAGTATAATTTGTGTAAATGGATGATAGGAGGAAATGATTTGCAGTATTTGCCATATCTTAAAAAGGCCGCTGCTTTGGGCGAAAACAGACCTGAGATTGTTTCTGACATGATTAACATGGGTGAAACGGGTAGAGATATACCTTTACGTGATAAGTATGCTAAAAAATGGTATGAATCAAATATGGCTTCGCCCGGATTGCTTAATTATAGCTACAATGTAATTATGGGTTTAAAGCCAAACGCTATTCTTTTAACCGTGGGTGATAATGATACTTACCCAATCTGGCAATTACAATCACAAGGGATTAGGAGGGATGTAACGGTATTGAATTTGTATTTATTGAATATTGATACTTACCGCGATAAAATTTTTAAAGAGTTAAACGTAGCTAAATGGGATACTGCCAAACATTCGGGAAAAAACATTTATGACTTGAATCCTCACCAGGCTGATCTGATAAAACATATTGCAGCCAATGCGAACCATTCACCTGTTTATGTGGCCTTGACAACAGCTTCTGAAAAAAATACAGAATCAATTGAAGAGAATTTATACTTAACAGGTTTGGCTTACGAATACAGTACCGAAAATATTGATAACATGGCTGCGTTAAAGAAAAACTTTGAACAACAGTATGCGTTGGATTATATTGATAATACTTTTTACAGGGATATATCGGCTTACTATGTAAAGTGTGTAAACCAAAATTATGTGGTGCCTATGCTTAAACTATATGACCACTATAACGAAGCAGGCGATTTGCAAAAGCAGGAATGGATAAAACGAAAAATTCTGGTATTGGCTAAAGGCTGTGACGAGGAGGAGACCATTAAAAAGCACTTTAAATAGTAGTGGAGTTTAAAATATTTAAACAAGCGCATAAACACCAAACTGATGAGCAATTAATGAGTTTGGTGTTTGCGCGTGGTAGCGAGCCAGCGTTTGAAGAACTGTACAACAGGTATTATAAAAAGCTGTTGTGGTTTAGCATGCGTTTAGTGGGCAGTAAGGAACAG
Source organism: Bacteroidota bacterium (assembly GCA_040388375.1). Classification (NCBI taxonomy): domain Bacteria; kingdom Pseudomonadati; phylum Bacteroidota; species Bacteroidota bacterium. Next base: position 102,072 of record JAZKBU010000002.1, on the reverse strand, counting down.
GCGGAGGATATAGTGCAGGATACTTTTATTAAAATAATTGATAAGCCCGCAGCATTTAACCCAACATTGAAATTTTCTACGTGGATTTATACCATTGTAAACAATGCCTGCTTAACCAATATGCGCAATGAAACGCATCGGGATAAACTACTGGCAGAAAATTATGTACCTGTTCATATAACCCATTTAAAACACAGTATTGATGTAAAATTTATTCAACAAAAAATAAATACGCTGTACAAAGATTTAAGCAGTAAGGAACAGGTAGTTTTTGTATTGCGCTTTGAACAGGAACTAAGTATTAAAGAAATTGCGGCTATTGCGCAAATACCTGAGGGGTCAGTAAAATCGTGCTTGTTTTACTTATTAAAGAAAATGGCACAACAACTTAAAAATTATCAAATAACCAATAACTAGTATGGAAAATATACCATCACCCATTTTTGATTTGGTGAATCAAAAAGATTTTGAAGCATTAACCACACAGGAAAAAGTCAAAGTGCTTGCATACCTGAGTGAAGAGGAATACAATGAATTACGCCAAGGTGTTTTGTTGAGTGAAGCCTTGGTGTTTAATGAACAACAAATACCAAGCAATGATGCCCAAAAGGAATTATTGCTACATCGGTTAAAACAAAAACACAATGCTTTTATGTGGTGGCAAACGCCCGTTGCTTTGTGGAAAGTAGCAGCTTCTTTTTTATTGTTTGGTTTAATGGGCTATTTCTATCTTCATACTAAAACGGGACAAAACAATAAAAGTTTATTGGCACAAACAGATACGGTGTATTTGGAGAAATTATTGCCAGCCGAAAAAATATATGATACTGTATATTTAAAACAAACGGTGAGTGCTGTTAAGCATGAAAAACCGAAGCAACAAGCAGCTAGTTATGAAACACCACAAAACCAACAATCGGTTGAGGATAATGCTTTACCCAATGTAAATAATTTAAACCTATTATCGGTGAGTGATTATGATAAAGCCATTAACAATAAAAAAGGGAAGAGTATAAAGGACGATACTTTGATTACTATGATTGGTTTTGTTACTTTATAGGAGCTTTACTCCTTGTACATTTTGGTGTAAGTATTGTTTATTTTAACATAATACATACCATTTGTAAGGTTACTGGTTTCAATGGTAAACAAGGTTTTGTTAACTAAACCCTCACTAACCAGTTGCCCTAAATGGTTAAACAACTGGAAAGTAGCTTGCAGGTGTTCAGCCGGAACTTGTATATGTAAATTATAGGTAAACGGATTTGGGTAAACGCTTACGCTGGCAGGTACTGAATACTTGTTTATTACGCTTGTGTGTGTGGTATCTACAGGTGGTACTGTATCTGTAGGTAAGGTATCGTTTGGAATAGAATCAATAGGTTTAATGTATGGTTTTTTGTTGAACAAAAAGCGGCCATAAATAGGGTAGTGGTCAGAAGTTGAATTACTATAATTGGCTATGATAGAGCCAATATTATCATAAACACTTGCACTTTGTTTTACATAAAAACTATCCATACGTGGCGAAGGTAAAATATGATCAATAAAACCACCTGTTGCATAACTTCTTTTACCAGCATCTGATAAAGGTTTGGTTATAAAATTATAGTTGGCATCGAGCAATTGTTTAAAAGGTGTTACAGCGCTGTTGTTGTAAATGCTATAATCCAATCTGTCATTCCAATCGCCTAGAATAAAGTACTTTTTGTTGTTTAAAGTACTTTCAATAAAAACTTTTAATGCATCTACCGCACGTTTTCTGCGGTTATATGATTCCAGTTTTTCGCTGGTAGTGCCTGTATTGGCTTTTAAATGCATCACAATAAAATATAGGGTATCAACCTGTAAAGTGCTATCGCCTTTGGTAGCTAAAGTAACCATTAATGGTGGGCGGCTTGCAAAATCGTAATTGCTGCTGCTTAAAATATGCTCAGCATTGATAAAGTTAAACATGCTTTTTTTATAGAACAAACACATTTTTTGTGTCTGGCTAAAACTGCTATTTACGCTACTGTAATTAGGTAAAGCATTGGTTAGAGAAGTAAACGAGCTAGTATTACTCATTTCAGCCAATCCCCAAACATCAATATCGGTTTTTTCTAAAACGGCTTTTACATTGTTAAATTGGGTAGTTTCATCGGTTGGTCCGTAACCCGTATCACCAAACCATTCAATATTCCATGAGGCTACGTCTATTAAAGTATCGTTACCAATTTTGGGCAGATTTTGGGCTAAAGAAAAAAGAGGGGCTAGGTATAAAATCAGAAAAAACTTTTTCATGTGTAATTATTAACACGGCAAAGCTAAATAAAAAGTAGGTAGCTTGTTCTTTATCAAAAACAAATATCAGTCATAACATTGCCATAAAAATGGTATTATTGAACCTTGTTTTATGATTTTATTAGATAATACAATTGTTTCGGAAGATGTGTTGGAGCGCAATTTTATTTGCAACTTAACAGCCTGTAAAGGTGCCTGTTGTGTTGAGGGTGATTTTGGAGCGCCTATTACGGAAGAAGAAATAGAAACCTTGGCCAGCGAAATAGAAAATATAAAACCATTTTTAACGGAAGCAGGCATTAAAGCCATAGCAGAACGTGGTTTTTGGGAGCGCGATTCTGATGGCGATTTAGTGACAACCTGTTTACCTACGGGTGAGTGCAATTTTTCGTTACGCGATGCCAATGGTATATTAAAATGTGGTATTGAAGAAGCGCATAAAAATGGGAAAAGCAGTTTGTATAAACCTATTTCGTGTCATTTATACCCTATACGCATCAGCCAGGTTGGTAACTACGAAGCGTTAAATTACCACAGTTGGGATATTTGCGCACCGGCCTGTACATTGGGTAAGGAACATCAGGTGCCGGTTTACCAGTTTTTAAAAAATGCCTTAACCCGTAAGTTTGGTGAAGCCTGGTACAACGAGCTGGACGAAATAGCTAAACAGTTTAAAAATAACAACCCTTAACATTTTATGATGCAAATAGTTGTTAAAGATTTATCGAAACGTTTCAATGCTACCTGGATTTTTAAAAACCTCAATTATACTTTTGAAGCCAATAAAAGCTACGCCATTATTGGCCATAACGGAAGCGGTAAATCAACCCTTATTCAAATATTGTTTAATTACAATACTTTTTCGGGTGGTGAAATAGCCTATTCCATCAACAATCAAATAATAGACGAACACCAGCAGCAAAATATGGCTTTTGCCGCTCCTTACCTTGACTTACCTGAAGATTTAACGTTGGATGAACTGGTGCGATTTTATTTTAGTATCAGGATAAAGCGCCACGAGGTGGTAATTGATGATTTGATACAAAGTGCTAACCTTACCCCACATAAACATAAGCAAATAAAAAATTTCTCCAGCGGAATGAAACAAAGGGTAAAATTAATTTTGGCTTTTGCCACGGAGGCCGCCCTTTTACTGCTTGATGAGCCTTGCAGTAACTTTGACGAAGAAGGTGTGAAATGGTATAAACAATGTATTGATTTGGTGAAAGATAAAAGCACCATTATAGTTGCCAGTAATCAGCCTTACGAGTACGAATTTTGCCATGCTGTTTTAAATATTGTGGCTTAACAGTGTTTGTTTCTATCAATAACCCAATTCAATTATTACCAGAAAATAGTCTGGAAAAGTTTACCAAACCCATTGGTTAATTAATGACTAAAAGCGCTTACAGCGTGTAAGTTATAAGCCCTGTCTAGCCGTTTAAAATAAATTGAATAACATACTTCATTTTAGTTTTTAAAAACCTAAATTCGCCCCACTAAAAATGAGCGAATCAATTTACAATAAATACGAAACAGTAATTGGGTTAGAAGTGCATGCACAAATGCTTACCAAAAGTAAAGCGTATTGCGCTGATGAATATGAATATGGTGCAATGCCCAATACCCAAGTTAGTCCTATTAGTTTAGGTCATCCGGGTACATTGCCTAAACATAATTTAGAGGTAGTAAAATGTGCTGTAAAAATGGGTTTAGCCCTTGGATGTACTATAGCCGGTTACCAATATTATGCGCGTAAAAATTATTTTTATGCCGATTTACCTAAAGGTTATCAAATAACACAAGACAAAACACCTATTTGTACAGGTGGTTTTGTAGAAATAAAATTAAAAGACCAGGAACCTAAACAAATTGGTATTACCCGTATTCATATGGAAGAAGATTCGGGTAAAAGTATTCATGACCAGGATGTTTACAATACCTTAATTGATTTGAACAGAGCTGGAGTTCCGTTGATAGAAATTGTAACGGAACCTGATATAAAAACAGGTGAAGAGGCTTACCAATATTTAACAGAAATAAGAAAACTGGTTCGTTACCTTGATATATGCGATGGTAATATGGAAGAAGGCAGTTTGCGTTGCGATGCCAATATTTCAGTAATGTTGAAGGGGAGTAAAGTATTTGGAACCAAAGTAGAGGTTAAAAACATGAACTCGTTTAAAAACGTAGAACGTGCTATTGATTTTGAAATAAAACGCCAGATAGATGCCATAGAAGCAGGTGCTACTATAGTGCAGGAAACCCGCACATTTGATGCGCAAAAAGGAATTACTATTACTTTACGTACTAAAGAAGGTGCAGCTGATTACCGTTATTTCCCTGAGCCGGATTTACCACCTTTGCGTGTTACACAAACCTTTATTGATGAAGTAAAACAACAAATGCCGGCATTGCCTAAAGCATTATTTGATAAGTACACTAAAGAGCTGGGTTTAACGGAATACGATGCCAATGTATTGACGGAGAATAAAGAAATTGCCCATTACTTTGAGCAAATTTTATTGAATACTACCAATACCAAAGCAGCAGCTAATTGGGTAATGGGTGCTATTAAATCGTATTTAAATGAGCAAGCTGTAACCATTAGTGAGTTTGTTTTAAAACCTACGCAAATAGCTGAAATTATTGCTTTGATTGATGGTGGGAAAATAAGCAGCAGTGCTGCTCAAAAAGTGTTTTCAGGGTTGGTTCAAAAGGTGAATGAAACAGCTGAGAATATTGCCATTGAGTTGAACTTAATCCAGGAAAGTAATTCGGATGAATTGCAAAAATGGATTGATGAAGCCATAGCTGCTAACCCCGCTAAGGTTGCTGAATACAAAGCAGGTAAACAAAGTTTAGTAGGTATGTTTATGGGTGATGTAATGAAGCTGAGCAAAGGCAAAGCTGACCCTAAAATAGCAAGTAAACTGGTGAAAGAATCTTTAGATAAAGCTTAAATAATAAAAACAAAAACTAAATGTAAACAGTTTAGTTAACAATAATTAAACGTACAATGAGAAATATATTTATTATACTGCTATTAAGCAGTTTTGTTGCCTGTGGTAACTCAATGACTACCGAAGCAAATGGAGGCAAAAAAGGTTTTGTTATTACCGGTTCGGTTAAAAATGCCAAAGGCAGCATCAATATACAGGAAATCACCAATACTGGTTTATTGTTCTTAGATAGCTCGGCTATATTAGCTGATGGTACTTTTGAGTTAAACGGCACGGTGAAAGAAAAAACCTTTTGTGTTATTCGTTTACCTAAAGGCGATATTGTGGCTATGGTTGACAGTAACAGTAATTTTGAACTAAATATTGATGCAGAGAAAATTGATGAATACACGGTAAAAAATTCACCTGAAAACAGCGATTTGAAAAAGCTATTGGCTATTAATGCAGCAAGCACCGGAGAGATGGCAGCATTGGAAAAAAAATATGGTGCTATGTATGGCAACACTATGCCTCCAGCAAGTGAGCAAGATAAAATAAGAAGAGAGTTTGACAGCATTACCAAAAATAACGAAAGACAATTGAGAACGGCTATTGAATCAATGAATACTGTTGTACCGTTTTTTGCTACTAACTTTATGATGCCAGACGCTGATTATGAGTTTTTGAACGGCATTGATAAAAAGTTATTTACCAAATTTCAAAACTCGAAATATGCAACAGTATTGCACAACAGGGTATTGAGTATGGCTGCTACTGCAACAGGTAGTATGGCTCCTGAAATAAAATTAAACGATCCGTACGGAAAAGAGTTTTCATTAAGCCAGCTAAGAGGTAAAGTAGTAATGATTGATTTTTGGGCTAGCTGGTGTGCGCCTTGCCGCAAAGACAATCCGCGTGTAGTGGCTATGTACAATAAATACAAAGACAAAGGTTTTGAAATATTGGGTGTGAGCTTGGATAACAACCGCGAAAAATGGATTAATGCCATTAACCAGGATAAATTAACATGGTACCATGTAAGTGATTTGTTACAGTGGAGTACACCATTGCTTAAAACGTATAATTTTGAAGCGATACCTCATACTGTTTTAGTTGACAAAGACGGTAAAATTATAGCCACTAAATTACGTGGTGAAGCATTAGAAGCTAAGTTGAAAGAGATTTTTGGATTTTAAAGAACAGCCGCTGCTGGCGACTGGCAACTAGCCGCAGGCATTTGATAAGAAAACTAATAAATAATCAATACAATTAATATAGCTAGAGGCCAGAAGCCGACAGCCAGAAGCAAGAAATATATGAAAAAAGCAGAAATACATACCGCAAAAGGTGTCATGACAATTGAGTTCTACGAACAAGATGCACCAAACACAGTAGCCAATTTTGTTAAGTTAGCTGAAAGTGGATTTTACAACGGAGTAACCTTTCATAGGGTAATTCCTAATTTTGTGATACAAGGTGGCGACCCAACAGGAACAGGGGCTGGTGGACCAGGTTACAAAATTGATTGTGAGTTAACAGGTAATAACCAATACCATGATAAAGGTGTATTATCAATGGCTCATGCCGGAAGAAATACAGGTGGTTCGCAATTTTTTATATGCCATAGCCGCGACAATACAGCCCATTTAGACAGAAACCATACTTGTTTTGGTAAAGTAGTATCCGGTGTAGAAGTAATTGATCAAATTCGTCAAGGTGACGTAATGGATAAAGTGGTAATTATTGAAGGATAAGCACCATTGTTTTATCAATTGATAAAAAATCCGTTGCAACCCAACGGATTTTTTTATGGATAATTAGTTTTCAAAAAATGGCATTGCTTGCAAATCCTTTTAATTTACAATCAAAATAAGCATCTTTGCCATCCTTAAAAAATAAACATGTTACAAATAAATTATATACGTGAAAATGCTGAAGCAGTTAAGGCTGGTTTAGCTAAAAAGCAGTTTAAAAACATAGCTGCTGTTGATGAATTGTTGCGTTTAGATGAAGACAAACGCAAAGCGCAAGTAGAAGCGGAGAACAATGCTGCAGAATCCAACCAATTAGCTAAAAAAATTGGTGAGTTAATGAAAGCAGGTAACAAAGCCGAAGCTGAATCCATCAAAACACGTACTTCCGAATTGAAGGAAAGCGCTAAACAATTAGAAGAGCGTTTAAAACAATTAGAAGAGGAAATATTTAATGTGTTGGTTACTTTCCCTAATTTACCTACCAGTGTAGTACCTGAAGGTAAAACACCTGAAGAGAATGTAAATGTATTAACCAAAGGCGAAAAACCTGTATTGCACGAAGGTGCTATGCCTCATTGGGAGTTAGCGGCTAAGTACAATTTAATTGACTTTGAATTGGGTAATAAAATTACCGGTGCGGGTTTTCCTGTGTATAAAGGCAAAGGTGCCCGTTTGCAACGTGCGTTGATTAATTTCTTTTTAGATGAAGCTACTAAAGCTGGTTACCATGAAATAATGCCTCCTTTGATGATTAATGCAGAGAGTGGTTTTGGTACAGGCCAGTTGCCTGATAAGGAAGGACAAATGTACCATGTAACAGTGGACGATTTATATTTAATACCAACGGCTGAAGTGCCTATAACCAATTTATACCGTGATGTAATTTTAAAGGAAGAAGAATTGCCTATTAAAAACGTAGGTTATACGCCTTGTTTCAGACGTGAGGCCGGAAGTTATGGCGCACACGTACGTGGTTTAAATCGTTTACACCAGTTTGATAAAGTAGAAATTGTACAAATAGCCCATCCTAATCAATCGGCTGCTATTTTAGACGAAATGGTTATGCATGTACAAGGACTTTTAGAAAAATTAGAATTACCATACCGTATACTTTGTTTATGTGGTGGCGATATGGGCTTTGCTGCAGCCATTACTTACGATTTTGAAACATACAGTGCTGCCCAAGACAGATGGTTAGAAGTAAGCAGTACCTCATGCTTTGAAACATTCCAATCAAACAGAATGAAATGTCGTTACAAAGGTGCTGATGGTAAAAACCATTTGGTACATACTTTAAACGGAAGTGCTTTGGCATTACCTCGTATAGTTGCTACTTTACTGGAAAACCACCAAACACCAGAAGGTATAAAAATACCTAAGGCATTGGTTCCTTATACAGGCTTTGATATGATTAACTAAATGAATACCATTACCTGGACTGATTTTGAAAAGGTAGCTTTACATGTAGGCACTATTATACAAGTAGAGGACTTTCCTGAAGCGAAGAAACCAGCCTATAAAATATGGGTTGATTTTGGGGAGAAAATTGGTGTTAAGAAAACATCGGCTCAAGTAACATTTCATTATACCAAGCAGGATTTATTGGGCAAGCAAATAGTAGGGGTAATCAATTTTGAACCCAAGCAAATAGCCAATTTTATCAGTGAGTTCCTTTTAACTGGCTTTGCTGATGAAAACGGACATATTATAATTACTGCAGTTGATAAACCGACTCCAAACGGAAGTAAATTGATATAAATAAAAAAGCCAATCAAATCTGATTGGCTTTTTTTGTGCTTATTGAAATTGATTAAATTTATTCAATAACTAATTGTGATTTAAAAATAGATTCTTTTGAATCGGTAACTTTAACAAAGTAAACACCTTTATTTAAATAGCTTAAGTTGATTTCATTCAATGCTTGATTACTACTGAATACCATTTGCCCGATATGATTAAAGACTTCTATTTTTTGAACATTTAAAGCTGATACATTTAAATGAAAAATGCCATTAGATGGATTAGGGTATATAACTAAATTCGATATAGGTGTAACTTTAGCATTATGAATAGAAGTATTTACATTGTTATAAATAGCTGTCACTTCTACACTTGTTAATGCCCTGTTATAAATACGTAATTCATCCATTTTACCATTATAATATTCCATACTGCCGGCATAATCTCTGCCTATTTCTAAAGGTTTTGTTGAGTCTGATGGGAATGTGCCTTCAGTAACGGCAGTTTGCATAACATTACCATTTACGTAAAGTATACAACTATCGGCTTTTTTTGCAATGGCTACATGATACCATGTTCCAGTATCGAATGAAGTAGGGATTAATTTATAGAATTTTTTTTGATTTGAAATAACGTCAAAAGCATTGTTTAATAAAGAGAATCTGTATTGAGTAGAAGAACTTGTATTTGATTTACAAAGTAAAGCCGCATATGAAAATTCTGCCCAATGATACCAATCTGTTACATTAACCCAGGCAGAAATAGATAATTCATTTTGTACAGAGTTAAGACTAGTAGATGCAGGTACATTGATGTAAGCACTGGTACCATTAAAGTTAACAGCTTTGGAACTTATATTATTTTTGTCTGTTGTAAACTGAGAACCAAAGTTGGTTCCGTGGTTATTGTTTCCACTTGAATCGGCCAGATTACCATCAAATTTGTAATAGGCAATTAAACCATTTGTTAATGTGTTTTGTGCCTTTGATAGCATTGGAAGTAAGATTAAAATTAAAACTATTTTTTTCATAGTAAATATAATATTTATGCTATTTGTTTAATTTTTTAGCTAAAATTTCCTCTTTTAACTCTTCTATACGTTTAATATTATTCATGGCTTTTATAACCATAAACAGTACAAACGCAATAATTAAAAAGTTTAAAGTAGTTTGGATAAAATTGCCATAAGCTATTACTGCTCCTCCTGCTTTTCTGGCTTCTTCCAAGGTTTTATAGTTGCCGCCATCAATGGCAAAAAATTTATCTACAAAACTCTTTCCTCCTGATACGATGCCTACTACTGGCATAATAATATCATTTACCATAGAATCAACTATTTTACCAAACGCAGCACCTATTACAACACCCACTGCTAAGTCTATTACACTGCCTTTCATGGCAAATTCTCTAAATTCTGAAGCTAAACCCATATTGTTTTTTTAATTTTATATATTCAAATAAAAGGAAAAAAAGCAGATTTTTAAATAAGTAATATATAACCAAAGAAATATTGTTCAATCAATTTAAAGAGCTATTGATACCTTATTAAAACGAGTATAGACAGGTAAAAACAGTTAAATAAACTAGAGGAAATTAAATTTTTTAGTTTTGGGATTTAATTTATATTTACATATATCTAATAACAAATGTATGTTACAAATATTAAAAATATTGTCAACGCCATATTTGATTATTGCTCCTTTTGCAAACACTTTTAAAGTAATTGAAGTAAGTAATGCTTATTTAAAAATTACCAACACTAAGAAAAAGGATTTAATTGAAAAAGGATTTCTAGAAACCTTATCTAAGAATACAAATAATGTAATGTTTGTTAATGCTCTTTCTGACTCATTGCAAAGAGTTGTAACTACACTAAAACCAAATAAAACAGACGCATTTCAATACATTACAGGTAATAGCTTAAAAAATAAAAAAACACAAAGTTTTCAAATAGAAAACACTCCGGTTCTCAAATCGGATGGTTCCATTGAGTATATTGTACATACGCTTATAAATGTTACGGAAATTACCAACCAATTACTAATTATAAATGAGGAAAATGAAAAGGTAAAAACCTTATTGAACAAAGCGGAGATTATTTCAAAATTGGGTACCTGGGAACTTGATTTGGTTACTAATAAATTAACATGGTCAGATGGTGTTTATTTAATTTGTGGTTATGAGCCACAATCATTTGAAGTTACTTTTGAAAAAGGATTAAGCATTATTCATCCGGATGATAGAGAAAGAGCTATTAATGAAATACAAGAAACCATTAAAACGGGTAATGAATATAAAATAGAAAAACGTTTTGTGCTGGCCAATGGTGAAGTAAGGAATATAATTTCAAAGGCTAGTTTAATAAAAGATGAGCAAGGTATCCCTATAAAGTTGTTTGGGGTTTTTCAAGATATAACAGATAAAAAAGAACAAGAGTTTGAAGTAACTCTTTTAATGGATAATACGGAGGAATCGTTTATTTTATTGAATAAAGACTTGGAAATTGTTTCATTCAATAAACAATTTTTGCATTTGTATAAAAATTACTTTGGATTGGATGTGAAAAAGGGAGAGCCAATATTGAATTATGCTTTACCTGAAAGAAGAACTCTGGTAAATGAAATTTATCAAAGGGTTTTAAAAGGAGAGCAGGAAGAATCAGAATTGACTATTCCTGTAGCACAAAATATACAAAAAACATTTAATATTATTTATAAACCGGCATTAAATAAGCTAAATGAAATAGTTGGTGTTTTTGTTTCGGTTGCAGATATTACAGAAAAGAAAATAGCTTTAGATGAGCTGAAAAATTCAGAAGAAAAATACAAATTGGTATTCTATAACAGCCCATTGCCTAAGTGGATTTGTGATTGTGAAACATATAAAATTATTGAAGTAAATGAAATGGCAATGAGCCATTATGGCTATACCAAAGAAGAGTTTTTGAATATGACCATGAATGATATTGGAGAAGTTAACAATAGCTTCATGGAGAATAAAGAACAAAATGGAGTTATTCAATTGGGTATTGTTAACCACACCAAAAAAGATAAAACCATTATTAAAGTAGAGTTATTTGGTAATAAGATAAACTATCAAAATAAAGATTGTGTATTAATAGTATGCAATGATGTAACAGCAAGAGAGGATGCCTTAAGAAAACTTCGCAACAATGAAATAAAGTTGTTAAATGCACAAAAGATAGCTAAACTAGGTTATTGGCAAATTCAACTTGATAGGCAAAATTTGTATTGGTCAAATGAGGTGTATAATATTTGGGGGCTTGATAAGAAAAATTTTGATTTAAGCTATGATTCATTTTTCGAAACGATTCATGAAGAGGATAAGGATTTATATAAAGAGGAACATGATGCTTTTTTTAGAGGAGAAAAAGAGCACGATTTAGAACATAGAATAGTTTTACCTGATGGTTCTACTAAATGGGTACATGTAAAAGGAAATTTATTTAAGGATGAAACAGGTAAAGCTCTTTTGTATGAAGGAACCGTGCAGGATATTACGGTTGAAAAGCTATTATCCATATCACTACAAGAGAGTAACCAAAGGTATGCATATGCTACCAAAGCTACCTTTGATGCTATATGGGATTGGGATTTTGTTTCGGATACTATTTTTTGGGGAGATGGATTTAATATTATTTTCGGGTACGATTTAAAAGACACAAAAACGGATAGCAGCTCATGGATAGAAAAGATACATTCGGATGACTATAAGAGAATAGTAGATAGTTTTAGGCAGGCAATTGACGGTAAAGAATCAAACTGGATGGCCGAGTTCAGGTTTAAAAAGGTTGATGGTATTTATGCATTTATTGTAAATAGAGGATTTATAATAAGAAACAAACAAGGTAAAGCGGTGAGAATGGTAGGGGCTATACAGGATATTACCAAACAAAAAGCTGAAGAAGAACGATTAAAATTATTAGAATCAGTAATTACCAATACCAACGATTCTATTTTGATTACTGAGGCAGAACCCTTTAATCATCCCGGACCTCGAATAATTTATGTAAATGAGGCGTTTACTAAAATGACGGGTTATAAGGCGGAGGAAGTAATTGGTAAAACACCACGTATTTTGCAGGGGCCTAAAACAAATAGATTAGAACTAAAAAAATTAAGGCAGGCTATGCATAAATGGGAGTCGTGTGAGATAACTACCATTAACTATAAAAAAAACGGGGAAGAGTTTTGGATTAACTTTACTGTTAGCCCTGTGGCCGATGAAAAAGGTTGGTATACGCATTGGATAGCTATAGAACGTGATATTACGGCAAGTAAATTGGTGGAACAATCGCTTCAAGCTTCTTATTACGAAAGAAACACTATTTTAGAAAGTATTTATGATGCGTTTTTTGCAATTGATGCGTTGGGTACAGTTATATATTGGAACAATAAAGCTGAAAAGTTTTTAGGTAAAACCAAAGAGGAAATGCTTGGACAAAATTTATGGGAAGTATTTAAGGATGCTGAGCAAAGTGTTTTTTTTAAGAACTATAGAAAAGCAATAGCTGAAAATGAAACGAAGCATTTTGAAGCGCAATCAGCCGTTTTAGGTGGTTGGTTTGAAGTGAGCGCTTATCCATCTGCTAATGGTTTATCAGTTTATTTTAAAGACATAACTGAAAGGAAAAATACCGAGATAAAATTAATGGAGTTACATAACGACTTAGAAAAACATGCTAAGGAGTTATATATATCTAATCAGGAGTTGGAGCAATTTGCTTATGTGGCTTCGCATGATTTACAAGAACCATTGCGCATGGTTACAAGTTTTTTAACACAGTTAGAGAAAAAATATATTGATGTTATTGATGATAAAGGTAAGCAGTATATTCATTTTGCTGTAGATGGGGCTAAGCGTATGCGCCAAATTATACTTGATTTATTGGAGTATTCTAAATTAGGAAAAATGGAAGATAAATTGGAGCCTTTAGATATCAATGAATTATTGAAAGAGGTATTGAGTTTGTTTTATAAAAAAATAGAAGAAAAACAGGCTGTAATATGTATTGACGAAATGCCTACCGTGTTATCATTTACTTCTCCATTACGACAAATATTTCAAAATTTAATTGGTAATAGTTTAAAATACCAGCAAGCAGGTATTAGCCCTAACATATCTATATCAGCTAAGGAGTTAGATACCCATTGGGAGTTTTCTGTGGCCGACAATGGAATAGGGATAGATGCATTATATTTCGATAAAATATTTATTATTTTTCAACGCTTACACCACAAGCAAGAATACTCGGGTACAGGTATGGGTTTGGCCATTACAAAAAAAATAATTGAAAATTTAGGTGGAAAAATTTGGGTAGAGTCGGAAGAGGGAAAAGGAAGTACTTTTTATTTTACAATCATAAAAAATTAATGCCTATGAAAACAATACATATTCTTTTGGTAGAGGATAATGATGGTGATATACTATTAACTACCGAGGCTTTAGAGGAAGGGAAAATTGTTAATAAAATTAGTGTGGTAAGGGATGGGAAGGAGGCTATTGATTTTGTTAGTAAAGAGGGTAAATATAAAGAGGCTGATACGCCCGATTTGGTATTGTTAGATGTTAATTTACCTAAAAAAAATGGGTATGAAGTATTGCAACATATTAAATCACTGGAAGAGTTAAAACAAATTCCGGTTATTATGCTTACCACCTCTTCTTCTGAGAATGATATTATGCAATCGTATAAAAATTACGCCAATTGTTTTATTACAAAACCAGTGGAAGTGAATGAATTTATGGATGCAGTAGCTAAAATTGAAGATTTTTGGATAAATATTGTTAAGTTGCCTAAGAACAAAAACTAAATAGATTGAAATGGACAATTGAAATGGACAAAAAAAAATATAATATTTTAGTTGTTGAAGATAATTTAGGTGACTTTGTTTTAATAGAGGATTACATTAAGGAACAGATAATTGCTCCAAATATTATACATGCAAAAAATTTTAAAGAAGCTAAACAGTTAACACTGAATAATAAATTTAAGTTTGATATTATTTTGCTTGATCTTTCACTGCCTGATAGTAGTGGAGAGCAATTGATATTAGAAATAGTTTCACTTAAATTAGACTGCCCTATTATAGCTTTAACCGGATATACTGATATTGAATTTAGTATCAGATCTATGTCGTTAGGTATTTCTGATTATTTGTTAAAGGAAGATATTAATACAACTTCATTGTATAAAAGTATTGTTTATAATATTGAAAGAGCAAAAACCAATTTAAAATTATATGAATCGGAAAAACGGTATAGTGACTTGTTTCAATTAAGTCCACAACCTATGTGGGTATTTGATTTGGAAACACTTTGTTTTTTAGATGTAAACGAAGCAGCCGTCAATCATTATGGATATAGCAAAGAAGAATTTTTAAGTAAAACGATTAGAGATATTAGACCTCTGGAGGATATACCTATTGTTGATGAGGCCGTTGAAAAAATAAAGGATAAACAAGAGGGAGGGATTACCGTAGGTAACTACAGACATACTAAAAAAAATGGAGAATGTATTCAGGTAGAGCTACGTGGAAATATTATTAATTTTAATGGTAAAAAAGCAGAAATAATTGTAATAAATGATATTACTGAAAAGGCTAATTACATTAAAGCTATTGAAGAACAGAATAAAATATTAAACGAAATAGCATGGATGCAATCGCATTTGGTGAGGGCTCCTTTGGCCAGAATGATGGGTTTAATAGACGTAATTCAAAACCATAGTTTAAATGATGCGGAGAAAGAGGAAATGATGACTTATTTACTTAGTTCAGCTAATGAACTAGATATTTTAATTAAGGACATTTCGAATAAAACATTCGAAGCTAAACTTAAAAATTAAGTATAGAGATAAAGCAAAAGCCCCTTATTATATACTTTTCAGTAATAATAAGGGGTTTGTTATTTAATAGTTTAGCATTACGCCAATACCAAGGCCCATATCGCTATCGTAATGGGTTGAAATGCCTGCATTTTTTGTTACTATATAGCGTAAGGAGGTCATGTATTCTAGGTCTGAATTAGTCATAAAACCAAAACGTAAACGTTTGCTAATGGGAATATCTTCCCGCATGAGTTGCAAACGCAATTTACCTTCAGCGTCTATTCTTGCATCGGCTTTTAACAGCATGGGCAAGGTGTATTCAATACCCAAACAAATAACAGCTCTTTTATCCTTGGTGCTTTCTTGCCCGAAAATATTCTTTTCTCCTGCCTCATGCATTTTTCTATAACGCCAGTCAATACCTACATAAGGAAATAACCATTGCATACGTCCGATATATCTACCAAAATGAGTTTCTACTTCATAACCATGGTCGTCATTATAACCTAAACGCCATTCCGCCTGGAAATTCCAACGGGTATTTTGGTACATGGCTTCTCCATCATTGCCATTGCTGGCAAAGTCATTTTGTATCATAAAATGGTATTCGCGGTCATCGGCATACAGTTTTTTAAAAGCCGCTTTAGGGTTTGGTATTTCAGGATTGGCAGGGGAGTTTTCATAACTGAATATGCGCCCCATACCACTCATCATGTGGTATAAAATATGGCAATGGAAAAACCAGTCGTTGGTTTCAGTTGCGGCAAATTCAATAGTATCTGTTTCCATTGGGAATATATCCAATACATTTTTTAAAGGTGCATAATCACCTTGTCCATTGAGCAGCCTGAAGAAATGACCATGTAAGTGCATAGGGTGCCTCATCATGGAACCATTGTATAATATAATCCGTATGTTTTCTCCTTTTTTAATCAGTATTTTATCGGTTTCTGAAACGGTTTTGTTATCAATGCTCCATACATATCTGTTCATGTTGCCTGATAGTTCAAACTTAAACTCTCTATAAGTGGCTTTGGGTAAATTGGTTTTGTATGGCGATTTGAGCATGGCATAGTTCAGCGTAACTATATCTGATAATTTATTGCTATTGTATTGGTCATCTTTGTTATTACTTACACCTGTAATTTCCGGGTACATGACTACATTCATATCCATTTGTTGTAAACTCATGTGCATGCCCATATCGTCTAAGCGACCATTCATTTTCATCATGTCGTTCATCATTTTCATGCCATCAAAATATTTTAGTTTGGGAAGTGGGTTTGCCAATTGTTTTATACCGTTACCTATCCATAACGAAGTGGATTTAATCCTGTCTTCCGAAGTAGCTAAAAATTCGTAAGCGGTGCTATCATCAGGAATAGTTACAACTACATCATACGTTTCGGCTACGGCTATAATCATTCTATCCACTGTAACGGGTTGTACGTCCATTCCATCGTTAGCTACTACATCCATTTTACCACCTGCATATTTTAACCAGAAATAGGTAGAGGAAGAACCATTGATAATGCGTAAACGTATTTTATCGCCCGCTTTAAAATGTTTTACTTCATCATTTACCTGTCCATTGCTTAAAAATCTATCGTAATACACATCACTTACATCCATGGCTAACATACGTTTCCATTCATTGGTTATTTTGGTTGTAAAATGTTTGGCTTGTATGGCTTCGGAGTAACTTTGTGTAGAGCCTTTTTTTATGGCATACCAATCAGTGGCATTGTGTAATTTTCTATGTACTTCAAAAGGTTTTTCGTTGGTCCAGTCGCTTAATACCAAGGTGTAGTCGGGTAGTTTATCAATAGCTCTAAAAGTAGTATCGTGTTCTTTTTTTCGAATTATAAAGGCTCCATACATGCCATTTTGTTCTTGCAATTTGGTATGACTATGGTACCAGTAAGTACCACTTTGTAACAATTTAAAAGCATAAAGATGGGTTTTTCCTGCGGGTATAGGTTGGGTTGTTAAGTATGGAACACCATCGTATTGATTAGGCAATATAAGCCCGTGCCAATGGATAGATGTTTCTTCTTTTAATTGATTGTGGACATAAATTACTGCACTATCGCCTTCGGTAAAGTTTAATTGAGGCATTGGTATTTGGCCATTTACAGCATATGCTTTTACAGGTTTGTTGGCATAGTTAACTACTGTATCGGTTACATACAAATGATAAGTTACAATGGGTTGTGTAAATGCTATGGGTGTAGTGAAACAAAACAGCAGACTTACCAACAGCAGTTGTTTTAATTTTATTTTATTAAAAATCATGAATAGTTTTAATTAAAGGGTACTAATAAAAATTACCTTAAGGTCTGTAAAATGGAGGCAAGGCCTATCAACTCTTTAATTATAAGGGTTGATAGGTTGCAATAAAATTTAAGGTAATGCTAACTTATGGTTTAATGGTTTCTACGGTACTTCCACACGAAAGCATTTGTGAGCCGTAGTAAGGATTTTTAATGGTGTTTTCTTTACTTAACCAATTAGCTCCTTTGCCATTATTGGCCATTGGACAATGTTGGTAATAAATAGTTTGTTCTGTACTACTTACCTTTAATAACTCGTACATATTTTTTGAAAGTGCTATAAAGAAATTACGTTGTTTTGCAATGGTATTAGCCTTTGCTATATTTTGAGTAATACTTTTTAAATCTTTTTCTATTTTCATCCAAACTACATGTTCTTTGCTTGTGAGTTGTTCCATTTTAATGGCTTGCAAAGATTTTTCTAAGTTTAAAGCTTTGTTACTGGCTTCCTTGCTGTTTGATTGCACCAAAGCATCTTTCAATAAAAAGTAATGATCGAACACAGCCGTTAATTGATTTGTATTGGTAACAACAGCTGTTTCATTGGTTACGGTATTGCTTGTGTTGTTATTTGTTATAGGTAATGAAGCATTTTGTTTTTTTGCTCTATCATATTGGCAACAGGCTAATAGTTTATTGTACGATTCCGTAGGAGCCAAATATTGCTCATTGTCGTAACCAGCCAAAGCTATTTGTTTTAATACTTCTTGTAGGTTTGTTTTTTCTTTATCAAAAGTAATGGCGGCTATTTTACTGTCTTTGTTCCAAATGGTTTTATAGCTGTTGTTGCTACTACCAGCCTTTTCTATATTGGCTTTGCAAATATCGCAGTTGCCATATACTTTTACATTTTGGGTACTTACATTTTTAATGCTGGCATTGCATGCTGTAATAGAAAGCATGCCAATAATAATGATTGATAATATGGTTTTCATGGTATTTGTTGTTTAAATGTTGTATTGATTTATTTAAATTTTATATGGCGATAAACGCACAGCGGAATTTGTTAATCAACATTTAAATTAATAAAATACGCAAGTGTATATGTGTTCTATACTTGGATTTGCTATAGGGTAGTAGTGGTATTGGTTTATTTATGTTGTTGCTAATTAAATGCTCGCTGATCAAGCAAGTAATAGCATCATGCATGAGGTGTGCATGAATAGTTTTTGCCTCTTGTTTTTCGCTTATATTATTTTGAGTATGGGCTTGGGTTATTTTAAGTTGCCCTTGTATTTGCTTGCAACAGTCTTGCTGTTTATTGCTTAACCCACACTTAGTACAAGTTTTTTCTGGAGTTTGCCATATACTCCACGACACTAACTTATCAGTACAAAACTGTAAGTTAATATTAGCCCCAATAGTTGCTGAACTATATAGGGCTAATAATAATATGGCAATTGTTTTTTTCAATGTGTTGTATATGCTAAATTATTGTGCTACTGCTTTGAAACCAATTTTTTCAATTGATTCAATAATTTCGTTGCTTGATACACTATTGTTTTTAATGGTTAAAGGTTTTGTAGCTTGGTTAGTGTCTACTTCCCAATTACCCTCGCCAACTACTTGGTTTAAGGTATTAGTTACTTTAGCAACACAGCTGCTGCAATTGATGTTGGTATTGAATATTTGATTTTCCATTTTTTGTTTTTAATTGAACGTTACAAAATTGATTGAATTGTTTGTTTTAACTGTTATATAATTCGGGGTTTGATTTGTAATTAATTGCTTTTATTATTTAATCCATTTAAGTCGAAGGCTATTGCTAACTACGCTAACACTGCTCAAAGCCATGGCTGCTCCTGCAATCATTGGGTTTAACAAAAAACCATTTACGGGGTAAAGAATACCAGCCGCCAATGGTATGCCAATAAGGTTATAAATAAAGGCCCAAAATAAGTTTTGTCGAATGGTTTTAACCGTTTGTTTGCTCAGCTTAATGGCAATAGGTATTTTGGTCAAATCACTACTTATAATAGTCATTTTAGCTACATCCATGGCAATATCGCTTCCTTTACCCATGGCTATACTTACATTAGCTTGTGCCAGCGCATGGCTATCGTTTATACCATCGCCCACCATGGCTACTATTTTTCCTTTGCTTTGCAATTGCTCTATAAATAAGGCTTTATCGGCAGGCATGGTTTCCGCTTTAAAGTTTTTTAAACCAACTTGTTTGGCCACTGCTGAAGCCGTTTGCGGATTATCGCCAGTAAGCATGTATGTTTCAATATTCATTTTAGTAAGCATACTGATGGCTTCTTTCGAGCTAGCCTTTACTTTATCGGCAATGGCTATAATAGCCAATAGCTTTTCGCTATTACCAAAGTAAACTACCGTATTGGCTGCCGCTGTTAATAGGTCAATTTTTTTCTGTATATTAGTAGGAGCCAATAAGGAATAATCAAACATTAATTTGGCATTTCCAACCCACCATTTAGTATTGTTAAAACAAGCCACAATGCCTTTACCTGTTATACTTTCTATTTGGCTTAAATTACTGAAAATAGCTTCTGAGTTTAATTTTTGAACTATAGATTCTGCCAGAGGATGCTCAGACGATTGCTCAATACTAAAGAGTATATTTTTATGTTGGGTTGTTTCGGCATCGTTTAACCAAATCATCTCCACAACGCTTGGTTTACCTTCGGTAATGGTTCCTGTTTTATCTAATACTATGGCGTTTACTTGATGTGCCAGTTCTAAACTTTCGGCATCTCTTATTAGTATACCATTTTCGGCACCTTTACCTACACCTACCATAATAGCTGTGGGTGTAGCCAAACCCAAAGCACAAGGGCATGCAATAACCAATACGGTTACCATAGCCAATAAACCTTGTGTTACACCATTTTCGCCACCCAATAAGCACCAAGTCAAAAAAGTAAGTAAGGCTATTATAATGACTATAGGAACAAATATACCTGCAATTTTATCGACCAGTTTTTGTACAGGTGCTTTACTTCCCTGTGCTTTCTCCACCATGCGTATAATGCTAGCCAATAAAGTGTCGCTGCCTACTTTACCGGCTGTTATTTGAAAGCTTCCTTTTTGGTTAATGGTCCCCGCAAATACGGTATCATTTATTTGTTTGGCTACCGCAATGGGTTCACCCGTAATCATGCTTTCATCTACATAACTGCTGCCTGCTTTTACCAAGCCATCTACTGGCACTTTATCGCCAGGCTTAACCATTAATACATCGTTTACTTTTACCTGGGCTATGGGTATTTCCATGGTATGGTCACCATGTACCACGGTAACAGTGGAAGGTTGTAAGCCCATTAGTTTTTTAATGGCTGATGAGGTATTGGCTTTGGCTTTTTCTTCCAGTAATTTTCCTAGTAAAATAAAAGCAATGACCACAGCCGATGCTTCAAAATATACGTGTCCGTGTAATCCACGTTCGTGCCAAAACGAAGGATATAGTGTATTGAAAATACTAAACACATAAGCTATACCTGTACTTAAAGCCACCAGTGTGTCCATATTGGCATTGCGGTGTTTGGCTTGTTTCCATGCATTGATAAAAAAGGAGCGACCAAACCATAATACAACCGGAGTACTCAATAACCACATGATGTAATTGGCATAAGGAATATCCATCAAAAACATACCAATAGTTACCAAAGGGATACTTAAAATAATGGTCCAAATGGTTTTTGTTTTGAGTTTGTTTAAGTTGTTGTTATGAAGTTCGGCTACCGCTTGTTTACTATCTTCACTATCTGTAATTATTAAATCATACCCAATGGCTTGTATAGCCGCTTTTAATAAATCGGGATTGGTAATAGTGGGTACATATTCCAGTTGTACCGTTTGGTTAGCAAAGTTAACAGCGGCTTGTATGGTACCCGGGGTATGTTGTAAAATACTTTCTACACTCGAAGCGCAAGAGGCACAAGTCATGCCCGTTACCGGAAATTGTTTTTGCTCGGTAGCTACTTGGTAGCCTATGTCGCGTATATGGGTTACCGCATCACTTATTAAATGAGTTTGGTTATTGGCTATTGCTATAAAAGCTTTTTCATTGTTAAGTTCTACATGGTGTGAAGTAATGCCTTCAATAGTACCAAGTTCTTTGTCTATTATTAATGCACAATGTTCACTGTGCACGTTTATAAGAGGTAATTCGTAAGTTATATTTTGGGTGTTCATTTCTTTTTATTTTGGTATGCAAAGATTGATTCGTTCCCTATTTATAATGTTACGTATTTATGGGTAATGTTTGTAGTTATATGTTTTTAGTGGTGAATATGGTCAATGGTTTTGCGTAAACCTTGGTGGTGTGTTTTAAAGGCAGATGGTGTTAAGCCCGTTACTTTTTTAAACTGGTTGCTTAAATAACCCACACTGCTATAACCCAGTTTAAAAGTTATTTCCGATAAAGAAAGTTCATCATATATAAGCCACTCTTTTACTTTTTCAATTTTTTGTAAAATAAAATATTGTTCAATGGTAATGCTTTCTACCTGCGAAAACAGTTTAGATATACTGGAGTATTCTTTGTTTAATAAACCGGCTAAATGCTCACTCATGGAGAAGTGTTCGGCAATTTGCCCTGTTTGTACTACAGCTATTAAAGCTGTTTTTATTTTTTCAATAATCTGTGTTTTCTGGTCATCCAATAGTTCAAAACCCAACGCTTGTAGTTCTGTTTTTATATAGGTCAATGAGCCGGCACTCGGCTTTTGCTTCAACTCCATTTCACCCAATACTACATATTTATATTCTTCACCCGAATCTCTCACAACCCCTTCAACAGCGGTAATGCAGCGCGGACAAACCATATTCTTTACGTACAATTTCATTTAAATTTTATTGTTTATGCAAGCGCAAAAATAGTTTTAATTGTTTTGTTTGGTAATGATTTTTTCATGCTACGTCTCCACCCAAAAAATAATGTTTAAAAAGTTTTTAAATAATATAATAATCTTCTTTTACTTTCGTTGTACTCCCATATTTTTATTTCATGAGCCCCAAAATTATTAAGTGCACCGCACTTATTTCATTCCTTTTAGTTATTTATAGTATTACTCAGTTTAAATCCCATCAAGTGGTTATTAAAAGGGCTATTTATTATTGGAAAAACAATGCTACTTTTAATTGGTATCAGGGCGATACGGTATATCCGCAGTTTATTGATACGCACCAAATAAAAAAAGTATATGTAAAAATGTTGGATGTAGATTGGGTTTTTAAACAAGGCATAGTACCCATTACCAAAACTTATTTATCTGACTACAGTGATGGCTTGAATTTTTTTCGCCCATACGTCCATAACCAACCCATTCCTGAAAGTGGATATGAATCTGATAGACTACGACAGGACATACAGTTTGTGCCAGTAGTGTTTATTACCAACAAAGCCATTGCGCATATGGACAGCAGTAGTGAAAATTATTTAGCCGAGCAAATTTTAAAGCACTTATTCAGAATACAAAAATATGCCGGGCAGGAAATAACAGAATACCAATTAGACTGTGACTGGACTGCTACTACACAGCAGCAATATTTTTCCCTGATAAGGAAAATGAAAAGCTATTTGCCTACCAAAAAAGTATCGGCCACTATACGTTTATACCAATACAAATACTTTAGCAAAGCGGGTGTACCACCGGTAGATAAAGGCATGCTTATGCTTTACAATATTAATAATGCTACCAAATACAGTACCCAAAACAGCATTTTTAATTTATCGGAAGCAGTAAAATATTTACCACCCAATCATCCCTATCCTTTATCGCTTAGTGTAGCTTTACCTATGTTTAGTTGGGGTATATTATTTAACAACTATACCTTTAAAGCAGTTGTAAACGATATGAATAAAACACAAGCAAAGGAGCTTGGTTTTTTACAGCAGCTTAATGCGAACGATTTTGTAGTGAAGTACGACACCGTTTTTAATAATGTAAATTACGAAACAGGCAATATTTTAAAGATAGAACAATGTTACAATACAGAAATAACACAAGCCAATTTTGCCATGCATCGCATAGCTGCTAAAGATACACTGGAAGTAGCCTTATTTGATTTAAACGCAACGGACATTAAACACATAAACCATGAAAGCATTGAAAAAGCATATACCTGGTAGTTTATTAGCACTTTTATTGTGTGCTATACATATTGGTACTGATAGTTGCGGTATTTACGTAATGACAGGTGATTTGTCAAGGGTTTGTTTGTTTCAGCCTGCGGTAAAATCGCCTAGAGAAATGTTCCCGTTTTTTTATTCCAACAGTATTTATTTTCAAACCAACTTATACGATAATGAATATGCCAATTATGGTGATAAAAGTACTATTGATTTAAACAGTCGTTATTATATATCTGACTACGATATTATAACCGAAGACTGGCAAAGACATTTAAAAAATAAAGTATCGCGTGAATCAATTAGCGATTTATTATTTGGTATGGATGTAAGAACATTTTACCAAAAATATGATTCGTTAAAAGCAAACAATCCATTTTACAAATTATTACAAACACCTGCTTACAAAGAGGAGCTAGCCTATTTTGAAATAATAAAAGAAATAGAACTGGCCAATTATGCAGGCGATGAATGGAATTGCCCTGATTGTCCGGTAATAACCAAAAATGGGGAGTTGGAGTGGAAGGATGTGTATAGCAATGAAATTACGAATAAGGATTATTTTATTAAAAACAACAATCCTGTTCAGATAGATGTACTTGATAGAGTACTGCAAAATATAAGCAGTACCAAAAACCAGTTTTTAATTAACAGGTATGCTTTTGTTTTATGTAGATACTATTATTATGGTTTTGAGTACAATTTATTGGCTGAAACCTATCAAAAATATTTTACGAAGTTGCCTGATGATTATTTCCTGAAAAATTATGCCTTATATTTTTTAGCATTGACTAAGCCTGATGAAGAGCAGAATTATTTGTTCAGTATAGTGTATAAAAACTGTCCTGAAAAAAGGTACAGAACACAGGAACTTTTTGAGTACAAATTACTGGCAGGAACTTTAGCCTTTGCTAAAAATAAAGAAGAGGAAGCCACTATATTAATGATGGGTATAGCACAAAACCCATACAACTGCCTTGATAAGGTAGAAAGAATAATAAGTATAGCGCCAAACCACGAACTCATTCCCTTTATACTTACCCGTGAAATTAACAAAATAGAAGACGGCTTACTGGGCGATCAATACACAGGCATAGGAGGAGAGTTAGCCAACTATACTTATGAAGAGAATAAAGACGATTATTACAGTTGGGGGGAGAATAAAGCGGCTGACGAAAAGAAAATTATTGACAGGGACAGGAAGAAAAAAATGCAGCTAAAACGATGCTTAGCCTTGGTCAAAGTATTAAGTACCAAAGCAGGCAAATACCAGTCGTTTTACCAATTGGCAACAGGTTATTTATCTTATATCAACCGAGATTACGGTCAGGCCAATTATTACTATATGCAAAATGCTTTAATCAATGAAAAAGATAAAAGTGTGCAATTACAACTGGCTATTAATAAATTATTGCTCAACATAAGCCAAAGCAATACTGTAGATGAAAATACGGAAACAGCAGTGGTTAATTTATTGGCAACTGTTAACAGGAAAGGGGCGGAGTATTTTTACCCGGAATATATTCAATCGCAATTATTGTTTTTTGTAGGCCAGTTGTATTTAGAAAAAGGGGCTACTTACAAAGGAATTATGCTGTTAGCACATAGCAAAAATGTATTTGATTACCAGTCTCCGTATTATGCTAAAAATGCTTATCACTTAATGCTGGACAGAGCCAATGAAGCCGACTACGACAGCATTATTTATACTCTTAACAAAAAAGAAAAAACAGCGTTTGAGCAAATATTGTGTGCTTCAGGAATACAGCATGTGGAGCAATACGATGATGACAATACATATAATTGGGATAATAACTATTATGAAAGGATAAATAGCTATAAATGGGATTTGAATAAAATATATGATATGAAAAGCACCTATCATATACAACGTAATGAGTTAACTAAAGCATACGCAGCTACGTGCCATATTGATACGGGTTACTGGAACCGATTCCCTAATTATTATTTTACAAATGATAATCCGTTCTGGGTTTATCCGAGTGATTTGCACTATTCATTTAACAAAACAGGTAAAAGGTATAATAAAAATGTGGTGTTAAAGCAGGTGTTAAATTTGTTTAAGATAGCCGGTAACAGTCATGGAAATGCAAAAGCCCTAGCCTATTTTCAAATAGCTAATTTTTACCTAAGTACCACAACCTATGGTAAGTATTGGCTTTTGCAAAACAACTATTGGTATGGTTATTCTAATGAGGCAGATGAAGCCTATCTGGAGTATGACCGCGATTTTATAAAAAAACATCCAACTTATTTTAAACCAACGTGGGCTTTAAAATATTATTTAATGGCTTTGCAGGAATCGAAAACCGAAGATTTAGCAGGTATGTGTACCTATATGGCTTGGGTGGCTTCCAATAGAATTACCAAACCAAATGAAAACAACCCGTATTTAAATGCACTTAAAAACAAACATTTAGGTACTTATTACTACGACCATTATTCTAATTGTGAATTGACGGATAAGTTTTTTGCTAAGTACTATCAATAAGCAATAAATCGAAAATAAGCTTTATTTTCGCGCACGATTTTTTCATACTTCGGCTTTGTTTAGTATTCCCAAAGGTGAATAAATACATCCTGTTTTTAACATAACATTCAAAATATCAAACATATGAACGGATTTTTTAAAGTTCCTAGTCCAGTTAACGAACCAGTATTAAATTATGCTCCCGGTAGCAAAGAGCGTAAAGATTTAAAAGATGCTTTAGCTGAAGCTCGCTCAAAGGTTATAGATGTGCCGATGTATATTGGTGGCAATGAAGTACGCAGTGGTAAAACCATGGAAATGCGTCCGCCACACGATCATCAGCATTTATTAGGCCAGTTTCATGTAAGTGATGCAAGCCATGTAACCGATGCTATTAATGCAGCTTTAGCAGCTAAACCTAAATGGGAAGCTTTAACTTGGGAGCAACGTGCAGCCATATTTTTAAAAGCAGCCGATTTAATAGCAGGCCCTTACCGTGCTAAATTAAATGCAGCTACTATGTTAGGCCAAAGTAAAAATGCTTATCAGGCAGAAATTGATTCAGCTTGTGAGTTTATTGACTTTTTACGTTTTAACGTAAACTTTATGAGTCAGATTTACCATGAGCAACCACAATCGGGTAAAGGCATGTGGAACAGAATTGAATACCGTCCGCTAGAAGGATTTATATATGCTTTAACTCCATTTAATTTTACAGCTATTGCAGGTAATTTACCTACCAGTGCTGCTATGATGGGTAACGTAATAGTTTGGAAACCGAGTAATACGCAAGTGTATTCGGCCAATGTATTAATGGAAGTATTTAAACTAGCAGGTGTACCTGATGGCGTTATTAATTTAATTTATCCAAGTGGTCCGGTAGCTGCGGAAGTGGTATTTAACCATGCTGATTTTGCAGGTATTCACTTTACAGGAAGTACAGGTGTGTTTCAGGATATTTGGAAAACCATAGGTAACAATATTCATAAATACAAAACATACCCGAGAATAGTAGGAGAGACGGGTGGTAAAGATTATATCGTAGCCCATAAATCAGCCGATATTGATTCAGTGGTAACAGCTATTGTTCGTGGTGCTTTTGAATACCAAGGACAAAAATGTTCAGCAGCCAGCCGTGCATACATTGCAAGCAATATTTGGCCAGCAGTAAAAGAAAAAGTGCTGAAAGAAATGGCTACCATTAAAGTAGGCCCGGTTGAAGATTTTAGAAATTTTGTGAATGCGGTTATCGATGAAAAATCGTTTGATAAATTGGCTAAATACATTGATGAAGCTAAAAAGGACGCAAGCTGCGAAATTATAACCGGTGGAACTTATAATAAAACCAAAGGGTGGTTTATTGACCCGACTATTATTGTAACTACCAATCCAAAATATACTACCATGTGTGAGGAGTTATTTGGCCCTGTTTTAACATTATATGTATATGATGCTGATAAATTTGAAGAGACTTTGGATATAGTAGATACTACAAGTGAGTATGCTTTAACCGGGGCTATTTTGGCTCAAGACAGATACGCCATTGATTTAGCTACATGGAAACTACGTAACTCAGCAGGTAATTTTTATATTAACGATAAACCTACAGGCGCAGTAGTTGGTCAACAACCATTTGGTGGTGCACGTGCAAGCGGTACCAACGATAAGGCAGGAGCTATGATTAACTTAATGCGTTGGGTAAGTCAACGTACCATCAAAGAAACATTTGTATCGCCAACAAGATATGAGTATGACTTTATGAAAGAAGCTTAGACAGACTATGGTGTATAGACAATAGACCATAGCCATTGTATTGTAGAAACGTTGCACGCAACGTCTGATAAAAAAAGCCTCATTGAATTTTCAATGGGGCCTTTTTGTTTAACCAATCAGTTTTATTATTCTAAAAGCATTAATTCCTTTTTTACCAATTCAAAATTGTTCCAGGGAATAAAATGGTTTTCATCCGTTATGCTTACTATTTTTATGGTATCAGCAGCAGTTAAATTATTTTTCATAAAGAGTGTATTTTCATAAGGCACCAATTGGTCTTTGGTACCATGTATAACTACTACCTTGCAATGAATTTGATTCAGCTTTTTATCTAAAACCTTTAAATCATCTTTAAGCCAGTAAAGTTCTTTATTACTTGGGTTCAATGCACCTGGAACTAAATATTCAAGTGGGTTATTGATAAATATTTTACGCCATTTTTCAGATTCTTCAAGTGTTGCACTTAAAGCCCCGGCAATAATAACAATACCATTTATACGTGCATTATCAGCAGCCATATTAGCTACAACAGGCCCTCCGTACGAATGGCCAATTACATAAACGGGTTTATTGTTATCAATACTTTTTAGGAGCTTATTAATTATATCACTATGACTTTGTAAGTTTTGTGCCTGGTTAAAATGACTATAACCAAATCCCATTCTGTCAATACTAATAAGCCTGTATTTTTTGCATAAATCAATATCCAATAAATATTTCTCATAGGCATTCCAACTGCCCGGTGAACCATGCACAAATAGGAGTGTAGGCAGGCTATCATTGCCCGTTTTAGCAAAGTGTAACGCATTTGTACTGTCTATAAAATTATTGAGTATTATGGCTACACCTGCTGTTTTGAAAATTTTTATTGCCTCCGAATCGCTGGTACGCATGCGTAAGCAACTTTGGGCAAACAACAAATAAGCAATAAAAATACCTAAGCTTATTACTTTCCAGTTTTTCATTTGTGCTTAAATAAAAAAAGCATAGCTAATTTAGCTATGCTTTTTTCTGTTCTTTTAATATTGATTATTGTTTAACAACTTTAAATGTTTGGGTTTTGCTATCAGTAATTGTTTTTACAAAATAAATACCTGATTGCAAATTAGTACTCATAGTTGAGATATCCAGTTTAGTGATTCCAATATTTAAGTCGAATACCTGGCTACCAATCGTTTTTCCATTTAAGTCAGTTATTACCACTTCAACATTTTTATTGTTGAATGAGTTAATATCAATAGTAAGGTTATGGTTAAATGGATTAGGATAAACAGCTGCAGTCTCCTCTATTTCGTTTTGATTATTGATTAATAAAATAGTTTTAGAGTAATTATAAACTGCATCAAAATCTATTTGTTTTAATCGGTAGTAAACAGCATTTACATTATTGCCTCCAATAATATCAGTATATTCATATTTGCTGGTATTATTAGTTGTTCCATTACCTTTAACAAAGGCTACTTTAGTAAATGTTTTGTTGTCAAAACTTCTTTCTACATCAAATCCTGCATTGTTTATTTCTCCTGCAGTAGCCCATACAATAGTTGAAATATTGTTGTTTAACGAACCGTTAAAACTTAAATATTTAACAGGTAATGTTCCGTTTGAACCAACTCCAAATGGAGAGAATGAAGTAACACCTGTTAAAGTTTGTGTATATGGATTAGAGCCTGTAGCTGCACTGGTTGCACCCCCTAACCAGGTAGTGGTATAATGCGCACCGTAACAAGTACCTCTTGTAAATCCTGATAATTCATTGCTACCGTTCCACTGGAAGCTTAAGCTCGCATTTGAACCACCGGCAACGCCTTCAGTAACAAACCATGTTTTATCAACTGCATTATTAGCAATAGCTGAACCTCCCGGAGTTTCTCCTGTATAGCTGTTGTAAGCACCATTAATTACCCTTACACTGAAATCATCATTAGTACCGGCATTGTTTACAGATACCGGAGTATATGAAGAACTGCTTATTCCAACAGGATATAAAATACTACCTGTTCTGCCAGTTGCTCCTATATTAGATTGAGTTAGTTTACCAGTTCCATCTGTTACAATATATGAAGATGTCGAACCTCCAGAAATACTTCCGGCACTTCCAATAGTTAAGTTATTACTTCCAAGTGTAACGGTACCACTGCTTAAAGATAAAGTGCCATTTACCGTGGTATTACCAGCCAATGTTTTGTTTGAACCTCCGGTAATCATTAGTCCACCATATATCATAGCTGGAATGGTTTGAGTTGTACTACCAGCAAATATTACCGTGCCACCTGTGGTTGTAAATGTTCCGTTATTGGTTATTGTTCCAGTAATTGCAATGTTGCTTCCTGCACCTGTTACAGTTAGTGAGGCTCCGCTTGCAATGGTTAAATTATTAATAGTCGCTGATGTAGTAATGATTGGATTATTAGGAGTTCCTGAATTAATAGTTACATCACTTCCTACAGTTGGTACGCTACCACACCAGTTACCTGCATTGCTCCATGCGCCACTTACCGTTCCCGTCCAAATACTTCCTGTACCAACAGTTACTGTAGTAGGAGTAGAGGCTGCACTGGTACAAGAACCACTTTGTACTACTGCTCTGAATTGAGTAGTTTGAGTCAATGCACCCGAAGTATAAGAAGTAGTTGTATTAGCAATAGTAGTCCAGGTACTGAAAGGACTTACCGAACTTTCCCAGCTTACCACCGAACCGGTATGTCCACTTAAAGTTAAAGCAGCACTGGTAGCACCAGAACAAATAGTTGTGCCACCTGCAACAGTTCCACCAACACTTCCCGGACTTACTGTAACAGTTGTTGGGGTTGCATTAGCCGTAGCGCATGATCCACTTTGTACCACTGCTCTAAATTGAGTAGTTTGTGTTAAAGTGTTTGAAGTATAGGTGGTTGTAGTATTAGCAATAGTAGTCCATGTACTGAAAGGAGCTACCGAACTTTCCCAGCTTACTACCGAACCAGTATTTCCACTTAAGGTTAAAGCAGCACTGGTTGAACCAGAACAGATAGATGTACCACCCGCAACAGTTCCTCCAACACTTCCTGCAGTAACAGTAACTGTAGTAGGAGTTGCATTAGCAGGTGTACATGAACCGCTTTGAACTACTGCTCTGAATTGGGTAGTTTGTGTTAAAGCACCCGAAGTATAAGTAGTTGTAGTATTGGCAATAGTAGTCCAGGTACTGAAAGGTGCTACTGAGCTTTCCCATCTAACGATAGTACCAGTATGTCCGCTTAAAGTTAAAGCAGCACTTGTAGAACCGGAACAAATAGTTGTTCCACCTGCTATTGTACCTCCAACAGAAGGAGCATCAACAGTAACCGTAGTAGGGGTTGAGTTTGCGGTAACACATGAGCCATTTTGAACTACTGCTCTAAATTGAGTAGTTTGAGTCAATGCACCCGAAGTATAAGTTGTTGTTGTATTGGCAATAGTAGTCCAGGTACTGAAAGGAGCTACTGAGCTTTCCCATCTTACCACAGTACCAGTATTTCCACTTAAAGTTAAAGCAGCACTTGTAGCACCAGAACAAATAGTTGTTCCGCCTGCAACAGTTCCACCAACGCTTCCCGGATTTACCGTAACCGTAGTAGGAGTTGCATTAGCTGTATTACAAGATCCACTTTGTACCACTGCTCTAAATTGAGTAGTTTGAGTTAAAGCTCCCGAAGTATAAGTAGTTGTAGTATTAGCAATAGTAGTCCAGGTACTGAATGGCGCTACTGAGCTTTCCCATCTAACAATAGTACCTGTATGTCCACTTAAAGTTAAAGCTGCGCTGGTTGAGCCAGCGCAAATAGTAGTTCCACCTGCAACAGCTCCACCAACAGAAGGTACATCAACCGTAACCGTAGTAGGGGTTGCATTAGCTGTAGCACAAGAACCATTTTGAACTACTGCTCTGAATTGAGTAGTTTGAGTTAATGCGCCCGAAGTATAAGTAGTTGTAGTATTAGCAATAGTAGTCCAAGTACTGAAAGGCGCTACTGAGCTTTCCCATCTCACTACAGAACCAGTGTTTCCACTTAAAGTTAAAGCTGCGCTGGTAGCACCGGAACAAATAGTAGTTCCACCTGCAACAGTTCCTCCAACAGAAGGAGCAGTAATAGTAACCGTAGTAGGAGTAGCATTAGCCGTAGCACAAGAACCATTTTGAATTACTGCTCTGAATTGAGTAGTTTGGGTTAACGCGCCCGAAGTATAAGTTGTAGTAGTATTAGCAATAGTAGTCCAGGTACTGAAAGGAGCCACTGAACTTTCCCATCTAACAATAGTACCGGTATGTCCGGCTAAAGTTAAAGCAGCACTTGTTAAACCAGAACAGATAGTTGTGCCACCTGTTACAGCTCCACCAACACTTCCGGCAGTTACCGTAACAGTAGTAGGAGTTGCACTAGCGGTAGCACATGAACCATTTTGAACTATTGCTCTGAATTGAGTAGTTTGAGTTAAAGCACCCGAAGTATAAGTTGTAGTAGTATTGGCAATAGTAGTCCAAGTACTGAAAGGAGCCACAGAGCTTTCCCATCTTACTACCGAACCGGTATTTCCACTTAAAGTTAAAGCTGCGCTGGTTGAGCCAGAACAGATAGTTGTTCCACCTGCTATAGTTCCACCAACAGAAGGTACATCAACCGTAACCGTAGTAGGGGTTGAGTTAGCCGCAGCACATGAACCGCTTTGAGCTACTGCTCTGAATTGAGTAGTTTGCGTTAAAGCACCCGAAGTATAAGTAGTTGTAGTATTAGCAATAGTTGTCCAAGTACTGAAAGGAGCAACTGAACTTTCCCATCTAACAATAGTACCTGTATATCCGGCTAAAGTTAAAGTACCACTGGTTGAAGCTGAACAAATAGTTGTTCCGCCAGTAACCGCTCCACCTACAGAAGTTGCGTCAACAGTAACCGTTGTAGTAGTTGAAGTAGCTGTAGAGCAAGAACCATTTTGAACTACTGCTCTGAATTGAGTAGTTTGTGTTAAAGCGCCCGAAGTATAAGTTGTTGTAGTATTGGCAATAGTAGTCCAGGTACTGAAAGGAGCAACTGAACTTTCCCATCTAACAATAGTACCTGTATGTCCGCTTAAAGTTAAAGCAGCACTTGTAGAACCAGAACAAATAGTTGTTCCACCGGCTACTGCTCCTCCAACTGATCCGGCACTTACTGTAACAGTAGTTGGAGTTGAGTTAGCTGCTGTACAAGAACCATTTTGTACTACTGCTCTGAATTGAGTAGTTTGGGTTAATGTACCCGAAGTATAAGTAGTTGTAGTATTAGCAATAGTAGTCCAAGTACTGAAAGGCGCTACTGAGCTTTCCCATCTTACCACTGAACCAACATTTCCACTTAAAGTTAAGGTACCACTGGTAGTACTAGGGCAAATAGTTGTTCCACCTGTAACAGCTCCGCCTGTTGTACCGGGCGTTACTGTAACTGTAGTTGCAGTTGAATTAGCTGCTGTACAAGAACCCAATTGCACTACTGCTCTGAATTGAGTAGTTTGAGTCAATGCACCCGAAGTATAAGTAGCTGTAGTATTAGCAATAGTAGTCCAGGTACTGAAAGGTGATACAGCACTTTCCCATCTCACTACAGAACCAGTATTTCCTGTTAAAGTTAATACACCACTTGTTGAACTAGGGCAAACACTTGTTCCTCCGCCCACGCTTCCGGCAACAGTTGTATTTACCGTCATTGTTACGGTGTTTGAAACTGCAGTAGGAGTCAAGGCACAAACAGAATTTGATGTAAGTGTACAAGTAATAGCATCGTTATTTACCAAAGTAGCATCTATATAAGTATTAGCATTGGTTCCAACAGTAACACCATTCTTTTTCCATACATAAGTAGGAGCAGAACCTCCGTTTGTTGGAGTGGCAGTAAAGGTAACAGAAGTACCGTTACACACCGTAGTAGAAGCAGTTGCAATAGTAACAGAAACCGGGAAGGCTGCAAACTCAGCTAACTGAATATCGCCCATGCCGGTCAATCCATTAATAGTAGCACTTGTAGTTGTAGCACCGGCATTTGTATTACCCGACCAAGAAGAACCATTGTATAATTGGCCTCTAACATTTGAAAGGGATATTGATGCATCATTATCAGCGCTTAAATAGTTTAAAGTAATATTATAGTTAACCGGTGCAATACCGCTATTTGTTAAACTCCAGTAACGGTTTATAGAAGCACTAGCGTTTAAGCAAGAAGTTGCAATTTGAGGATGGTCTCCAGCAGTATTTGAAACCGTCATATCACCAGCAGTAGTTATACTTGGGAAAGTAACGGTTGTAGGTAAATAACCAGTGGCACTTCCTACTTCAAACGTTTTGGCAACAGAACTTCCTGTTGCAAAATTCCTGGTTAAATTTCCAACAATATAACCAGTAGTTCTAGATAAAGTACCGGTTGAGTTAATTTTAATGGCATTGGTTCCTGTTGTAATATTTACAGCACCAATGGTTAAAGTTCCACTTACACCAAAACTTTGTGAAGTTGTAGCCAAAGTTAAACCTGTTCCATTGGTTATGTTTATATTGGTAAATGCACCTGTTGATGCAGTTGTTGAGTTTCTGAAACTACCGGTACCGCTTATAGTTTGAGCGTTGGTAATGGTATATCCGTTACCTCCTAAAGTAAATAACTGAGTAGAAGCAACAGGATGAGCAATGGTTAAAATACCATTGTTTATAATATTTCCACCAATAGCTAATTGTGTATTGGTTGTATGTCTGAATTCCGAACCCGCATTAATAGTTAAATTTCCTTTTATATGAGTACCAAAAGAACCTGAGGTAAATGATGATGATGCCCATCTTCCTGTAGCCGCACCTGCGTTAACCACTACATTTTGAATTGGAACAACACCACTTCTTTTGGTTTCAATATTAAATCCGTTAGTATTTCCAACAGTTGTACTTACACCATCTCCAAACTGGAAAGTATGTGTACCTGAAAATGCGGTTAAATTAGCGGTAGTGTTAATTCTTAAACTTTGTGTTGAAAGCAATGCATAAGAAGAGTGTGGTGGATCAACCAAAATAATTGTTCCGGCAGTACAGTTAAGGTTACTGGTATTAATAGCAATATGGCTTGTTCCTGAAGCTACACTAGTTCCTACTGTTCCTGAATTACCATCTACACTAATAGTACCACCGCTTTGGTTAAAAGTTGAACCGTTAGCCAATATTAAGTTACCGTTTATAGTAAGTGAAGAAGTAGCCGAAACATTTAATGTTCCATTTACATTAAGCGTTCTGTTATCACCTCCGGTAGCACCTATAGCAAATGAACCACCTGATAAGTTTGCAGTAGCACCCGATGCAATGGTTAATCCGTTTAATGAACCTCCCGTAACGTTAACTGAGCCTCCGGTTTGAGTTAAAGTTCCATTTACAGTAATATTATTTGATGTATTTAATGTACCGGCTGCAATAGAAAGAGTACCTCCGCTTGAAATATCAATATTACTGGCAGAAGCAGTTCCGCTTGAAACAGTAACTGAAAAAGGGGAAGGTATTACTACATCATTTAATAGGCCAGGAACAGCACCCGCATCCCAAGTAGCTGGAGTATTCCAATCGCCATTGGTTACAGCAGTGAATGAAGCCGATAATAAATTAGTTGTTGCGTTTCCTCCAAAATAATAATTATCAGTAGAAGGGAAAGTAGCTTGTGTAAAGGTTCTGTTTACTTCAGGTATAGTTAATGAGCCACTTCCGTTTACAGAAACTCCGGCTGCAACACCGTTCACTTTTACCATTCTTAAGTCAGCTACATTCGTTACACCACTTATTCCTTGTCCTGTTAATTTTAACGATAGGGTAGCTCCACCTAAATTAAGACCTGTTGATTTTGTAACAGTCCAATTGCTGTTTGTTCTTCTGTCTACATTAACACCGTTTTCAATAAACGATGGAACAATATTACTTGTACCAAAAACATTATTGCAGTTAACTGTAATACTACCACCAGTTGTAAGAGCTGAAGAAGTACCTATAAATACACTTCTGTCGTTAGCACCAACAGCAAGTGGGAATCCATTTGTATAACCACTTACCGGTGTTGAACCCGTAGCATACCATCTGGTAAAAGTACCGGTAGTAAATGATACTAAACCACTTGTTCTGGTTAGTGTTCCAACACTTGCTAAACTGGTTCCAATGGTTAAATTATTAGTACCCATTGCTAAGTTGCCACCACCTAATGTTAAACCGGTGGTTGTTATATTTCTATTAGATGTTAATCCTTGTGCATCATTAACATTTAGTGACAATAAAGTTTGAGGGCCGGATACCATTTCATTAAAAGAACCGGTTGTAAGTGTGCTAGAACTAGGCCCATATATATAAGAAGCTGAGCCGGCAGTAGTATTAAAAGCAGGAATAGTTGAAAAGTTACCGGCAGTTGTTAATTCATCAACACCACCTATTTGAATGGTTGGAGCAAATGAAGCACTTCCAATAGTTAAGTTGGCACCATTTGAAACCAATCCTTTTAATAAGTTAGCTCTTACAAATGACCAATTGATTCCGTTTGTTAGCGTTACGCCATTGTTATTATTAAATGCTATAGTGTTTGTATTAAAAGTACTTCCTGCACCTGAAAAAGTTTGTGCACTCGTACCTTCGAAAGATAGGGTACCTATGCTTTGTGTACCTGAGGGTTCACTTCCGGCCAATACACCATCATTAATACAAGCACCTTTAACTGTTAAAGTAGCACCAGTAGCTGCATTACCTAAAAACAGGTAAGCATTACTTCTTATTTCTAATTTATTTAAAACGGTTAATGGCCCGGTTAATCGTGCTAACCTTGTATTTGAAGAACCAATAGTATTGCTGATTTCAACATTATATAAATCAATTTGGCTATTGATACCAAAACCAGAAGTATTTAACGGACTAGCAGCACTGGCAGTAGTTGAAACACCATTACCTATCTTAAGTGTTCCTCCTGTAACTGATTTTGTTCCTCCACTTGCTATTAAAACAGCATTACCTGTTCCTGTTGAGTGTGGATCAATAATAGTAATATTACCTCCACTCCACGTAAAGCTTGATTGAGAATTAATATTTAAACAAGCATTGAATGCATTTAATACAGCTGTGGCTTGAGGGTCAATATTTACGTTACCGCCAGTCATAATGAAATTACTGGTAACAGTATTTTGAATAGTTAATCCACCTAATACATTTAAAGTACCTCCGTTTATTCTGAGTATACCAGTAATAGTTGATGTATTACCTCCATTACCTAAAGTTATTGTACCATCGTCAATTCTTAATTCTCCTTGTATAAAAGCAGCGCCAAAGCCGGTAACTACAGTTGTATTAAGAAAACATCCGGCATTATTTAACCATAATTTACCGGTAAGACTGGTAAGTACTACACTTGAACCGCCATAAAAAGGACTAATATTACAAGGACCCGACATTTTAAGTGTTCCATTGGTAATAGTTAAACGTGAAGTAACTATGTTGGTTGCTATTGCTTGCGTTATTGGTGTTACAACTTCAATAGTTGCAACATTCGTAGTTCCTTTGTTAACTGTTATGGAAGCAAAATCAATAGTGGAGCCGGCTCCACTTAAAGTTCCATTTAAATTTCCTGCAAATGTTGTGGTAACTGCTGCAGTGGTATTCATATCAAATATTCCATCTACCGTTAAATTACCTTGGTTAGTTGCGGTATTAGTACCTCCAATAATTAAAGCATGTGTAGTAAGTGCACTTGTTCCTGCATTAAAATTACCGCCACCAAATACAACTATATCACTTCCAACAGTTAAACCACCTACGCTGCTACCATATACAAGGTTTCCTTTTACCTCTAATGAAGCGCAAACTGCACCCGTTGCCGAAATAGTTACTGTTCTTCCGGTTGAAATTTCAACGGTATCAGAACTTAATGGAACTGTTCCTGATGACCAGATAAGCGGATTATTCCAATTACCATCACTAACAGGTGTAATTCTTGGAGGGGGTAAAGTAGTTGCTACCCCAACAAGAGGACTGGCAATTGATTCTCTGAATGAAAATAACTTCCAGTAAATATCAGTACCTGCAGGTAATCCTGTTTGGGTTGTTCCTATTGAATTGGCACCAAAATTAGCCACCCACGTGTAAGTAATATCATCTAATGAACGGTAAAGTGCATAACCTGTTTCGTTACTTGCATCGGTCCAGTTTAAAGTCATACCTGATGAAGTAATGTTTGAAAATGTTAAATTAGTCGGTTCGTTAGGTGGTGTGGGAACATACCTGTAATATTTTCTTGAACCATTGGCAAAACTGTTTAATTGAGAAATTACTGCTACCGTAGAAGCAGTGTTAGCCGCTGACGAAGTGGTAGAAGTAGTATTAGTAGTTGTATTTATATTTTGATAAATAAGGTTGGTAAACTGAAAACCTATATTGTAATTAACAGGTGCATTTGCTCCTACTCGCATAGCGCCATATACGTACTCTATCGAGCCATTTTCTTCGTACAAGCGAGCTTGAAAAGTAGTAGTATCCTGCGTTAATGCCGATGTTACCACCATGTTTAAAAACTCAATTACACAAACCCTAGTTGGGTAAGAACCTATTACTTTGTAATGGATACGTCCGGTAAGACCGGTTCCCATACTGGTGGTTCCCGAAGTTAAAAACGGGGCTAGTTTTACACCACTACCAACTAGCCAACCCACACCCGGAGTAGCAAAATTACCTATTCCAATAAAACCATTGGTGGTAACGTTAAAAGTAGTTTGTCTGGTTCCGTTTATAAAAAAATCGAAACCAATAGGTGATAATGTGCTTGATTGCGTGTTAGTATTACTACCACCTAATAAAATAGTAGTACCTATCGACATGTCAATATCGTCAAAAGCACTACCATTGGTTTGTAACAACGAAGCATTATTGCCTGTCGTTAGTAAATAATTACTAATACTAACCTGAGCACTAAGGTCTAAAATTAATAAAGTAAATAACGTTGCAAGTATTTTCTTTAACATAGGATTTTAATTAATTAGACGGCAATTTATAGTTTATTGACAATATGTGTATATTTATTTTTAAATTGGGCTTGTTTTTGGGTTTAAATTGGTGTAAAAAACTTGTAAGTTGTTTGTAAAAAAGAAAAAATGAATATGTTAAATAGAATAAAATTATTTTGCCTGCTAGGCTTGTCCACATTTTTTTTAAGTGTAAATGCCAGTGATTCAAGAACTAGTGAGTTCGATGTACTCAATTATTCAATTCGGTTAAATATCGTAAATTTGGGAAGCAAATCCATAAATGGGAATGCTGTTCTAAAAGTAAAACTGATAAAAAGCAGTGTAAAATTAATTGTGCTTGATTTAGCCAAATTAGGGGTTGATTCTATACTAATACAAGGTATAAAACAAAGTTTTACAAAAAATGACTCTCAGTTATTTATATCTGTAAGTCAGGATTTTAACACAGGTGATACGGTTGATTTAAACTGTTTTTATGGAGGTGTTCCAATTCAGGATTCCAAGTGGGGAGGCTTTTATTTTAGTGGTAAGTATGCTTTCAATATGGGAGTCGGTTTTACGGTAAATCCGCATAATTTTGGTCGTGCCTGGTTCCCTTGTGTGGATAACTTTGAAGAGAGAAGCACTTATGATTTTCATATTACCACTGACAGCGGATACATGGCAGTTTGTAATGGAATTCCGCAAGCATCAAATGTGCATAACGACCAAACTATTACCTGGAATTGGGTTTTAAGCAACCCTATTCCTACCTATTTAGCTTGTGTGGCGGTGAGTACCTATACACCCGTAAAATATGTTTACCAAGGTAAAGAAAAAGCTTATGAAATTATACTGGCAGCACAAGCACAAGATACAGCCAAAGTAAAGTTGAGCATGGTTAACTTAACAAAAGCACTGCAGTTTTTTGAAGATAAATTTGCACCTTATCCGTTTGAGCGAGCCGGTTATGTAATGGTTCCTTTTAACGGTGGAGCTATGGAACATGCTACTTGTATTACTTATCCATTATTTGGTGTAGATGGAACTTTAACTTATGAAACTCTGATGGCACATGAGTTAAGCCATATGTGGTGGGGCGATATGGTAACTTGCGAAAGTGCCAGTGAAATGTGGTTAAACGAGGGTTGGGCCAGTTTTTGCGAAGCTATGTTTTTGGAATTGATGTATGATAAGAATACTTATTATACAGATATGAATGAAAAGTTATTGGAAGTAATGCGTTTTGCACATGTTGCCGACAAAAGCTTTTTAGTATTGAACCAAATTCCGCATGAGGTAACATACGGAACCCACGTGTACAAAAAAGGCGCATTAACAGTAGCGGCACTCAGATATTATATGGGCGATACCGCTTTTTTTAAAGCATGCAATAGTTATTTAACCAAATACAAATTTCAAACAAGTAGTTCACTAAAGTTAAGAGACGAGTTTCAGAAGTTTACATCTGTAAACCTTACCCAGTTTTTTAACGATTGGGTTTTTACAGCCGGAAGTGCAGCAGTGGTTTTAAGTAGTTATAAAGTGATGGTGGGTAATGCTGCCAATTTTGTGGAACTAAATGTTAAACAATATAGCAGGGGAAATAACATTTCTTATTCTTATATACCATTTAAAATTACTTTGTTTGATACCTTAGGTAATAAATATGTAGAACAGGATTCACTGAACGGAAGTGAGAAACAAATTATGGTTCGTGTTCCTTATACTTTTATGCCGGCTTTTGTTTTAATTAACGAAAACAATGAATTGCCTTTGGCTAAAACCTATTCATTACAAACCATAAAAGGTACAGGCATAAAAACAGATGCCAATGCATTAATTACTCTCAACGTGCAACAAAATACCGATTCAGCTACCATATTAGCTGAACACTATTGGGTAGGCGCTAAACAAAACGAAGTAACACCAAAAGGCATAAGAATAAGCCAATACAGGTTTTGGAATATAGATGGTAATTTTGACGCTGGTAAATTTAAAGCACAAGTATATTTTAACTTTGATGGTACAACACCTGCCAGTACAAGTGGCGGTTGGTTAGATTATACTTTGCCATTTACCAACGAAGACAGTTTGGTTTTATTGTTTAAACCACAAGGAACCAACGAATGGGTTTTACATACTGATAATATACGCATTTCAGGAGGTAGCAAGCTTGATAAAACCGGAAGGTTTACTACCAATAAAATTGAAAAAGGAATGTATGCCATTGGCATGTACGATTTTAAATCAGGAGTTAAAAATATACAGGAAAAGGAAAGTGGTTTTTTATTGTATCCCAATCCAACCAAGCACCAGATAAATATTGAAATAAATGAAAGGCTATTGAATAGTGATGCCGTTATTTATGATGTAAACGGTAAGCAGTTTGCCAAAGTACAATTGTCTAAAACTACCCAAACCATTAATATAGATAATTTGGCTAAAGGCGTTTATTACTTTAAAATAGAAAACAACAGCAGCCAGCAAGCTAAAATGTTTGTAGTGGAGTAAACCGTATTAGCCTATGAAATTAAATATAGATATTACCAGGGAAGACTACGCTGACTTCAATAAGTTTCATTTTATGAAAACTAGGTTGAAGCAATCAATTATTGCGATTGTATGTACGCTCCTAATTGTACAATATTTTTTGAATAGTGATGGATTCGATTTGATGAGAACTACTGTTTCATCACTCTTCGGTATTGTTGTATATATTTTTATTCTTTACAGAAGTTATGTTGTAATAAAAAGAATACCCCTTGAAAATGGTTATATACTTGGGAAAAAAGAAGTAGAATTTACCGAGGAGAGGTATTTTTACAAAACGCGTAATTCAGAAGCAAGCACCGGATGGGATGCAATTAAAAGTATAGAAGAAGGTAAAACTGCTTTTTATTTATTTATGGATACCAATATGGCTATGATAATTCCTAAGCGTACATTTAAAGACGAATCGGAAATGTGCTACTTTAAAGATTTAGTAACACGTAAAATACAAAAGGCTTAAACTTTAATTACTAAACAACATTAGTTTTTCATCATCACCGGGCATGGTGATATGTTCTACAAACTGTAAACCTATTTTATTCAGTAGTTTTATGGATGAATTATTTTCAGGTAAAGTAATGGCTAAAACATTAGCCAGCTTTAATATATTGGTTGCGTATTGCATGGTTGCCTGTGCAGCTTCAAAAGCATAACCTTGGTTTTCAAATGCAGGTAAAAAAGCAAAACCAATATCTGGGTTTGCCAAAGTATCGCGCTTAATTAAACCACACATACCAATAGGTGTGTTGTTTTTAAGTTCAACCATCCACAAGCCAAAGCTGTGTTGCGTATAACTTTTTATAGGGCCGTTGCTTAAATAAGCTTCTGCATCCGTGGTGGTTTTTATATTTCTATCGCCAATATATTTTAACCAACCTTCGCTATTAACTAATTCAATAATAAAGGCAGTATCCTGTAAAGTAAATGGACGTATGTTTAGTCTTTCCGTTTCAAAAACAATACCCATCATTTATTGAGCAAAGTATAAAACCAATAAACCAATTAAAGCAGGTAAAGCCTGTACAAAAAATATTTTTCT
Organism: Bacteroidota bacterium; assembly: GCA_040388375.1. Lineage (NCBI taxonomy): Bacteria > Pseudomonadati > Bacteroidota > Bacteroidota bacterium. The sequence continues at coordinate 59,234 of JAZKBU010000002.1, read as the reverse complement.
GGCAGCTGTTAAAGCACCATAAATACCGGCAACCGTAACGCAACCTAAAAAGAAAAAGGCTACATTGGTTTGCCATACAGTATCGCTTATTAACAACGACCAGATTAAACCTGCAGCTAAAAAGCCATTGTATAAACCCTGGTTAGCGGCCAGCTTTTTAGTAGGTGCAAACATTTCATCTTTTAAAGAGCCTTTAAAGGTTTTCTTGCCCTGGGTTTCCCAAGCAAACATTTCTAACCATAAAATATAGAAATGTTCGAGTGCTATGAATGCGATAATTATTTTTGATGCTATTTCCATATTTATATGTTTTGTTGGTTTAACTTAACAATGTTTTCCAAGCATCGCTTGCTTTACCCTGACTTAACAAATAATGCGCTAAGCGGTGTAATTCCGATTGTAGTTTCTCCGCATCGTCATTAAAGCGTTGGTGTATGCCTAATAAGTCTTTGTTCATGTGTTTATAAATAGCCACACTGTCAGCATCAGGTATGTTTTGTTCATTGGCTAATAAGCCCAAATCATTACCCGTTAAAATGGTACTTAAACGTATAGCCTCCGGTAAACTGTCTACACCCATACCAAGGTTCCTGTTGGGTTTAGGTACTTCAAATAAAGCATCGCCATTGGCTCTTACATACCAGTCGCTTCCCAAACGGCCTACTAAATCCATTTTGTGCTGATCTATTTTACCATCCAATGTCATAACCGAGTTATCAATATGCATCAGTATAATTTCAGCTATTACCAAATTACCTGCACCACCTTCGTTACCAGTTTCAATAATATCGCGTACTTTACATTCAAACTGTACGGGGCTTTCCTTTACGCGGAAAGGTTTTACTTTTTCTGAAGCAATAGGAGTGAAGCCCGATTTGGTAAATTCGTTTACGCCTTTCGGGTACTCGCAACTGGCTAAGCTCATTTGCTGCACCATATTGTAGTTAACTACATTGATAACAACTTCTTTGGTAGCCATTACATTTTCTAAGGTATGCTTAATGGTATTGTCCCTAACCCTGCGGGCAGGAGAGAATATAAGTGTAGTGGGGTTTGAACCAAATATATTAAAGAAACTAAAAGGACTTAGGTTTGGATTTCCATCTTTATCAACGGTGCTTGCAAAACAAATAGGTCGTGGTGCAATAGCGGTTAACAATGCATTGTGAAATTCAGCCAATGGTAAGTCTTTAGGTGTAATGGTTTTCATTATTTGCTTAAATATTTTTACGTTGTTGCTCTTACGGATGTCGAGTGGAGTCGCGGCTGTCGAGCAGAGTCGCGGCTGTCGAGCGGAGTCGTGGATGTTGAGCGGAGTCGAAACATTATTTTGGGTTCTCTTCCGATAGTTTTCGACTACGCTCAAACTACACTAAACTACCCCAAACTTAGTTCACAGTAATTAAAAAATAGTTTTTCCTGCCTTTTTGAGCAATTAAAAATTTGTTGTTTATTAAGTCGTTTGTGCCAATACTTACCGTATCGTTTTCTATTTTGGCTTTATTCATACTTACGCCACCACCTGCTATCATTTTACGGGCTTCCCCTTTCGATGGAAATACACTCGTTTTCTCTGCCAATAAATCTACTATATTAATCGTATTTTCCAGTTCTGTTTTTGCAATGCTAAACTGCGGTACACCTTCAAAAATATCTAAAAAAGTAGCTTCGTCCAGTTGGGCAAAAGCCTCGGCTGTGGCGTTTCCAAATAATATATTCGAGGCTTCAACAGCTGCATTATAATCAGTTTCGCTGTGCGTACGAATGGTTATTTCTTTGGCCAATGCTTTTTGCAATACACGCAGGTGCGGTGCTTTTTCATGTTCCGCTCTTAGTGCTTCTATTTCGCTTTGGCTTAACAGGGTAAAAATATAAATCCAGTTGGCCGCATCGCTATCGCTGGCATTTAACCAAAACTGGTAAAATTTGTAAGGTGATGTACGTTTTCTATCCAACCAAACAGCACCACTTTCTGTTTTACCAAATTTAGTACCATCGGCTTTTTTTATCAGTTGCGTAGTCATGGCAAAAGCTTCGCCCGCATCTTTTCTGCGTATCAGCTCTGTACCTGTTACTATATTTCCCCATTGGTCGCTACCGCCCATTTGTACCTGGCAGTTCAGGTTTTTCCATAAGTAGTAAAAATCGTAGCCCTGTACCAATTGGTAAGTAAACTCCGTAAAACTCATGCCTGTATCGCCTTCCAAACGTTTTTTTACCGAGTCTTTGGCCATCATATAATTCACGGTAATATGTTTACCAATATCGCGTATAAAATCAAGGAACGAAATACCTTTAAACCAATCGTAATTGTTTACTAAAATAGCTCCGTTTTCGCCTGCATTAAAGTCAAGGAAATGACTCAATTGTTTTTTCAAACAGTCTTCGTTGTGGCGCAATACTTCTTCCGAAAGTAAGTTGCGTTCATCGCTTTTACCGGAAGGATCGCCTACCATACCTGTTGCGCCACCCACCAAAGCCACCGGTTGATGGCCTGCTCTTTGAAAATGAATCAAAGTCATTATTTGGGTTAAATGCCCAACGTGTAAACTATCAGCCGTTGGGTCAAAACCAATATATCCGCGGGTTACCTGTTTGCTTAGTAACTCCTCTGTGCCCGGCATTACATCCTGCAACATGCCACGCCATTTTAATTCTGCTATAAAATTCATTGTGTTAAAAAATTCGCCTGCAATAATAAGGATTTATGCACGATAAGATAAGCACAATTAATGCAATTGGAAATAGGGGAGCACGAGCATGAAAAATAGGATTTAAATTGATTTTTAGCGTGCGCTAGTAACTGCATTATGTACCTATAACACGGAATTTCACAATTCTGTTTTGTCTTATACAATCCATTTTAACAGATGGTTTGTAATTAGTACCAAATTTGTAGTTTTTTACAGTCAATCTATTTTTCGAAATACCCTTGGAAATGAAATACTTTTGAATATTAATGGCTCTTTGTAACGACACAGATGTATTATTCTCATCAACTGTCATGTAGCCACCAATTTCGAATTTCAAACTAGGATATTTTTTTAAGATTTGTAACAACTGAAAATCAAGTATACATTTTGAAATATCGTTTAACTTAGAGTCGTTTATTTCAAACATTATACCTCCACCAAATTGAGAATTATAATAGAAAGAGTCAATTTGAGATTTAGTTCCACAGATTGTGTTAGCACATTCTTTAACTTCATTCTCAAATTTGTTCTTCCAATCGGGACCGTTTATTTTTGTAAGATGTTCTCCCATATATTCGTCAAACCATGGCATTGAATCAATGCTCCTTGTCCAAAACTCCATTAAACAACCACCTGCATAAGATGCCATAAATTTGAAGTTGTATTTTTTTGAAAGTGAGTCTAAACATATCAGTGTTCGAAAATCCTCATTACCTCTTCCAAATTGATAGTAGATTCCCAAATTAATCAAGCTGTCGGCATTTCTTTTAGAATAAAAAGAATAATTAAAGGGGGCATCTTCAATGTCACGAATCTGTCCAAATAAGGTACTCGAACCAACTATAAATAATTGTAAAATAATAATTATGAATTGTTTAATTGTCATAAGGTTGCTTTTATTTTGTAAAATGGCAAATGTTTTTAGCCGATACTTATAGCCTTTTATTTATAAAAATCTTTGTAAACGGTTAATATAAACCGTTCAATCTGCTTTACCTCTTACAATACTCCATTATATATTAAATAAATGCAAGCGGAGAAACAACATTTTTAGTATGAAAACTCTTTTGGTATTGTTGGTGAAGAGCAACAACAAGGGCGAAAATATAAATAGGCTTTTAGTACTCCTTGGAAACTGCAGCTATATAAAAGCACTTCATTGATGCCATGCTCAAAACTAAAGTAATACAATTACTAATTTACTTTTTTCTGTTGTGTTGTAACATTCCATTTTTATAGTGTTCTGTTTTGGTAATGTTTCCTTTCTCGTCATAATGTGTTAAATCACCTTCATAGTATCCGTCAACTAGATTTCCTTTTTCTTTTACTTTCCCGTCTTTGTAATATCTGACAAATTCTCCTGCGTATTTTCCGTCAGTCATTATTGCGGTTTGAGACAAAACGCTGTCTTTATCAAACCATTTCCATAGTCCAGCTTCTTTTCCGTTAAGATATTGACCACTTACCAGTTTTATTGATATGGAATCAATTACATGTTCCAGAGTAGGTCCCTGCAGTATATCATTCTTATAATTTCTTATTTTCCATGATCCATTTTTGTCCCAATATTTCCAAGTTCCAACCTTTTTTTCCTTTATATAATCTCCTTCGCATATTGGTTTTCCGTTTTCATACCATTCTTTAAACTTTCCATTTTTTATACCTCTGTCTAAAGTTGTTTCTCTTTTTTTTATTCCATTGTCATACCAACATTGAATAAATCCATGCTCTTCTCCGTCAAGAATTTCCCATTCAGCAGTTTGGTTCCCATTCTCAGCCCAACTCTTAAATTTACCAACCATTTCACCATTCTTTTCATAACCTTCACTTGACTCTTGTCCATTATCGTAAAAGTTAAGCTGTTTGTAGTATGTTTTGTCGTTGCAGTCGGGATAAATGAAAACTTTTTTTTCTTTTGAGTTATCATAATACTCTTGAACAACTCTGCATTCATTTTTGCATGATGTAAGGAAGAAAAGTCCTACAATTATTGTGTAACTGATTCTATTCATTTTGTTTTGCAGATAAAAAATTAATAACTAAAAATAGTGCTGATTTTAAGGTGTCAGCGGTGAAAACAATATTTTATTGCGTAAAAAATTGGCCTGCAATAATAAGCACAATTAATGCAATTGGAAATGGAGGAGCAAGCGCATGGAAATGATGTTAATAAAGCGTTTTTGTTAATGTGTTTGTTGGTGAAGCGCACCAACAAGGGCGAAAATATAAATAGGCTTTTAGTACTCCTTAGAAACTGCACCTATATAAAAGCACTTCATTGATGACATGTTAGAAATTGAACATGTATAAAAGCATTTCATTTATGGCATGTTAGAAATTGAAGGAGTATAAAAGTAATTCAATGATGACATGTTCAAAATTGAACATATATAAAAGCATTTAATTAATGGCATGTTGAAAACTGAAGGAGCATAAAAGCACTTCATTTATGGCATGTTGAGAATTGAACATGCATAAAAGCATTTAATTAATGCCATGTTCAAAACGGAAGGAGTATAAAAGCACTTTATTTATGGCATGTTAGAAACTAAAGGAGTATAAAAGCAATTTTGGTATTGTTGGTGAAGAACACCGACAAGGGCGAAAAAGTACTAAGTAACAGAGTTAACCAATACAGCCTAAATGAGCTATTATAGACTTAAATTTACTGTTCTTTTCTACTAACGTTTACAATTAACTCTATAATTGGATTTTGAGTTTTGTCGGCTAAACGAATGAAACCAGGGGAGTTAAAGTAATCAAGATTTACTCTGGGTGTGTTATTATAAATAATTGGATAATAAGTTATAGAAGACTTTCCTAATTCGTCTATGTCTAAGACAATATCGGTTTCTTTTGGAGTGATTTTCTTTCCAAACTTTTTAACATCTTGGAGAATATTGTCTGTCCATATATTAAAGCTTGTTGCCATTAGTGATCTGAATAACTTAGGGTCATTATAGTCGATATTTGCTGAGTTGTCCAAGAATATAAACTCATTGAATTTCTCAATTTTTGGTAGCAAAATATTCTTTGTCCTAATATTTTCAATACCACCAAGTATTTTAATACTTAACTCTTTCGGATAAGCTCTTACATGATATGTCAACTTGTCGATAGAGTATTTATATGAAAAATGAAATTGTCCTTTTTTAGGGTAAAAGTAGTGTATATCAAAAAAATCTATGTTCTTAGGGAAGTTTTTGATGTAATAATGAGGACTCGAATTCCATCCTAATATAGAACCATCCGAATGCCTTTTAATCCAAGCTACCTTATGATATAGGTCGTTCTTTTTTATTAATACTCTCATTCTATTAAATAGAAATTTTCTAAGCCTCATTATTGGCAGCGTTCAATTTACCTTTGGCAAAATCAATGGCAAAGTCAATAAATACTTTGTATGCTTGGGTAAACGTAAATTTATTTTCGCTTGTTTTCTCTATAATATTACGCCTGTTTAAAGTAGCTAAAAACTGTTTGCGGCTAAAGCTATCCTTTAACTGGTTGTTATTATTAATCAGTTCCGCATACGATGAGTTATCAAAATATTCATCCAGTTTTTCGGTTTCAAATTCGGCATACTGTATTTCTTCCAAAAAGTTTTTGCCGTCTTTATCCAGCTCAAAACTAAGTACCGCAAAAAACAAACAAATATCCCTGCTTAGTTGCTCGCCTGTTTCGTACGAAAGTATAAAACCAAAATCGGTTTTCATTTCCAGCTCATAAGCAAAACTTTCTTTAAAAAATTTGGTATAAAAATCTTCGCTTTCTTTAAGCGATATAAATTTAGGATCGCTGGCCAATATAAATTTACCGGCCATTAAATCACTTACTATGTCTTTGTGGTATCTAGGAAATTCCATGTTTTATTACTTTAATTTTTGGTACTCTCAATGTCATTTGGTTGGTCTTGATTAATTTTCTGTCCTTTGACGATTCGTCTAATTCCAGCACAATGCCGTCTTCAAACAATAAACCCGTTAAGGCAAAAAATTTATCTGTTTCTATCTCTTTGTATTCGCCTCTTAGTGTTAAACCACACCAGTCAAAAAAGCTGTCAAGCGGCAACTGGCTCATCATTTTACCTTTATAAAGGTCTTTGTTAAATACCCATTTATCGCTGTTGGCAATAGGCTCTTCTAAAATAATGGTTTCATCAGCCGCAAACTGTTCAATGTATTCTTTGGCATTTAAATACATATCGTTATTGTACGGATAGTTGCGCTCGCCTTTAAATACTTTTGGTACGGGCGATTTATAAGGTTGTTTTAAAAACTCCATCCAACCCGTTAATATAATTGATTCCGTTCTGATGCGTTCAATCAATGGCAATAACTCATTGGTTAATAGTTTTGACTGGCGCAATAAATCATCGTTGGTCTGAATTAAAAAGGTATATACTTTTTCAAACTGCAAACGTATATTTTCATCACTGAAATTAAGCCTGCGTACGTTTACGTATTCCGATATATCAAACAGCTTATTGGTAATACTATCGCCATGGTTTATATCTAAAATATTGTTCAATGGCAATATATAATAATCAATCCAGAAGCTGGCCTTGCGTACTTTTTCTTTGTAATCCAGCTTATCAACGTTTGATTTCAGCTCGCGAGTTTCGGCTAATAAACGAATGGTATTTTTTTCTACTGCTTCGCTAAACTCTTTTATTTCATTGTTCAAATCATCAATCCTGTTTTTCAGAATCAATGTATCGCCATTTATGCCTTCGCGTATTTTTTTGAATAGTGCACCTATTGATTGCTCATACTTTTGAATGGTTTCGGGCAATAGCGGTCTGAACTCATTTAAAATAAATTCAAATAGTTTAAAATATGTATCTCTGAACTCAAAATCATCGCCCAGCTTACGCAATATTTTGTATTCAATGAGCTGCGATTGAATTTGGTCATCGCGCTCGGTCATTATTTGAGCCAATACCTCCTGGTGAATGATGCCATTTTCTACTTGGGCATCAAACAAATCTTTTAAGCTATCAAAATGATTGGCTAAAAAATTGAGTATTGTTTTTGGTTCTGCTTTAATCATGCTTGTGTTATTTTGGCTGTTAACTTTTTACAGTGTGTAATGCTTTATAGGCATTACATAGCTGCATTGCTTTCGCCATACATGGCATTAATTTTTTCGTTGATATTAATTTTACCTGCATTTGGGTAAATGAAATAGTATTTACCAAAACCGGCTACGGCATCAGGCGCGGCAAATATTGGAATGAAATAATGCTCGCGACAGAAACGTACTAACTCAGGTCTGTTTTGTTTATCAATAGTAGCTACCTCATCAATAAACAATACAATACGGTTTTCATCATCGGCAATGGCTAAACGATTAATGATGTTCATTACAATCATTAAACGGATCATTTTATCCGTTCCGTCACTTTCAATTTGCTCGTTCAAATCAACAGGTTTGGTCGTTCCTTTACGTGTTAAGTGTAAGGTAATATCAAACAAATCATCAAACTCTATTTTTTTACCTGAGTCTAAGTAAGCATCTAATACTTTTAAGTTTTCCGAGTGGTCAAACTCAAACATTAGTTGTCCTTTTACCTGTTGAATCTGGCTGATTTTTTTAACCTCTTCTACCAGTTTTTTATTGTCAACCAACTCTATGGTTAAGCTTTCAATATCTGAAATACGGCTTTGCGATAGTTTGTGGTTAAACTTATTGTTTATAAATTCTTTAAATTCATCATAACGTTTCAATAGGGTATAAGCAGGGTTGGCAAACTGCGTGCTTATACTTTCTAATAATGACGAAATAGAACGTTCCTTGTCATCAATCAACGCAATTTCTTCTTCTACATAGCGTATAAAATCTTGCTCATCGGCAAAGGTTGATTGTAACTTGTCGCGTAGTTTTTCAAATAAATTATCCTTGTTTATTTTTAAGGTATTTCTGTCTGCTTGGTTCAGTTTAATTTTATTGTACAACAAGTCTAAATCTTCGCTGCTTTCATGCTCCTCCGCTACAAACCCATAAGTTTCCAGTTCCCGTTTAAAATCCTGAATTTGTCCAATACGCTCTTCCCGTTTTTTAATATCTTCATTGATATCGTTTAGCTCGTTACTACGCTTGGCAATTTGTTTGCTGATGGCTTTTTGCTCGCTTTCAAATTTTTCCTTTTGTGTATTTAACTCCGTTATTTCAGCCTTTAGTTTTTCAATGGCTTTGGTTAAAGCAGGTTTGGTTTTTATTTTTTGAAGCTTTTGTTTAATGCTATCAATATCGCTTAATATTTGTTGTAGTTCCGTTTGCGATTTTTCTAAATCTTTAACCGTTTCCAGTAATTGTTGCTGGCTTTTTAAATCAGCTTTTACAGCACTTAACTTTTCTTTTATTTCTTCAACACTTTCAAAGTCCTTTTGCGTAATGTTTTTCGAAATATCTATTTCCCCATCAAATATTTTTAAAGTATCACTTATTTTATGAATAGCCTTTTTTACCTGCTCGCCCGGTAATGCTTTTACCTGCTCGCTTAACAAAGCATTCAACAGTTTTCTGTTATCCTTATTACCGCTTATTTTATTAATTAATAAATTGCTGTAATTTTTTATCTGGTTTTCGTAACGGCTTACCTGGTCTTCTAAACCTGCTACTCGGAATTCAATTTGTTTAGAGCTTAGTTTTTGAATTTCAACCATGGTTAAACGGCTTTCCAATTCTTTTCTTTTTTTATCAAGATTGAGTAAGCTTTCGTTTAATATTTTCTCCGGTTCAAAACTGTTAATGGTTTTTAACTCTACTTCTTTTTCGTTCAGTTTTTGCGCTTCGTTTTGTATTTCCGCATCCTTACCACCAATTTTTCTATCCAAATCCGATTTCTTCGGATTTAAATCTTCGTTTATTTCTGTATGGATTTTGGCCCTGTTTTGTGTTTTCTCCACCAATAAAGCTTGTAAGCTTGGCAAAGTGTGTTCGTAGTTTTGTGTAAAGGCAGAGTACAATTGACTTATAATTTTAGCCTTGGCACTGTACTGACTTACCACTTCCCTAAACTCGTCAAACTCATTTTTAACTGATCTCAGGTTCCTGATTTCGTTGTTTATTTTACGTAAATCGTGAATATCCTTTTTGTTTTTCTGACTAAAATTTAAAACCTCATTTTCCCTGTTATCAGCTATAATTAAAGCCTCTTTCAAATTTTTATTAGTAATTAATTTAGTGTTGATTAAGTATCGGTATATTTTAGAAAAGTTATTACTTAAGCCATCACTTTTTACATTGTCGTCCAACCAAACTACACCGTTGTTTCTACGGCCACGCTGGTACACAAAGTTAAACACCTCACGTTTGTCCTTAAAGGCTTCCAGCTCTATACCTTCAGAGGCTAATTGTGCTTGCACTTCGTCAAACTTCATTAAGCGTTTGTCTTTATCTACATAGTGCTGCTCCATGTAATTGCTGGCATACTTGTAGTATTCCAAATTGCCTTCACTATCGCGTTTTAATAAAATACAGTAATACGATTTTTTAAAAACCTCAAACACAATATAACTTTGGTTGGGGTTAGGAAAATAATGGTGAATAGTGTCTTTATCACCACGTCTGTTTCCACTAAAAGTCATTTTATTGCCATCAATAATGAACAAAAAATTAAGGGCATATATTAAAGTTGATTTACCAATATTATTAGGTCCTACCAACTGTAAACTATCACAGTCGTTAAAACGGATTTCGGCTTTGCCATATACTTTTGAGTTAAGTATAGTTAAGGATGTAAGCATGCTTTTTGAGTTTAAAATAAAAAGGCAAAATAGTAAGTGCCCGATACAAGAAACTAACAGGAAATACACAAATGCAAAATTGCTTTATTTATAGGCAATTGACTTTTAAACAGTCCGTTTTAAACCTAAATATATTGAGTTACGCATTTTAGAATCCCCAAATTAAAAAATATGAGTATTTTCGCCCCCATGGAAAAGCTAGATATACTTTGTTTTGCTGCACATCCTGATGATGTAGAATTGGCATGTAGCGGAACAGTATTGAGTCATATAAAACAAGGCTATACAGTTGGTATTATTGATATTACGCAAGGCGAACTAGGCACAAGAGGTTCAGCCGAATTAAGAAAAATAGAAGCAGCCAACGCCAGCAAAATACTAGGCGTGAGCGTACGCGAAAATTTAAAGTTAGCAGATGGCTTTTTCCAGAAAAATAAAGAATCGCTGTTATTAATTATAGAGAAAATACGCCAATACCAGCCCGATATTATTTTGTGTAATGCAGAAAGTGACAGGCATATAGACCATGGAAAAGCGGCCGACCTGGTACATGAAGCGGCTTTTTTAAGCGGATTGGTTAAAATAGAAACAACTGTTAATGGTAGCATTCAAAAACCTTGGCGACCAAAACAAATATACCATTACATACAAGACAGGTTAACAAAGCCAGATATAATAGTTGACATAACACCCTATTACGATGATAAGATAGCAGCGATACAAGCTTTTAGCAGTCAGTTTTACGACCCCAACAGCAAAGAGCCACAAACACCTATTTCATCGCTCGACTTTATGCATTATATAGAGGGCAGAGCCCGTGAGTTTGGTCGCTTAATCAATACTACGTATGGAGAAGGTTTTACCGTTAAACGCCCTGTAGGTTCCAATAATTTATTAGCCCAACTATAAACTTTCAGTTGAGTAATTCATTTCCATATCAATTAAGCATATCGCTGGTGGTTTACAACAGTAAGCCTGCCGTATTATTGCCTTTATTAAATAGTATAAAGCAAATAACAGTACCCATAAAATTAATTGTCAGCGATAATTCTACCGAGCCACTGTTAAAAGAACTGTTTGAAAGTTATGACGCAGAATATATTTTTAACAATGCCAATTTAGGTTACGGAAAAGCACATAATGTGGCTATCAATTATGGTAAGCTTTTAGCACCCTATCATTTGGTAGTTAATCCCGATGTAGTCATTAATAAAAACTGTATTGAAGATGGGTTGGCTTATTTAAATGCAAACAAAAATGTTGGATTGTTAATGCCCAAAGTATTGTATCCAGATGGAGAAATACAACGCTTGTGTAAGTTATTGCCAACTCCTTTTGATTTAATGTTCAGGCGATTTGTGCCTGCATTTTTAAGTCCTCTTTTTAAAGCAAGTTTAGGCCGTTACGAATTGGAGAGTAAAGACTATAACAAACCCATGGTTTTAAATAATCTGTCAGGTTGTTTTATGTTAATGAGCCACGAAGCATTGCAAAAAACAGGAGCTTTCGATGAGCATTTTTTTATGTATTTAGAAGATACCGATTTAAGTCGCAGAATAAGCAGTCAGTTTCAAGCTATTTATTATCCCAGCATTAGCATTATTCACAATTACGAAAAAGGCTCTTATAAAAGCACAAAATTATTAAGCTACCATATACAATCTGCTTTTTATTATTTTGGTAAATGGGGTTGGTTTATTGATGCCGACAGAAGGCGGAAGAATAAAGTAGTATTGGCTCAAATTCAACCCTGATATAAGCCATGATTGCCGAATACATAAAAATTATTGAGAAGGCAAAACTGCAAAAGGCCGAGAACAAAAAGTTTTTAGACAAGTTAAAAAAACAAGCACCTAAAAACTTAGATGTAATCACCAACCAATTACACGATGAAGCTTTTGAAACAATTGATTGTTTGCAATGCGCCAATTGTTGTGCAACTACTGGCCCTTTACTTTTAAATAAAGACATAGACAGGCTGGCTAAAAACCTACGACTAAAACCAAGTGTTTTTACCGAAAATTATTTACGTATAGATGAAGACAAGGATTATGTTTTCAAACAAATGCCCTGCCCATTTTTAGGCAGCGATAAATATTGCAGTGTTTATAGTGACAGGCCAAATGCCTGCAGGGAGTTTCCACATACCCAGCAACGCAATGTGTTGCAAAAGCTAAAAATTACTCATTTAAATACAACTGTATGCCCTGCAGTGGCTAAAGTGGTTGATGGCTTGAAGGAAAAATTTAAATAAAACAAGCGGTTAAACTATTTACCTTTGGTATAATCATAAAGGCATGATGAAAAAAATACTATCCTTATTATTTTTACTTTCAGCATTTGTAGGTAAAGCGCAAATGTACTTTCCGCCCATTAATAATGCTTCTACTTGGGATACTATAAGCCCGCAAAGCTTGGGTTGGTGTACCAATAAAATACCAGATTTATACAATATGTTGGAAGAGAAAAAGACAAAAGCCTTTATTGTATTAAAAGACGGTAAAATAGTCATGGAAAAATACTTCGGTACTTTTACCATTGATTCATCGTGGTATTGGGCTTCGGCTGGTAAATCGCTGGTGGGTTTTATGGTAGGTCAAGCACAGGAAAAAGGATTGTTAAGTATTGAAGATTCCAGCTCAAAATATTTAGGACAGGGTTTTACTTCATGTCCTCCTGAAAAGGAAGGATTGATTAAAATTAAGCACCAGCTAACCATGACAACCGGCCTGGATGAAAAAGTGCCCGATTTAGATTGTACCACACCCTCTTGTTTAAATTATAAATCCGATGCAGGAACAAGATGGTATTATCACAACGCACCGTATAAACTATTACAAACAGTAGTAGCCAATGCAAGTGGCATTACTTTTCAGCAATTTACCAATCAAAACGTAAGTGCCAGAACAGGTATGTATGGCTTATGGGTAAACGAAACATTTGTATCAAAACCCAGGAATATGGCCCGCTTTGGCTTGTTAATTTTAAACAAAGGTATATGGGGAACCGATACCTTGTTAAAAGACAGGAGCTACTTTACCAGCATGACCAATACTTCGCAAAACCTGAATCAATCGTACGGGTATTTGTGGTGGCTCAATGGCAAGCAAAGTTTTATGTTACCCGGAACCAGTTTTGTTTTTGCAGGCGGTATAATACCTACCGCACCTTCGGATATGATTGCCGCTTTGGGTAAAAACGATCAAAAAATATACGTAGTGCCTTCCAAAAACTTAGTGGTAATACGTATGGGTGAAGATGGCAATAACAATGAAAATGATGTACCTATTCAAATAGACACCATGATATGGAATAAATTGAATGAAGTGATGTGTGCCAACAACACGTCAATTGCTGATATTACCACATCAAGTATGTCAGTTTATCCCAATCCATTTACCGATGAAATTACACTTGATTTATCCGCTACAGAATCAACCGAACCCATTCAAATATTTAACCATATAGGCCAGTTGGTAATGACAAGAAATGTTATAGGTAGCGACAAAAATATCACTATCAATCTGGCAGATTTAAAAACAGATATCTATTTTATAAAACACGGAAACTACCAGACCAAAGTGGTAAAATATTAATAAGTAACTCGAGACTGTGCAGGCTTAAGAGTCATTGAAGCATACAAATTACTATGTAATCCAAATAGCAGGTGTGCGTAAGCCCGGCAAAAAAGCGGGCCGCGCATCATGCCCTGCGCGGAGAAGCATTTTTTTGCCTTGATTTTTTGTTTCTTTTTCATCTAAGGAAAAAGAAAGATGAAAAATAGGTATTTAAATACCACAACTAAAATACACGTAACTTAAATTGAGCTCTCGTTAAATTGTTTTAAAGAAATTTCTTTATTGCCAAAGTATTCCTTTACATAGTATAACAAACAACCAGAAACAATAATACCCAATGCACCTATAATATAAACACTATCGCTGCTTAAAAAAACAAACAGCCAAACAGCAATACCGGCTATGGCAGGAATAGGGAAAAAAGGCATTTTATAAGGTAAGCGCAATTTTTTACTTCTGTAATGTAAAGCAATTAACCCGGCTGATTGGCTTATAAACTGAATGAGTATGCGCATGATAATAATTGCCGTTATCACATCTTTTAATTTAAACAATAAACTAAAGCAAAAAGCCAATCCACCTAATACCAATAACGAAATATGAGGAAAATGTTTGGTAGGATGGAGCTTGGCAAATACTTTAAAAAAGTTTCCATCTTTAGCGGCTGCATAAGGTACGCGCGAATAACCGAGCATTACGGCAAATAGGGAAGACACGGCTATAAATAAAATTAAACTAGTAGCTATTTGTGCCGCTAAGTGTCCATAAAGCTTTTCAAAAAAGGTGCTGACAATAAAAGTAGAGTTTTGTGCTTCCTGCCATGGAATAACACCTAAAATACCAATTTGCATACTGATGTATAAAATAGCTATTCCTGTAATAGAAATAAAAATGCTTTTAGGAATATTTTTCTGTGGTTGAATAATTTCAGCACCTAAATGGCAAACATTATAATAACCGAGGTAAGAGTAAATACTTTTAACAGAGGCCTGTCCTAAAGCTACAAAAAACATGGGTTTTAAATCAAAAGCATCTGCAGGAAAAGTAAAAGCCAGATTGGCATCAAAATGAGTAAATGCAGAAAATATAAGCCAAAGAATAGTTGAGCCAACTACTGCCCACATAATAACCGATAACTTGCCTATACTTTGAATATTGCGGTATAGCAACCAAACCAATAACAATACCAATGAGCCCGAAACCATTTTTTGAGCTACATCACTTAAAGGCAATAGAAACGATAAATACTGAGCAAAACCAATAGCGCCTGAAGCAACTACCAATGGGGCTTGAATACTGGTTTGCCATACAAATAAAAAGGAAAGCAAACGACCATATTTTTTGCCATATAATTTTTGTAAGAATACATACGAACCACCGGCTTGTGGCCATTTGGCACCTAATTCGGCCCAAACAAAAGCATCCATAAACGATAATAAGGCACCCAGTAACCAGGCTAAAATACATTGCGGACCGCCCATTATTTGAATGATAAAGGGAATGGTTACAAAAGGACCAATACCAACCATATCAATCATATTAAGGGAAGTAGCCTGTGTTAAACTAAGTCCCCGAACAAGTTTATTCATGAAACAATAATAGGATAAATTATAAAGTTAAAAATTAAATTTAGGCCGGACGAGTTAAGTAATTATGGAGTAGCTATAAACAAAAAAAGCCTTGACGAATCAAGGCTTTAATCTTTTTTAGCTGTTGTGGTCTCGCAAGGATTCAAACCTTGCCCATTTTTCCAGTATCTTGAGGCTTTAATTTTTAAAAGCCCCTTGTGTAGTCCCTAATTGTGTAAATAGGTTCAGTGTGTAATTACTGTCCTGTTTACCATACTTTGCAATTGGGTAATTAAGCTTTCCCGCTAAATCCGGTTGTAGGCTCAAAGCTTTTTCTAACATATTTTGTAAATATGTTATTTGAGTGTCCATTTTGGCTATTTGTTGCTTTAAAAAACTAATTTCTTGTTTTTCCTTGCCAATACTTTTAAAGCCAATATCAGAACAATCCACACCAATTAAAGGCTCTCCATCATTATCTAAGATGTATTTTTTATTAGCTTTAGGAAATGCTAAACAAAACACATTAATAAATTTATTTGTTGGCTCCTGACCTGTTGTAATTCGTGAAATCTGACTGGCTGTGTAGTTAGTTTTTTCGGCAATTTCATTCCTGCTTAAATTAAGCATCAAAATTACCAGATTTAAACGTTTTTGTTTCGCATCCATAGTTTTTGATAGATTATTTGCAACAAAAATGCTTTTTAAAAACAAATAAAGCAAATAAAAACGCATTAAAATGTATTTTAGATATATATAGTATTAAATTAATTCGTTGTAAATCAATTTTATATATTTATAAAACGCATTTTAGTGTATTTTATTTGGCACTTTTGTTTTAAATTTATTATTTCGCTGGTGTAACCACCCCGTTTACCATGCCAAAATTAAACCTGTATTACTATCATATACACGAAAAATCAGTTGTTGTTTACCAGCGCAACTTTTTCAACCGCACCGCCCCTGACTATGAAGTATCAACTACATTATTCGGGCCAGTTGAAAGCCTTTCAAAAACAAAAGCCACACAAGTAGCAAAAACAATTTGCCAAACCTTAAACAAATGGCGCCCTCTTGATGGAGTAAAAAACACAAAAGCACTTTCAATAAAAAGGCCGGTTACGGAACCAGGTACCGTTTTATTTAATAAAATTCTTCAAGGCTACATCCATGTGCTACCTGATAACAGCAGTGGATTTACACCCGTTGGCATTACCCCTGCACAAGCACAAGGGGTTATAAATACTTTAAAGCAACAATTAGAAGCTTTAAACCTATACCAAGACACCCTTAATCAAAATAATAATATGTCAAAAGCAACAAAGAACAAAGAAAACACTGGAGCAAATGAAACAACAACAGCTTCAGCAACGCCAGGAGGCGAAACACCGACACCGGCAACCACTACACCAGGAGTAGACAAAACAGAAACCACAGCTGCAACAGTGGGAAATGACACGGACACACCGGCAAAGGATGAAACCGCAGCAACATTGGAAAACGAAACCGAAGCTTCAAAAGAACGTCCTAAAGGTATTATTACTGTGGCCGGCACCCCTGATTTATTCTTAACCTTAAGCCACACCATTGACCACGCAAACGGACTTGAAACTGTAACTAGTGCAATGAATACCGCTTCCGGTGCGCTTGTAAAATCAACAATTACCAAAACGCTAATTGATACTAGCAAGGTTGAATCATACCTGCATTTTTTCGATATTCAGGATAAGGACGCTCAACACATAAAAAACCTTTTTGGAACATTTTCGCAGACCACCGACAACATGGTGTTTGTGCCACACGTAAAAGTCGTTTCCGATGATAACGGAGGCTATATCTTAATGTAACCACCCTGTACAGGCGGTTACAAAAAGTGTAGCCGCTTGTACATAAAACTAAATACCATGAACCAAACCACCACCACAACAATAAACAACATGCTATCAGTAGCAAATATTCGGGCTTTAGCCAATGAAAAAATTTCTTTCTGTAAAGAAATGAAAATTCCCGTTGCAGCTGTTGAATACGAATGCAATAACCTGTTTGGTTACGCATTGTTAATAGAATCCGGTTACACAGAAGAAAAGCTACAAGCCATGTTATCTGAATTGGATAAAAAACTTTTTACCTGTGAAAGAACCTTTCAAAAATTGTTGGAAAAGCAAGATTTCAGCAACGCCAATCAATACTTTAAAGAAAGTAAAATAGCCCAATTGTCAACAGATTGTAATTCGTTAAAAGTAGTATTAAACATAACTCCTAAAAGCCATGAGCGATAATTTTTTATACCTGGTTATTTCATTGCTTATAGCATTGATACCAATAGCTTACTTATTTGGACACGGTAAAGGCCATGCAAAAGGTTTTGCAGACTGCAAACGCAAGTTTCATCCATCATGGCAAGAGATAAACAAATTAACCGATAGCGTAGCCATCAAACTAGCCAACTCTTATAACGAAAAATAGTATGAGTATAGAATGTTTTGAATGTGGCTACGTAGGTGAGCCAAAACAGTTAGAAGCAGCTGAAAGCGTGTTTGGTTTTTCAGAAGTATGCCCTAAGTGTAACGGTATTAATTACAACGTTTCGTTTGATGATGAAAAGCCCATTGTCAATAGAAACCCTAACAAAATTAATCAAATAATTTATAAGCAATCCTAGTATGGCAGAGCAAAAAGAAAAAGAGGGAGTTCCATTTATTCAAAATTACATGGATACGTTAAACGCTATAGCTGCTGGTAAAAAAACAACTTTTTTGTTGTTGGTTGACAAAGAAGTTATAACACTTGTTAAAGAGTTTGGAGCCGGTATTCAAGGCTTATCTAAATGGCTTGCAGATAATGCAAACAATACAAATTTTGACCCTGTTGTAAAACAATCAATGGAAGCCCAATTAAAGCAATTGTGCGAGCTGCAATCCGAAATACAAAGCCAAATAATACTTCACGCTACACCGGTTACAAAACAAGCAACGGCATAAATGGAGTTACTGGCCAAAATAAACATCAAAATTCCTTTACGTGCAAGCAGCTTGCTTGTTTCTAAGCTTCGCAAACGTGGTAATTATGTTACTACCGGCAAAGCTTATGCTACTAACCAGGCTACACGCACCTTTGGTTTTTTCTTTGCTTGCAAGGCCATCACAACCAGTGGTACAATATTCGATTACCCAAAACAAATGCAGCAAATTTACGCTGTAACCGGCCTTAATAGTTATTCATCAGTATTGGAAAGATTACGGAAATGTGAGCGTTTTGGCTTGCTTAAGGTTGACTGGAAAGCTAAATCAATTCAGTTATGCAGCTGGGTTGAATGTATGAAAATATTGGATATACCACTTAAAAAAGAAGAAATAAAATTTGTCAATTATGAATTTGAAAATAAAACCCCTGTACCCTGCCAATACCTCATAGAGCTTGCAGAAGAAACGGAACAGCAGCACTTCACACGTGCCGGAGCAATTAGAGCCATCAACCAAAATAAGGAGTTAGTAAAGATGCTTTTGCCAAAAATTGAACCAAGCCAACATCCTGTTGATGCTTTGTTTGAGTGGCAAAAGAATAGTTTTATTAATGCTGATTTGTCAGCGGTTGATTACAAGTTGCTTCACAGTGTGCAAAGCTGCCCATACCGAAGCGTTAAAGCAATGATTAACACACGAAAGAACGGTAAACATATCCGGGCAACTTTCGAGCGTATAGCCTACTTAAAACGCAAAATTTCATTGCCCGAATTGTGTAGTATTTCGAACCAAGTATTTGCCTCTAATGGCAAATGTAGACCAAATTCTGAATACTATTATAACGGTTATGATAAAGTTATTAACAAGCCAATTTGGTACTTACCAGATGCGCTGAAACCCTTGGCGCACGTGGGCTAAACCCCTAATTTTAAAAATTGTGTATTACCTATTTGGCATATCAAGTTAATGAAAAATATTCATATAATCTTATATCCCTGTAATCATACATTCTTCATGAATATTCATGAAAATAAGCCACTAAAAAACCGAAAAAACTAAAACTATCCATGACCGAAATGACTGCACGAAAAGCACGGAAACCAACACCTACAAGCATTACAGCTACTAAGCCATACGATTATGAGCTAATACTAAACGTAAATAGGAATGCTGAAGAAAAAGAAATGGACCGGTATTGCATCAAATTATGGTGGCTCAACAGCACCAATGGCAAACCAACTTATGTGCTTAAAGGTATGCAGCTATTTGAAACATTGCTGCGTGCTGGTAAGAAACCGCCAACCGTTCTAGCTGCCATTGTAACCAAGTTTAATGAGAATGTAGCCACTACTTTAAAAATGGAGGTGTACGACAATACCGTTTACGGCCAGGTAACAAAAGTATTAGTGTTCAATGGCATTGAAACTACCATACATAAAGACTATAACAACGTATTGTTTAAGGCTGTCAACAATATAAATGTTGGATTTAGACCAAACACCCCACACCACCAATAAAGCAGTTATCAGCTCACACAAAAAATTAACCATTAACAAATAAAACCAAAACCATGAACCAACCATCATTTTACAAAATTCCCATCAGAATTATTATTGATGCAACAGAAGATTTAAAGCAGTTTAAAGTATCAGTTGCTTTCATTTCACGCCCTAAACATTGGAGCGCAAAGTTTAAAGAGTTTGACGAGTTCCCAACCGCCAACGAAGTAAACCAAACCATAAAAAAAGGTTTTGCATACGAACAAACTGGAGCCGTTGAACGCTTTGGAATGCAACAAGATAAACAGTTCGAAAAATCATTTAACTAACTACGATTATGAGAATAATATTTATTGCTAAAAACCAAACCGGAGTAAAGCGAATCTTCAACGAAACTGAAATTGAAGCTTGGACAATAAACCCCAATTACACTAATTATAAAGGTGATAAACAAGATGAATTAATGCTTATCGAGCGCATTAAATTATTTGCCCATAAAGACACTACCAAAAGCCATAGTTGCGATTTTGAGTGGGAAAAATTTACTGATACATGTTTCGGTCACCATGCTAAATCAGAAAAAGAGTTTATTAAAGAAAGGACAAAAAACACTTCAATTGAGGGTTATAAGGTAGTTTCTGAAACAAACTATAACCGCTATAAAAAGGCCATTTTATCTATACACAATAACTACCCATTAATTGATTTCAAAGCAATAAAAGAAAAGCCAAATCATTTCAGTAGACAAATCCTTTAACCACTACTACCATGAATAACCACCCTGTAAAAAATTGTCGGCTGTTAACCATTGAAAAAAAGCAGCTAGAAGCTTACAAAAATATTTTGTTTGAAGCCAAAGAATACTACCGTAAACTATACAGTATTGAAGCGTACCAAAACACCAAATATTTAAGCCTAATAAGCGAAGCGTACTTAAAATATTTCAGTTTGGATATGATGTATAACAATGCTGAAAACAAACTTAAACAGAAGTTTTATACGTGCCAATATACTTTCAATCCTACTGACTGTTTTTTATTACTTAGTTCCATACTTCCAACCAATAACCTTGAATTTAACGCAACGGTTAAAGAAGTGATACTGGAGCATTGTGTAACTGTACTTAAGCATTACGATTTAATTGACCGTAACGCAACATTTAAACCGGTAATACCCAATTTAGAAATAACCGGTTACATAAACCCATCAACAACCATTAACGATTTTTTAAACGATTACTAGCCATGACAAAGAACACAAATAAAGCAGTTAATACCGATTTTGGAATTTGGTGTAACGAGTGTGGCGAACAAGCCAAATTAGAAGCCAACGGCAATTTATTAAACGGCTTTTTTGATAATGATGTACGTGTATTTGTACACTACAAAAGTGCTAATGAATATTGTTATAAAGCACATTATGAAAAAAAGAATAAATCTGTTTTTGCCAATCTGTTCAACGAAAAAATTGTACCGCCATTTAACGCGTGGCTTATTATATCTAAAATAAATAAAGGAGCTAAAACAATTGACCCTACAAATTTTAAGCTAATAAACGCTAAAGGTGTACCGGAAGTTAACGGAAACGTACAAAAAAAGGGTAAAAGCGTGCAAAATGATACCGAAAGTGATCCAGCAACGCCAAAAATTGAATACAGCAAAATAACAACTCCTAAAACCGCCTTAATAAAAAATATAATGTTAAAAGCTGAAACGCTTTTACATCTTGATAACCTAGATGATTTTCAAGCCAAACTGCAAAGCTTTATTGATAAAAAGAAAATACCCGGTTACAAGGAGGTTAATAAAATTTATTTTTTTAGTAGAACTTCTAGCGGAGTAGAATTTTATAAATATGATAGTGATGGCAATACTATTTATATAACCACTTTTAGCTTAGTAGCTGAAGCAACGCCAGTTGAACCGTTGGCAGATGTGGAAGAAAATTTACAGCAGTTTGAAAAAGGTTTAATGTTAGCAGGGTATTTGCTACCAAACAGCATTGAAGAAGAAACCCAAAAAGATATTTTACAAGCTCACGAAACTGAAGCAACGCCAAATGAATCGTTGGTTGGTCAGATAGTATGTTGTGTGTGCAACAAAAAGTTATTGCCTAAAAACAATAACTATAATGGTTTTTTTGATGCCGACTATTTAGTTTTTGTAGGCACCAACTGCGCTGATAAATTCTACAGGTATAAGCAAGAGTTATCAAATGCAGATGGTAAGCATACCTATTCTGAAATGCCTATTGGTGTTGGCAACGAACAGTTTTATTTAGATAAAACCAAACACAGCACATTTACATATCAGGCTTCAGCAACGCCAAAAATGGAAGTGCTGACCAAGGTTGAACCGGTTATTGAAAATGAACAAGCTTTACCAGTTTCATTCGCTGAAAAAATAAACATAGTTAACAAGGCTACAGCTGAAGAATGGGTTGACCATAAAGAATTATTTACTAATACTGAACACCATTTGTTTTATCCTTTTCATTGTTTTACAAATTTCCCCGTTAACAAAATGCCATTTTGCTGTGATGGATGTGGTGAAAAATTCACAGGAAATGGAAGTTATGATACTGCATATTTTGTTTTTAAAAGCCCCAATGAATTAAAAATATACTGCTGCCAAAGTGAATTTTATTATGCAAATACAATTAGTTATGTAGATATGCTACAAGGCTATAAAAAGCCAATTGTTTTAACACATAAATATATTGGTTCAATTGAGCATGAATTGGTTTTTAGTTTAGTTAGAGGGAGCCGATATGAACTTAATAACTTTGTCACTAATGGCTTCAAAACAATTGCTGAACTAAAAGAAGTAATTGATTTTGGAGATGGTGGCGGTTCATCTGTAAGAAATGGATTTGTTGAGTTAAAAGGGTTAAAAGTGAAATATTTCACTAACGTTAGCTCTTGGGCAAGTAAAAAAAATACACCCAATAAAGGAGATTTTGAATTAAAGCCAGGTGATGTATTAAGAATCTTAAATGAAATATTGGCTGATAACATACCACAAACCAAAATTGTAAAGACTCCGGTAACAACGCCTAAAATGGACATGCTGCCAGGTATAGCGCAGCCGGTTAAAAATGAAAGTAAAATTGATGCACAAATAGAGCGTATCAATGCAATGAAACAACCCACTGCAACAACGCCCAAAAAGGAGATACCAAAACAAGCCAAAGAGCCAAGTATCAATGATACTTACACCGGAGGCATTTTTGCCTCCGGTGTATTTCAATTTCTTATAAACCATGTACCACCGGTTGAAACTATTGTAAGCGGTTTTTTAGGGCATTGCGCTTTATCTAAACACATCAAACCGGCTAAACGAATGGTTGGTATAGATATGGATAAAACCGTTATTGATAAGTGGAATAAACAAGAAACAAAAATGCACCTGGTTAATGGCAACTTTCTTGAAAATTTACATTGGATAAACCCGGTTGAATTTGGTAAAACATTTTTGTTTTTAGACCCTCCCTATTTAGAAGAAACCAGGCAAAGCACTATTGACCTATACCCGCACGAATTTAAAACTTTGGAGCAACACGAAAGGCTACTTAATAAAGTTAGAAAGTTACCGGTTTACACCATGATTACTCACTATGAATGTGAGCTGTACGATAACATACTTTTAAACAACGGTTTTACTAAGCATCCATTTAACGACCAAACAAGAGCTGGCAGAAAAGAATGTATGATGTACATAAATTATCCAGTACCTACCAAGCTGCACGATTATAAATTTTATGGTGCTGATTACCGGGAGCGATGGAACAACAAAAAATTAATTGACCGCACCATTGCCCAATTAAAAGACATGCCGGAGCTTAGGCGAAATATGGTTATTGATTCAATTTTAAACAACTTTTAAAGTAAGCTATGAGCAAAGTGAAAACAGTAAACAGTATAAGTGGTGGAAAAACTAGCGCTTACATAGCAGTTCATTATCCAGCCGACTACGAAGTATTTAGTGTAGTATGTATTGACGATAAAACATGTGCGCCAACGGACAAGGCTCTAATAGATTATGCAAACAAAAAGCTTGCTAAGTATATACCCGAATATGGCGATTTTATAGCCACTGCCGAATTAGACGAAACACTTTTAGCAATGATGGATTTGGAGCAACTCTTAGGCCGTGAAATAATTTGGGTAAGAGGTAAGAGCTTTGATAATATACTAACCAGTAGTAATACTCATGGCGGCACTCCTAATCGCTTGCCAAGTTGGGCAAGGAGGTATTGCACTGATGAAATGAAGTTAGTTCCAATATTTAAGTGGTGGTTTAACAACGTAGGCGAAAAAGTAAATATGCGTATAGGTTTTAGATTTGATGAGTTTGATAGAATGGAACGCTTTTTTAATAATTCAGACCCAAGTAATTTTAAAATAGCAACTTCATGCAGTTTACAAGGTAAAAGACAACAAAAACATAGTGATTTTAATTGGAGATTTTGTCAATTTCCATTAGTAAAAAATGGAATTACAGAAAAAATAGTCAAAGACTATTGGGCTAACAATGGATATTTAACACCTAATTTATTTAACCAAAATAGCCATCAAATATATTTTCCACCAATTAGTAATTGTATTGGCTGTTTTCATAAGAAGCCCGAAACGCTAAGCATTATGAGCCAAGTTGCTCCTGCAAAGATGAACTGGTTTTCTTTAAAGGAAACATTAGGTAAAGGTACTTGGTTGGATAGTCGTATTACTTACGCTGAAATCATTGCCAATTCTAAATATTGGATTCCTGAAATGATAAATCAAGGTTTAAAAAGTTGTGAAAGTGGCGGTTGCCATGATTAATATAAAATCAAAAATATGAAAAAGCACCATAAGAAACCAACAAAAAAAAGGCTTTCTCTATCAGATTTGTTAATTCTACAAAGTGCTTTCAATACCTTTTTTGAAGAAATAAATTTTGAAGAACCAACCAACCAGGATAAAGCTTTGCAAGCTGTGGTTTTCAATTTGCACAATAGAGCGGTAATGTTAAGCGCAAGGCCATGTTATAACGGTTTTAATTTCAAGCTAACTCCTGTGGAGCTATACACAATTTTTTATATAAGAAATGATTTAAAAGTAATGCTTGAACCCACAACAGAAAAGGCAGTTGGTGACCTTTTAGAAATTAACAAAAAAAAACAAAAACGTAACCGGTTATGGTAACCAGTAAATAATAAAATAGAAATTAATGAATAAACTATGCTACTAGGATTTAACAAACAATTTGAAAACCCAATACTAAGGGGAACCAAAATACACACCTTACGCAAGCACAAGCGTAAGCCTAAGGATGGTGAAAGGTTACATATGTATAGAGGATTGAAAACACCCGATTGTAAGCTTATTACCAACAAAAAAAAACTAGATGGAACGCAAAAAGTATGGATAAAAATATGTGTGTTTCATGATACAGGAAACGCCATAAAAATATGTGTTGATGGTAAAAAACTCACACCCGAAAAAATTACGGAGTTTTGTATTAATGATGGCTTTGTTTCACTTTCAGCTTTTATTTATTACTGGATAAAAGAACATAGAAAAAAACAAGGCAATTTAAAAGTACCATTCAAAATAATTAAAAGCCTCAATTGCCATCACTGGACACCATTTAGATACTAACAAAAATATATGAAAGAAAGAATTATAATAGTTGATAAGCATCTTGGTTTATCCGGAAAAAATTTACTTTTTGGAAATGATGATTTTTTTGGGTTAAAAGTTGGTGAGTTTGTAAATCAAATTGGTAACGGAAAAGAGAATGGTACAATTAGAACTGACCAATTTTTATATCCTGTAAAATATGTTGGTTCTATAGAATGTCAATTTGAAAAAAAAGAAAAAATGTTTGCCTTTGAATTACCTCATAAAATAGATGATGCAAATGTCTATCTGCTTTATGGTAGCACCGATTCTGAAATATTCACGGAAGCTGTTTACTCAATGAAGGATAAAATTACAAAAACAACAACGGGCTATACTAGGTTCTATGCTCCGGAGTTTGTTAGAGTTATACCAATGGGTCAAACTACATTTACTATTGATAAAAGAGCGATGGTAAAATTTAGGAAGTTTTTCTTACCACCGGTTACTAAGAATAAATAACCGCTATAGTAACCGGTGTTAATAAAATCGGATAAAATTATAATAATCAACAACTAAATTTACACCATGCAAGAACCTGAAAAAAATTACGGAATAGAAAAAATATTGATTGATTTCTATCAAACAATGGAGGCTTTAAAGTCTGACCCTGAATGTAAAGGTAAGCAAGCAGCTAAGTTAGCCATGACAGCAAACGATATTAAAGAATTAACCGGTTACACAAAATAACACCATGCTAAAACGCAAAAGGCCATACTTTATAAATCAATTATTGCTAGGCATAGCAATAGCTTGCATTGCTTTATTAGTGGCCTATTTTAAAAGCTAATTCTATATGAAAACAGTTATTGAATACCCTCAAATATTAACAGATTGGCTTAACGAAAAAACGGCTCAAATACACGCTATTCAATTTAACCAGTATGATTTTAATCCAATAACCGGGCAAGATATTTTAACCAATGTTAGTGTATTGTTTCATGAAGCCGGTTATTATAAAGTCCGTTTTAATTTTAAAAATATTTTAGATGATTATATTTTATTGGAAACTGTCGGACTTACTATGTTTTGCAGTAATGTCGGTGAAGAGCTTACTATGATTAAATTTTGGATTCACTTAAAAATTGAAAATAACCAGGTGGTTATATTGAACGATTATACAACAAAACTTGCAAAAAAATGAGTACCAAAGCAGTTGTTTACATAAAGGATATAGCTAAAATAACAGGCAAAAGTTACCCTGCCTCACAACGTGAATTAAGCCGGTTAAAAACCCAACTTAAGATAGAAAAAGGGCAATATTTATCATTATCGGCCTATTGTAAAGCTACCGGTATAAGTATAAATGATGCAATTTCTGCCCTAAATGCTAAAAATTAGCCTTATCAAATGATATCATTATATATCAAATTATATCATTTGATATCATTCTAATCGGTACCAGTACCAACCATCTATCACTTGATTAAACTTTGCTAAACGAAAGTAACCACAGCGGTTACAGTTTAAAAGTTTAGCAAATGAGCCAAAATTCAGGAAGAAATTATTTAATTATAGGAGGCATTGCCACAGCTGCCTTTCTTTTAGCTTCCACAGCCTCCAAAGCACAAAATTTACTAGGTAAATTCAAAGTCGTTCCAGGTATTCCCAATGACTTCAATTTACAAAATGGTATCAATGTAAACTTTCCTGTTCAAATTATAAATCAAAGCACCTTTGATATAAGAATTGGCAATATTTATGTAACACTGCAATACAATTCAGCTTCGGTTACAAGTCCGGTTTGGAATGATATGTTTTACATGGTTAAGCCGGTTACCAGTGTAACCATCTTAAAAAACACAATAACCAATATAAACAGTGTACCGTTAACAGCAAGTTACTTAACCGCCTATACCGTTTACCAATTATTTACCGGTGCGCTTGATAGCAATTTAAAAGCTATAGTACGTTTTGAAGCTGCCGGGATTGAAATACCTCAACAAGAGTTCCTGATTAATGCAAAAAGCATGTTTGCGCCATTAAAGGCGTTGCTTCAGACAATTTTGGGCAAGGTTGGCGATTTAGGTATTGACAGCCTTTCTGCACACCACCGCCAAATTAAAGACGGTAAAGAGTTTGACCAGTATTTCCCAAAGCCATCAGGTACCAGTCAAATGGTAGCAATAGGTACAGAGCCAACCAAAACAGCTGATATAATAGTTTCACAGGTACCAGGCGAATTATATCAAACAAAAAAAATTGCCGAACGCTGGAAAGCTCCAACAGTTGAACAAAGCGTTTACAATGTGTATAGGTTCTTACATGACCATATACAATACAATTATGATGACCACATGAAGCCATTGGCTTTGCGTGATGAAATATTGAACTCTCCGGCTTCGAGCTGGGACAAAAGAAAAGAGGGTATAGACTGCGATTGCTTTAGCAAGTTTGTCGTTTCCATCCTTAAAAATATGGGCATTCCTTGTGCTATCAAACTGGTAAGTAACCGCCCTGATAAAGCCCTTTGCCATATTTACGTAATCGTACCATCTAAATCAGACCGTAAAGGCTACCTGGTTATTGATGCCTGTTTACACCAATACAATACAGAGCCTTTTAGTCTAACCAATCAATTAATTAAACAAATTCCATAACATGGCCGGAAATACAATATATTTAAATGGCATTGAGCCTTTAACCGCAAACAATAGTATGCATATTCCACTTGATGGATTATTAGGCGAAGTATTGGCAGCTGTTAACAATGTTAGTGTACAGATACAAAAAGGCCAACCAGTAATGCCAGCTCAAACGGTGTTAAATAATGTTATTACCAATGCTGCTAAAAAGTTAGTTGGTCAAGCTCCTGTACTTCCAATGATAGTACCGGCTAAAACAACTACAGCGGTGGTTATGCCAGCGGTTACAAAATCGGCTGTAGTGGTTACACCAGTAGCTAAACCGGTTAACCAACCGGTTACAACAATTCAACCTGTGTTAACATACAAATATACCGGGCTTGATTTAGGCGATAAAACCACTGGTAAAGCTGTTGTAAAGAACGGTGAAATTATAACGGGCCGTATTGAAAGCACAACTGACAAGGGAAAAGTAGTTTCAGGTATATTGGTAAAAAAACCTATAGGAACCGTATTTGTTCCCTCAAACTATTTAACTAAAGTTGATACACAACCAGTATCAAACCAACCATCCACAACATTTGTTCCTCCCATAGTAACAAAATCGGCTGTCATAAACCAACCTTGCACAAACTGCGCTCCACCAGTTCGCAAGGTTGACAGCCCACCTGTTAAATTAAGCCCACAAACCGGAGGTAAGCCTAAAAAGCAAATACGCCCGTATAACGCAGCTGAATTAAACGCAATGACCAGGGTGGTTATTGAGCCAATACGTTTAATGCTAGTTGAAAACTTAAAGGTAGCAGAAACGCAACCTGAAACTATTGCCAGCATTTACAATGTAGAAACGTATAAAAACTTTATAAAAGAATTGCTTGCCGGTTGGAATAATCCTGTATCGTTTAAAGCGGTTTTAGCTAAGTACAAAGGTAAAATTGAAAATACACAAGCTATGAATGTACGTGCGAGAAATGCGGCTTTAAGTGGCATTTCCGGTTACGTTGATATTACTCAAAGCTGGCCTACTAACAACAGTGTTAGGTTAGGAAGTTTAGGTTGGTTTGGTTCTGATTTTACCGATTGGTTAGGTGATACAGCTGGTGATTTGGCTAAAAGCGTTGGTGATATAGCCAAAAATGCTTACGGTTTCACCGTTGATGCTGTTGATAAAAGCATCAGCGTAATTGGCGATGCTGGCCGTGCTATTGGCGAAGGCTTGAAAAATGCAGCTGTATGGACAGTAGGCATGCTGCAAAAGTATAACCCCATAATGATTGCAGCCCGTAGTGCTTTTCGTGGCCTTGTAGCCATTAATTTCCGTGGTTGGGCATCTGACATGCAGGGAATGCGTGACCGTGGCGAAGACAATAAAATTAAAGATGTTTGGACAGGTACTTTTGTTGGTGGCGATTGGGGCGACCTGCTTGCATCCATCAACACCGGTAGTGGCAGAAATAAAGTAACCACCACTGATGCACCGGCTTCGCCAGCAGTTGAAACCATATCTGCACCACCACCGCCACCGGTTAAACCAACAGAAGCTTTATTAAAAGTGGTAAGCCAAGAAAATGCAGCTGCAAGGGTTAACAAGTACAATGCAGATGCAACCCAATATAACAAAGACCACAACCCAACGCCAAAACTGGAGTTAATGCCAGCGTGGGTAATGAAAGAAGTTATTGTTAAGACAGTTGTTAATCCTGCCGGAGGTGCTAAAGTAACGGTTAAAAAAATCGTTGGCGAAGAACCTACCGGAACAAAACAAACCCAAATGAAACCGGCTGTAAATGCTGGGCCAACAACAGTAAAACAGGCAATTCCAAGTATTACAAAATCAGCGGTTATGTCTATGGGTAGTTTGGGTGAAGCTATTACAGCTGCTACATTACTAGCCACTGCTACACCAATAATTGTAAAAGTAACCGATGCCATTACTAAAGTAACCGACACGGTTAAAAAGGTAAGCGATGGAGTTGATGATGTAAAAAAAATAACTGCACCATTTTTACCACCATCTAACAACACGCCACAAGTTGGCCCTGGAACAACTTACCCACCGGGTACAGTTACACCAGCGCCAAATAATAACCCAGCAACGCCAGTTCCAACGGTAAGCTACTCCAAAGAGAACAACACCACAATGATAGTGGTTGCAGCTGTAGCTGTATTAGTTTTAGGTGGATTGGCAATTGCAAGCTCCGGCAATAAGCCGCAAAAGCCAGCCAATTTACAGGGCCTAAACAAGCCATCAAAAGGCAAAACAATAGCAAAATTCGAAATTTAAAAATCAATAAATCAAACATCATGACAACAGCAGTAGCAAACACAAAAGGGATGATGAGCGGCATCAATGCTGCCTCCCTTAAAAAAGTAGGGCTTTTAGCCTTAGAAGCAACAACCGGCTTTGTAGCCGGACATCAAGTATTCACAAGAGTAGCTCCAAAAGATTGGACAACCGGGTTAAAAGGAGCAATGGCCAGCCTTGCACTTATTTTAATCAGTGCCATCACTTTTGTGAAAGTACAAAACGAACACGTTAAAAATTTGTCAATCGGTAGCGCTGTATATGGCATTAACAAATTGGCCAATTCTCTTTTCTCACAAGTGCCTGTAATTGGAACCAGTGGCTTGGCAGCATTTCAGTTGCCAGAGGGAGCGCAAAAAGTATTGCGTAACATTTTCCCTAACCTGGGCGATATGGGCGAACCTGAACCAATAGCATGGAATATGAACGGTATGGATGTTTACGACCATAACGCTGATTTAGGCGCTGCAATCGAACAAACATACGAAACCGTTGGAGTAGGTGATTATGGTTCTTATGGACAACTGGAAAATGAGCGTGTAACCGTAGCCGGTTACTCCGATAATGTAAAAGTAGCTTAATTTTTTTTGGTAGAAGCTTTATAAAAACCCAATTCAAAAAGTCAAAAATTTAATCAATAAATAAAAATGAACACAGCAATTTTATCAGGGTCGGAAGTATTAGCTAGAATTATAGCAGCCGACAACAAAAGTTTAGCAGCCGGTGGAAGTGGAATTTTAACTTCAGAACAAAGAGCTGCGGCAAAATCAGGCCAATTAAACGCTATATATGATGAAAAGTATCATAGAGCATATTTGGCCAATACAGGTGCCGATACTGGTGTCGGAGCGTATGATGTTAACGTAGAGAAAGAATACGGTGTAACCAACCTTGAAAAAGGTATGAAGTTAGCGGATGATTTTGTCATGGTTGCCACTCGTTCAAGAGTTGCAGTAATCCCAATGCCAAACACTACACCAGGTGTAACTGATTTACGTAGCACTACAAAATTAAAAGTAGCAGAATATACCAATTTGTTACAAGCTCCAGGAGCTGCCCAAACTTTAGTAACACCAAGTGAAGTTACTAGTGCTGAATACGAGTTAAAAATTAACGAAAACCGTCAATTCAGTTTTGGTTATAAAAACTACTTCCAGTCCAATAACCGTAAAGACAGCATCGAAGCCAGTGCAGCTGATTCAATACCGGTTCCTAACGGCTTAATATTGGTAAAAAAAGGAAAGGCTTTAAAACCTATTCTTTACTTGCCAAATGGCGTTACGCTTCCTAATACCGCTGCCGGTGCTAATGCTGTGGCTTATGCTACAGAGTTTACCTACATCGGTTACACTTTGGTTATTGAGAATAACTAATAACTAATTAATCCGTAAACAAATAACATAGAACTTTAAAGGGCTGCTATGTGCAGCCCTTTTTGTTAAACCTTTAATCAATTAACAGATGGCAACATTACCATTAATGAAAGCAATGGATTTTACAATCCCTGCTAATGCTCCTTCAGGAGTAGCAATTTCTTTTGATTTTGAACACGAATCGGAAGACGGCTTACGTGTATTTGCTATGGGCTTGGTAGAAACAGCCAATCAAGACGATAAGCATTGGAATTTTAAGCTGGAAGCCGAATTAGGCACATCAACTATTGACAGTGTTAGCAAGAAATTTTTAGCAACAA
The DNA here is from genome assembly GCA_040388375.1 of Bacteroidota bacterium. Classification (NCBI taxonomy): domain Bacteria; kingdom Pseudomonadati; phylum Bacteroidota; species Bacteroidota bacterium. The sequence goes on along the minus strand of JAZKBU010000002.1, from coordinate 26,937 downwards.
CAGAACAAACACCATTAGACAATAGGTTTTTGCCTATTGAATTTGTTGTTCCAGGCACAAAGAAAAGCAAAGTGTACCTAACACCAACCGTAGCCGTGGCTGCTAACCCAATAAAAGTTCAAGTAGTTTTTAAATACAGAAAATAACATGTGTGGTTGTAATAGTAATACCCGTGAATTTATTGGCGTAAGGCGTGAAACTTTGGTCGTTACCAAAAATGATAAAATACCGCTTAAGCATGTACTGCGAATTAATGCGGTATTGCTTACACCTACACCTGTTGTTATTGGCGATACTGATAAGCTAAAGGATTCTGACGAAGACTGTTGTATTTCATCAGGCTGCGACTTGCCTTTTTTAGATGACCAATTTTTACCCGTAACATTTGATGAACAGACATCAGATACTACCATGATGTTAAGAATTGTTAAAACACTCATTGTTCCAAACCCCAACTATTTGGAATGTAAATGTAACTGCAATGGCACTAACTAAAGAACAAAAGGAAAAAATTATAGAGCTTCATTTTAAAGGCTATAAGTCACAAAATGAAATTGCTTCTATCATGCACATCAACAAAAGGTTTGTTAATGATGTATGCCAGGCTTATGCAGAAATGCAAGGATTATCATTGGCCGGTATCGGAACTGAAGTAGCGCCACAACCAACGTTGTTTCCTGGCACAATTCCAAACCATAGAGATCAACCAACGCCACAATGGGGCTATCCACAAACGGCCAATTCACATGAGTTAACCTACTTAAATAAGAGAATTGCAGATTTAGAGGCAGATAAAGCCGAACTCAAAAAAAAGTATGATGCGTTGGATTTGGAATTTGTCAAACTAAACAAAGATTATGGGTTATTGCAAATAGACCATAAAACCGTTGAAACAAAGCATATGTACGAGAAAGAAATGTTGACAAAAGAACATTCTCTTACTCAAAAAAGTGGATTAAATGGCTTTTTTGACAAAGCCGGAGAAATTGCAGACAAGGCCCTGAAAAACGATAAAATAGGTATGCTTATTGGCCTTGCACTGGCTAAAAAGTTTGATGTTCCTATTGAAGGAATGATAGGCCCTCTTTTAGGTGGTGCAGCTCCGGGTAATAACACTGGCGCACCAGCAATAGCCACACACCCATTATTAGCCAACCCGGAGTATAACCAATCAATAAATGAAGCGTATCAAATGTTTGCAGCACTTCCAGAAAGTGAACTTGTTAACATACACGAATTGTTGGTTTTAATTTTAAAAGTGCCTGGCTCATTAGCAGCTGCACTTGACATCATGAAAAAACATTTAGAACGCAAACAAGCACAACCGGCATAATATGAAAGTTGAAATAGAAACAGGCAAAAGCTTAGGCGTTTTAGCCGAAATAAAGCAAAAGAAATTACAAACAATATCAGACGTTATGGATGATAATGTTTTAGAACTGTTTGCAGGCATAGCCAGCAAAGCAGATACACCCGAAAAGGTAAAAGATTTTAACGCCAAAGTAATGGATAGCAAAGCCCTGATAGAGGGTGCATTCGGTGGCGAAGGTTTCAGTTTAAAAAAGATGATTGGGTTTTAATTATGGAAACAAAAACAATTGTATTGCAAACACCCGGAGCAAATACCAAAAGCGGAGGCTTTAGCCCGTTGTTATTTGCGGTTATTATAGCAGTAGCAGGCGGTAGTTATTATTTTTATACCAAAAATAAACAAGAAAAAAGCGCCCAAGATGCAGCCGGTAATATTCAGGGTGATGATAACACACGACTTGCAAGCCAGTTTAAGGCTCTTATAGGTGACAAGTGGTTTGGATTTCCTCAACGTGATAAAATATTGGAACTAGCCAAAACAGTAACCGACTGGAAAAAAGTGGTTGATGCTTATTCACTGCTGAATAAAGGCGACAATTTGGAAGAAGATATACGGGGCATTTTATTTCCATCCCAATTTGAACAGTTTTTAATTAACCTGAATGTTAAAGCCCGCCAACAAAATAACAACAAAACGAGTGTGCAGCAACCAGTAGCGGCACCTAAAGGATTGGTAAAAGGTGTAACTCAAATAAAAATCAACAACGCCAATAATGACGTTTTTGGCCTTAAAGACCGCCTTAATTATGGAACCGGCAAAAATGATATTCGGTTTTCAAAAGGTGCTAACCTGGCACCGGTTGTTTTCTTAGATTCTGTATTGCATACCTACATTAATGGAGGCAAGCCATTTAGCGTTCAACTATTTAAGATAGCCCTTTTAAGCAATAAAGCTGAATACTGGGTGCGTGAACCTGATATATTAAAATCTTCAATACCGGCATTAAAAGCGCTGGAGGTTGACAAATACGAGCCACGATTTACAGTAAGAGTAGCATAATATGAGCACGGCACGTTTTGAACGAATAACCACCTTTGCAAAAGGCAATGAGGGTAACTACGCCAATACTCCGGGAGATACAGGCGGTGAAACCTACAGGGGTATTTCCCGTGTTTGGTGGCCAAAATGGCAAGGCTGGGCAATCATTGACGCCTATAAAAAACAGGTAAACCGCCCACTTAAAAACAATGAAAAAGTACCAAGTGCTGCTTTAGAAGTATTAATAAAGGACTTTTACTTTGCCAATTTTTATGTACCGGTTAAAGCCGAAAGTATTAAAAATGAAAGCGTGGCTACTACTATTTATGACCATGCTTTAGGTGTTGACACTAATGATGCAACCAAGCTTGTTCAAAAGATACTGGCCAATGATTTTGGGTTTGGTTCAAAGATGCCAATAACCGGAACCTTTGGCCTTGTAACACTAAACAACCTTAATAGTGTTGACCCGAAAAAGTTTTTCGATTTGTATAATGCAGCCAGGGAAGCTCATTACAGAAAAAGAGCTGCTACAGTTGCAAACCAAGCACAATTTTTAACAAGCTGGCTATCCAGGTTAAAAAAACTAGATTTTAAAGATGTAGCAGTTAAAACCGGTGTAAGCGTAGTTGGTCTTGCTGCTTTTTTTTTTACAATATATTTAATCAATACCAACAATGATGAAAAGCAAAAGAAACTGGCGTACTAACATTATTGGCTACTTAATACTACTGTTCATAGTAGCTGCATTGATAATGTTTTTAACAGGAAAAATAAATATTGAACAGGCTGGTGCATTCATAGTGCTAATAGTTGGTGTTTTAACGGCTATTGGATTTCTTAAAAGTGCTGATGCTAAAAATAATGATAATAACTACTACAATGGCGGAAAATAACAAAAACACACATTCAGGCATACTTATTTTATTGCTTTTACTTTTTAGTATTGCCGGTGGTTATTTGGCAGGGTATAAACTGGCCAATAGTAGTAACGCCAATACGAGCGATACTCTTAGCCACACCAAATCTATTGAATTGCAATATGATTCAGTGCCAAAATACATTGACAGACCTTACCCGGTTACCAGGGTAGATAGTTACCCGGTTATTATTCCAATTTATATTGATACGCAAGCCATCATTAAACAGTGGTTTACCGGTTATATAGCTATTGACAGTAGCACACTAAATAATGAATTGTTTTTGTTAATAGCTGATACCATAGAGCAAAATCAAATTAAAGGGCGCCATATAACGTATAAGATTTTAAGAGCTGATAGTATTATTAAAGAAACTACAGTATTAAAAGAGCCTGCGGGCAACGCCTTTTTTGTAGGTGCTGCTATAGGTACACAAACATTTGCACCGGGCATTATGTACAACCGGAAGAATAAATACATTATAGGCATTAGTAGCAATTTACTGTTACCACAGCCTAGCATATCAGGAAGCATATATTTTAAAATAAAGTGATGGATAGATTTTTAACCATTATGGTAGGTGCAACACTTGGTTATTATGCCGGTAAAATGTTAGACACTAAAAACGATGCGGCTAACATTTTAGTTGGTGTAGTAATAGCATCTGCCATTGATGGAGCTTTAAACGATAAAAAATAAACAGATGCTAACCATTTTTATAATAGAATTAGTAGTAAGTGCGGTAATGTTTTTTTTGGCATTTAAGAGGCTTTCAAATCTTGGAAGCAACTATTTATTCATTAAAGAAAATTACCACCTTACCGAGAATGAAAAGGCTATTTACGCACAAGTAACATTGCCATATATGAAACGCTGCCTGGCAATTATAATAGCCATAGTAGTGTTCAATATTTGGTTCTTTTATATGTTCATGTAATGAGATTTATATTTTTCATATATGAATTATACAATAGAGCCAGCCAATTAGCTATAACTATTCATTACGAAATTCAAGAGGCAAAAACCAACCCTATAATAAAAGGAAAATGTGCTTGGTGTAATGAAAAAGTACATATGCGCAAAAAAGAGCTTAACACAAATAAAATTGCTTGCAGCGATGCATGTTTCCAACAACTAACAACTATATACTCATGAAAGGACAAATAAACATACAAGTAACCATCAATAACGATGAAGATTTAAGCCAATTAGTTGGCTTGTATAGCGGTGTTTTAGGCGGTGTTAATATTCAAGCACCAAAAATTACCGTTCTAAACGAGTTAAAAAACAAATTAGAAGCTGAACTGGAACGCATTTATAGCCCGGAGCAATGGCAGGCAATGAAAGCGCAAATAGTTGAGCATAGTCAAAAGGCCGCAACGGTTGCGGAAGATAACAAAGGCATTTTTGACGATATGAAATACTAGGATAATGACACGGAAAGCACCACATAATATAGCATTAGGTAAGGGCGGAACAATTGGTTTTGCAACAAAAGAAGCCAAAGAAATACGCAAAAATTTTGTACCGGTTACAAACCTGGACCATTTGGCTTTGTATTTAGATGGTGTGAAGTTTAGCCCTGAAAGCTTTGACAGGTTTTTCGATAGTAACCTACGCAAAAGAGGTTCACAAGCTTTTAACTTAAGATGGATAAAAACCAACGGAACAAAGGTTGACCAGTTGGCCTTAGAAGTGCAAGGCCATGTACAGGGCTATGAAAACAAAGACGAAAGCCAAATCATTGACGATATTAATTTCTTGGTAAGCGGTTACCCAAATGGATTAACTGAATACTATTATGAAGCTACTGATTTTAACAACGAGGCATACAAAGAAAAACCAAACAACGCCAATATGAGCGATACTGAAGAATATAGCGAACAAGAAAGAGCAGCTGCCAATGAAGCTTTTGAAGCCGGTATAAAAAAGGCATTACGCCCTAAAACTAAAATCAAAAAAGTAGTTAAAACCGTTACTAAAACAGTTGTCAGAAAGTCAAAAGCCGGAAGAATTAAAACGGTTATTACTCCTGAATTAACGTTGATAAAAGGACTTCATTCTTTACAAGGTAAATTTGTTAAAACAAGCCAATTAAATTATTACCTCAATAAAATAACCGCCCTGGTTAAACGTGGTAATAAAAACCAACACTTCCAGTTGCTCAAAGAAATGGAGGCAAAGCTAAGTTTGGGTATATTCAAGCTTGATGGCAGTAACACTATTCAAATTAAAAATTTTCAAATAAACAAAGAGTTATTCAACAAACTGAATGCTGTTGTAAAAGCGCCAAAGGTTAAATCAGTTACACTTGGTAAATTAGGTAAGCCAACAGTAAAAAAAAAAGATAAACCAACTAGCTTAGATGGCCTATTATGTGGTGTTGAACAATACACTTTAGCAGAAGCCAAATCTTTAGGTATTATTGATAGTACGGGTAATAACTTAGCCGGTATAGAGGGCAAAGCAAAGAACCCTTACGATGTTATCAATCGAATCATTATAAAGCAAATTAACAAAGGTGTTATTCCCTGGGAACAACCTTGGAGCATGGACAAAGGTAGTGCCGTAATGCCTCAAAATTTCGGTAGTAAAAGAGCTTACAGAGGTGTTAATTTTTGGAGCTTATTAGCTGAAATGGACGAAAGAAACCACAGCATCCCATATTTTTTAACCAGCAAACAAATAACGGAAAAAGGCGGTACTTTAATAAAAGGTGCAAAGCCTTATTATGTTACGTATTACGGTAAATTCATAACAACCGATGTTCAGCCAGGTAAAGAATCTAAAGAGCCGGAAACAGAAGAAAAACTAATCAGTTTTTTAAAACTATACGGTGTTTACAATGTGGCTGATACGGACGGTATAGAATATAATAAACCTGATAACAAGCCAGCCAAACCAGTTGACCGTATTGAAAGTGCAGAGGCCATAATAAACAACATGCCCCAAAAACCAAAAATTAAATTTGGTGGCAATGAAGCTTCTTACTCTCCATCACAGGACATTGTTAAAATGCCAAAAATAGAAAACTTTAAGGTTAAAGACCGGTATTATTCAACCTTTTTTCATGAGCTTGTACATAGTACCAAAAACGATAAACGTTGCGGTACTGATAGCTTTAGAAAAAACAGTCAGCGTTTTGCCGATAAACAATACAGCTGGGAAGAATTGGTTGCAGAGCTTGGAGCATGTTATTTGTGTGGTGAAGCCGGTATCTTACACAAAACCGTTCAACATTCAGCCGCTTATGCTAAAGGCTGGGCTAATGGATTGGTTAAGTTCATTGGTAATGATAAAACATACTTTTTTAAAGCTGCCAATTATGCTCAAAAGGCAGCTGACTTTATTTTAAACAAACAAACTAACCTTTCAGGTTTAGAACCTGGCAGCAACGCCAATGATAGCGTTACTGAATTAAGGGACACGCCTCCTTTAGCACGCAAAACAAATAAGCAAGTTTCATATAAAGGCTATGAGATAACCGCACATCATAATACACTAAGAAATACCTTTGGTTGGTCTATTTATAAAGATGGTAAATACTTTGGGGCAATAAAAGGCAGTCCGTTTGCAACATTTGATTTAGCAGTTACAAATGCTAAGACATATATTGATAAAATACCTGCTTCTACCATGGCCAGCGACACTCAAAAAGGCGTTGCTTCAGATAATGTACAAACACTTGACCAGGTCGTAAGTGGTGGTACATTTCGTTTGGATGGCGACATCGGTGATTTACTTGGCGACCTAGGAAACCACGAATGTGCTATTACGCTTGATGGTGACCAGGGCGGAGGTAAAACACAATTAGCCTGGATTATTGCCAACGCAATGGCAAATAAAGGTTTTAGGGTTAAGATTTATTGCACGGAAATGCTTAAAACTTCATCATTTATTGAGTATCTAAAGACTGAATACATTAGTCCGGAAAATCAAAAAAAGATTCCAATTGATGATAGCACTGAAACAACAATGCAGAAAATAAGTGACGAAGCCAATGATTATGATTTTGCATTAATTGACAGCTGCACCAATCTACAAGACTATGACCAGTTTCAGTTTACAAAACTTTTCAAATCAAATCCCACAAAAAAATATTTAGGCTTGTTTCAGCGTACCACTAGTGGTGAGATAAGAGGAGGTAATAAGCCTGTGTTTGATAGTTACGTTAACTTACACGTTGCCAAAGTTGATGATACGTTTGTAAATAATTATGCTTATTCAAGCAAAAACAGATTTGGAGCAATCGGCCCCAAATTCAATATATCTAAACGAAAAAAAGTACCGGCAAACACCTCTTTAAGTGGCGTTGCTAGATCAAAAAATAAAACTGCAAAAAAAGTTTCTAAAAAGAAAGGAGTTAAAAATGTGCGAAGAACTGCCAAGTAAATATAAAAAACGGTTACTGGCTAAAACGGCCAACGTAGGTGATGTAATGGTTTGGGATGGCTCTAAATGGGTTGTTGGCCCACAAACCGGTGACGGATTAGACCTAAACGATGTTAATGATTTAATTGAAACCGGATTTACCAGCTACCTAAATAATTTTATTGCTGACGACTTAAGCGTTAATTATGTTACCAACACATCAATGGTTGATACCATTGGTTTAGCATTGCAGCCATACAGCACAATTGATAATGTTGATACATCCATTAGCAACGCCTTAACCGGCTATGCTACACAAATTTATACAAACTCGCAAATATCAGCTGCATTGCTTAGTTATAGTACCACCGGGCAAATGACAGCTGCACTTGCAGCATTGAAAGCTGAAATATATGGCGGTGCGCCTCCCGGTGCATTAGATAGCATTGCAGAGTTGGCAGCTGCAATAAATAATGATGAAAATATTGTTACCAATTTAACCAATCTGGTAGGTACAAAAGCAAGTACTACCTATGTTGATGGTGCTTTGGCCGACAAAGCAAGTATTGTTTATGTTGATGGTCAAATTGCAACCAGGGCTACAACTAGCTATGTAAATACTCAATTAGCTTTAAAGGCAGATGCCAGCTTATTAAGTGCCTATGCAACGCTTGCTGGTAATAATGCCATGACAGGAGCTAATACATTTAGCGGACAAAATAAATTTACGGACAAATTGGTTATTAATGCCAACGTAGCTGCATTGGCTGCGTTGCATGTGAGAGCTTCTGCTGCTGGTGATGCTTTTCGGGCTGAAAAATTAGATGGAAGCAACTTTGTTTCTGTTGATGTTAATGGCAGAGTATTAACTATAACAGAGGGCGGTTCTGCAACCATATTATCATTGATTGGCGGTAATACCTCATTTACCAATGCAGCCAACAATACTTTCTTAATTCAAAGCGGTGCAGGTTCTTTACGTGCAGGTATAGTATTAACCGCTTCCGGTGTTGACTTAACGACAAACGCTACTTCCCGGTTACGTGTTGATAATAGTGGAAATGTAAATATTGCCAAAAACTTACTGCTAGGCTCTGTAACAGCACCAACGGTTATGATGAAAGCTAACAGCGCAATTGTTCAAGTTAGAACACCTGCTGATGATGCTTTTGGTACCGTTCAGGCAAAAATACAGTTTGCGGATAACGTAACGATGGAAGCACTAACTAGCAATTGTACCATGCCCGGATTAGATAAAGACGGGAATGCAATTAAAATATTGGCTTATAAAGCCGGGTAACAAATAAATAATTAAACACAATGGAAGTTAAATTAAAATATTCAGAAGTAATTGAGGTGTATCGCCAGTTTAAAGGCTTTGATCTGGAAACCGTACAAGTAGTAGTAAATGGAGGTGGTAAGTTGTATGGTCTTGAAAAAGAAAATATTTCATCAGGAACTATGTTTCGCATACAAAAAATAGCTAAAAAACTACTTGCGCACTATGAGGATTATTCAGAAGATAAGGCTGTATTGCTTAAAAAACACGGAGCTACTGTAAATGGTCGTTTGTTGGGTTTTTGGCAAACAACAGGTAAGGGAAAAGATAAAAAAACTATTTCGGCAAAAGCTCCACAAGATTTTACCATTGAACATAATGAATTGTTAAATATGGAGGTGGGTGTTACTTTTGATACTATTGACTTTGCTAAAATGGCGAAAATTAACCTGCAAAATGTTTATGATTTCGAGGGGTTGCTTTATCCATTTTTTGAAAATATTGAAACTGCTGATTACTAAAAGCTATGCAAAACAAAAACTATTTATCCATATTTAACACGGTTATTACGGTAATTGTATTAATTGTTAGTGCTGTAACTTATGTTGAAAAACAAAATACCGTTAACAGCAAAGATATAGCCCTTATAAGGCAAGAAATGGAGCAAGCAAATAAAAACCTTATCGAAATAAAAACAATCGTTTCTAGCCATATAGAAAAGCAAAATACAATTAATTTTGATTTTGAAAGACGGTTAACGGTTATGGAGGCTTTGCAGCTTCAAAAAACAAATAGCACTGATAATACCAGGATTAGTTATTTAGGTAAATAGACTATATTTGAAGCCTGTTAAGGTGTGGTAGCCCTAACAGGGGCCGACTTAGGTTGGTTCATGGTAAAAACCGCAGTAGTGATATTGCGGTTTTTTTATTTAATCGTGGCATGGTTTTTAAGTAAAACCATTCTTATTATTGCACAACCTAAAAAAACACCCCCATGAAAAAAATTTATTTAATTATTGCCTTGGCCAGCACTTCCGTTTTTGGCGTTACAAGTTGCAGCAAAGACGAAACAACAAAAGCCGTAACCGACATTCGGGACCAGGTAATTGGAACATTTGATTTTAAAGTTAAGTATTACACTGCTGATGGCCAGGGCAACCTAACACCATCAGGAAAGGCTGATTATTCAGGTACTTTTATAGTTACAAAAACAGATAACAATACATTTACTGCTAAAGAAGGTGGAAATGTTATTGTTGTTGGCAGTAAGCTAGCTGCCGGAAACAACGGCTTTGTTTTTGATGTTCAGGAGCAAGTTATAAGCGGTTCTACAATGACAGGATATAATGCAGCTACTTTAGGAGGTATTAAATATAATGGGCTGTATTTAAATGATGTAAAAGAGTTAAGTTTTGGCTATCAAACAACTGTTAATTCTGTTGTTAATGTATTTATTTTTACTGCAAATAAAGTTCAATAAAAAGCTTAGTTTTACTAATACTGAAGCATCGCCAATTTTGGCGGTGCTTTTTTGTTTATTATTGCCATTATGATAGATTTAGAGTTGAAATATAGCCATACCCGGATGGGAACCAGGTTAAGAGTTGAGTTATTGCTTGAACGGATGCCAAGCCATTATATATACCTAGTTGGGCAAACGTTTTTGATTGATGAATCTTTAACACAAAATAAAAAGTGGTCAGGCACATTGCTTGATATTTGGATGGGATTACATAAGGTTGATTATAGAGAAAGGCAACCATTTAGGGCTATTTCATTAAACACCGGTAAAGTAATTATGAGTTGGCTCAACTATGAAAGTTTTCAAATGGGAGAAGATAAAACCGGCTTACCGCCTTTTAACGAAAATGAACGGCTTATTTATCCTGAAAATGAAAAGGTGAAACAAGAGTTAATTTTTCTTTTTGGTAATGATTAATACTGAAGCACCGCCAATTTTGGCGGTGCTTTTTTGTTTACCCAATTTTAGGAAATTCTTTTAAAACCCTTTCAAATTGAACTTCTGCATAAATTCTCTCTGTTTCTCTTACATTAGTTTTGGCCAGCATTTTTGTTGTAGTTTCCATGCTTGCGCCTCGGCTTACAAGCATACATGCAAATGTTTTTCTTCCTACGTGGCTGGTAAGGCGTTTGTTTATGTTATTAAGGGCTGCAATCTCTTTTAAAACACGGTTGTAAACTTCATTTGATAGCACTGGAGCTTTGCCCCCATAACAATTTAAAATGCTTATTACTTTTGGTAACACAGGTATTAAAGCTTTTACACTTGTTTTTACTCTTTGGTAACCAATAAACCACCTACCATCAAAACTGATAAATTTTTCAACGTTAAGTTTTATTACATCGCTGTAGCCCATCCCGGTAAAGCATTGAAGTAAAAATAAATCAACTGTTTTTTGATGTAGCGGATTGTGATAGACACGTTTTTGTATTGCTTTTAATTCTGTTCCTGTTAAATATACTATTGGTTTAGGTGCATCTTCCTTAAGTGTTAATAAAAATATGTTTGTTGCTTTTATTGAGTATTCAAATTGAGCGAAACGCACGAGCGTTTTAACAAATTTAACGCACTTGTTTACATGCCCGGTACTAAACTCTTTGCAATAAAGCCAGGTACGGTATAAGTCGGCAAATTTATAATCAAGTTCGGTAATTAATGCATTAACACGTTTAATGTTTTTTAGAAACTCTCGCAGGTTATCAACCTTAGCTTTATAGCCCCTGTAAGTGCTTTTTGTAATACCTGCTTTGAGGCCAATTAATTCCGATTGCCTTGTTAAATAATCATTGATAACAGTTTCTATTTTAATTACTGGTTGCTTTGGCTTTGTTTTTTTCTCCTTTAGCTTATTATCTACCTCGCTAATATTGGCGTTGTTTGATTTTAAATCTTGCAGCTTGGTTTCAACATCATTAAGTTTTTTGTTTAACTGTTCAGCTCCTGTATATGATGGCTTTACTCGTTTGTAAATCTTATTCCATTGGTCAATATCAATAAATACGCCCGTTGAACGTTCATATATATTGTTATCAATAGTTATTTTAATGTAAATAGGGGTTAATTTTTGTGCATTAGTGCGCTTTTTCGATAGATAGAGGTGGTAGTCCATGGTAAAATTGTTTTTAGGTTGTGAAAAACCTGTTAACAACTATAATGCCACAAAGTCCCTTTTCGTATATTAAAAAAGTCCCCTCCAAAGTCCCTTGGTGGGTGGGGGGAGGTGTTTTTAGTGCAAAAAAAAAGCCTTGAAAAATCAAGGCTTTTTTTATTTCTAATGTTCTTAAGATACTGGTTTGTGGTCTCGCAAGGATTCAAACCTTGAACCTTCTCATCCGTAGTGAGATGCTCTATTCAATTGAGCTACGAAACCATTTCTAATGCGGTGCGGACGGGACTCGAACCCGCGACCCCCTGCGTGACAGGCAGGTATTCTAACCAACTGAACTACCACACCAAAATTTTAGAACTTACTTTTAAGCATTTTCGTTCTTAAAAGGAGTGCAAATATAGGCTTATCATTTGTTTTGTCAAGTACTATGCTAAAAATATTTTACATTTTATGAAAACATAGCTTATACCCAACCAAATATAATTTTATTATTAAAACTTAAAGAAGCCTTTGTATTATTGCAGCATGGCACATTTTGATTTTGAAAAACCAATACAAGACTTAGAAGACCAATTAAGAAAGGTTAGAGAAGTTTCTGAAAAAGGAAAGATTGATGTTAGCGCTTCCATGAAGGAGCTTGAACAAAAAATTGATAGCACCAAAAGAGAATTATACAAAAACTTAAACGGATGGCAACGCGTTCAAATTAGCCGTCACCCTGATAGACCTTATACACTTGATTATATTGAAAATTGCTTTGAAAATTTTGTAGAAATGCATGGCGATAGAAATGTAAAAGACGATAAAGCGATGATTGGTGGTTTTGCTTCCATTAATGGTAAAACGGTAATGATTGTTGGGCATCAAAAAGGACGCAATACCAAACAACGCCAATACCGCAATTTCGGTATGCCAAACCCGGAAGGGTACCGCAAGGCACTTCGATTAATGAAACTGGCGGAGAAGCTAAATAAACCTATTATTACTTTTATTGATACTCCCGGTGCATCACCAGGATTAGAAGCAGAAGAAAGAGGACAAGGAGAGGCCATTGCTAAAAATTTATTAGAAATGAGCGTACTGAAAGTACCCGTAATTTGTATTATAATAGGAGAGGGAGCCAGCGGTGGAGCTTTAGGTATTGGAGTGGGCGATAGAGTAATGATGATGGAAAATACTTGGTATTCGGTAATTTCTCCGGAAAGTTGTTCATCTATTTTATGGCGTAGTTGGGAACATAAGGAAAAAGCAGCCGATGCATTAAAACTAACGGCTAACGATATGTTAGGTAATAAACTAATTGATGGTATTATTGCGGAACCGCTTGGAGGTGCCCATGAAAATCCTACAGAAACTTATGAGATAATGAAAACAGAAATCGATAAAATGCTGACGGAACTAGGTAAGCAAAAATCGGATGAGTTAATTAGAACCCGTATTGAAAAATTCAGTGCAATGGGAGCTTTTACCGAATAAAATAATAACAGTATTTAATTAAATAACGGAACACAATATAAACGTAAGTTTATGTTGTGTTTTTTTATGCTAAAAGAGCAAGGTATTTATCCATTAATGCTTTGGCTAAATAATCCTTATCAAACAATTGAGCTCTTTGTTTTGCGGTAGTTATATAGTCTTTGATAAGATCGGGCTGGCTAAAATTGATTTTAATAAAGTGCACCAATGCTGAACTTTCAAAAGGATTGATAGTTAGTAACTCATTTCCTATTACTTCAGGCAACGATGATACATTGGAGGTAACAGCGAGAATATTGCTTTGCATAGCCTCTAAAACAGGTATTCCAAAGCCTTCAAACTCCGAAATGTAAACAAACAAATCACTACATTGATATATAACGGGCAAATCGCTGAATGGAATATTTTCGAAAATATGCAGGCGGTTAGTTAAGTCGTGCTGTTTAGCATAGCTTATAATGTCATCAGCATAGCTTGTTTTTTTGCCAATTAAAACCAATTCCCAGTTATTATCCAACTCATTTAAAGCTTGTAAAATGGTCAGTTGATTTTTACGCTTTTCAATGGTACCAACACTTAATATAAACTGTTTGGGTAAATTGTATTTTTCCCGAATTAAATCTTTTGTTTCATTGGTATATGCGACCGAAAATGCATCATCACAAGCCTGGTAGGTTACTTGAATCTTTTCCTTTTCAGTTTTAAAAAAATCAATAATATCGTTTTGGGTTTGAATACTTGTAGCTAAAATTAAGTCAGCATAGTTACACGCATTTCTGAATTTCTTTTTATAAATATAAGCATCAATATTGTTGTAGTAATTGGGATAACGCAGAAAAATTAAATCGTGAATAGTTACTACACACTTCGTTTTTAACTGGTTAATGCCTTTTGGTAACTCATTGCTTAAGCCATGAAAAATATCCAGTTCAAGATTATTTACAATATCGCCAATACTATAACTTCGCCAAGCCGCTGAAAACTGTTTATCAATAAAATTTTCAGGTTTTATAATTTCAACTTGCCTGAATTCACTAAATTCATTGGCAAACTTTTCGTCTATTTTAGGCGTAAAAAGATAGTACTTGTTTTCAGGGAAATTTGCAACCAACGATTTAATCAGTAAACGTGCATAATTACCCAAACCTGTTGAGTTATTAAAAGCACGTTTAGCATCAAATCCAATTTTCATGTATTACTACTTAAATTGTAAGCCGATTAAACAGCTACATTATTATCGCGTAAAGCATCGTTTAAGCTGGTTTTTTTATCGGTACTTTCTTTGCGTTTACCAATAATAATAGCACAAGGTACCTGAAACTCACCTGCAGGAAACTTTTTAGTATAAGAACCGGGAATAACAACCGAACGGGCAGGAACTACACCTTTATATTCAATAGGTTCCGGTCCTGTTACATCAATAATTTTTGTACTCATGGTAATAGTAACACCGGCACCTAATACGGCTTCAGTTTCCACTTTCACACCTTCTACTACTATACAACGTGAACCAATAAAGCAATTGTCTTCAATAATAACCGGAGCTGCCTGAACAGGTTCTAAAACGCCACCAATACCAACACCACCACTTAAATGCACATTTTTACCTATTTGGGCGCAACTGCCCACAGTAGCCCAGGTATCAACCATGGTTCCTTCATCTACAAAAGCGCCAATGTTTACATAGCTTGGCATGAGTATAACACCTTTTGCTAAAAATGAACCATAACGAGCTACTGCATGAGGCACTACTCTTACGCCTAAATCAGCATAATTGTGTTTAAGTAACATTTTATCATGAAATTCAAATGGGCCTACTTCAATGGTTTCCATTTTTTGAATTGGGAAATACATGATTACCGCTTTTTTTACCCAATCATTTACCTGCCATCCGTTAGCAGTAGGTTCGGCAGTTCTTAACTTTCCTTTATCAAGTAATTCTATTACTTCTCTAATGGCATTTTGGGTTTTAGTTTCTTTTATCAAGTCACGGTTTTCCCATGCTTGTTCTATTATGTTTTGTAGCATTTTGTAAATATGAAAAAGGGGTGGTTAAATGATTAAATATGTTTTTCAGCATGATAGCTTGAGCGAACCAAAGCACCACTTTCTACATAGTTAAATCCTTTAGCTAAACCTACTTGTTTGTAATAATCAAATTGTTCAGGTGTAATAAACTCTTCAACGGCTAAGTGCATTTTGGTTGGTTGTAAATACTGGCCAAGTGTTAAAACATCACATCCATGAGCCACTAAATCGTCCATAATTTCAAAAACCTCATTTTCTGTTTCACCTAATCCCAACATCACACCACTTTTGGTTCTGCGTCCGCGCTCTTTGGTTAGTTTTATTTGCTCCAAACTGCGTTCGTATTTAGCCTGAGGGCGTACTTTGCGGTATAATCTCGGAACAGTTTCCATGTTATGGCTTACTACTTCCGGTTTTTCATCAATTACCTGGTATAATAAATCCCATTTACGTAAAAAGTCAGGAATTAAAGTTTCAATAGTAGTGGTTGGATTTAGTTCTTTTACCAAACGTATGGTATCAGCCCAAACTTTAGCTCCTTTATCAGGTAATTCGTCTCTGTTTACCGAAGTTAAAACAGCATGTTTTACATTCATTAATTTAATGGCTTCTGCTACACGCATAGGCTCTTCCAAATCATATGTTTTGGCTCTGCCTGTCGCTACTGCACAAAAAGAACAGCTACGTGTGCAAATGTTTCCTAAAATCATGAAGGTAGCCGTGCCTGCTCCCCAACACTCACCCATATTCGGACAATTTCCACTTTCACAAATCGTATGCAGTTTATATTCATCAACCAATTGGCGTACTTTTCTGTAGTTTTCGCCTGTAGGTAATTTTACTTTTAACCAACTTGGTTTTTTTACTCTTGCTTCGTTTAATACCGGTAATTCAATCATTGTATGTTATATCAGCGTTTGATATGTTAAATTAATTTTTCCAACCGAAGTTGAAAGCTATATAAAATCCTGGAAATATTTGTTTGTTTTCGGCTTTAGCTACCATGGGAAGTGGCTCGTTAAATACATCTAAAGTCACACCTGCTTCCAACGATTTGTATTCATCAGGGTATTGTCCGTAATCAATAGAAAGGCCTGCGCGACCAAATAAACCTGCTTTGGCACTTATTTCTCCAAAACCATTTAGTATGGGGCCATTGCCATAAATACGGTATTCATCCACATGTTTATTGGGGTCATATCGTTCAGTAACCAAAGTAGCACTACCATTAGGGTTTGAAACAAAATAATCAATATAAGCAGGTTTTAAAAGAGCTAGTGTGATACCAATATTGTAAATAAAATTTAAGCCCAATGCATTTTTATAGCTTCGTTCTGTTAATTCAATTTTTTGCCCAAAACTATTTCGCCAAAAGAAAACATAGTTTAATCGGCCATAGGTATATGTATTTGGATTGTCCTGGTATCCGTAACGCCATATTTCTTTTGGGTGACGAACGTAGGCTAATTCTGATTCAACAAAATTTTTGATGCTACCGGTTTTATGCCAGCCATGGCGGTAATAAGCGCCACCTCCACCTAAAGAGTTTAAATTAAAGCCAATGTTATAATCTTTATACAAAATTATTTCCCCATCGGTAATAGGCGTATTTTGAGCTTGGCTATAGTTAATAAAACCAAACAAAATAAATGCTAAAATGAAAATACGTTTTTGCAATGCGATTATACTTTTTAATATTGCTGTCAAAAATAACAAAAAATGGATACTGCAGAAGTAATTTATTTAGGTGAGTTTAGATGTGAAGCTACTCATTTACAATCAGGCTCAAAAATTATAACAGATGCGCCAACTGATAATTTTGGTAAAGGTGAGGCCTTTTCTCCTACTGATTTGATGGCCATGTCGTTAGGGAGCTGTATAATGACTACCATTGCAATTCAGACTCGTTTAATGGGCTTTGATTTAATTAATTCGAAATTGACTGTAAAAAAACACATGGCTTCCGATCCGCGTAGAGTTGCAAAAATTAG
The DNA here is from genome assembly GCA_040388375.1 of Bacteroidota bacterium. Lineage (NCBI taxonomy): Bacteria > Pseudomonadati > Bacteroidota > Bacteroidota bacterium. The sequence continues at coordinate 9,389 of JAZKBU010000002.1, read as the reverse complement.
TATTGATGTAAAAATACCTAAAGGAAATTTAACGGATGAGGACAAGGAAAAAATAATAATCATTGGACTTAACTGCCCAGTAGCTAAAAGTTTACATCCTGACTTAGTTCAAGACATAAACTTTCAATTTGTTTAATTAGATAAACAATTTATTGGTAGGATAAACAAAAGTGTTTAAACCTAGAATTTTGGGCAAGAACCTTTGCACGAAACCATCAAAATGATTACTAAAGCAAAAAGTACTATTGGTGCTAACTTTTTCATAATTGTTTAATTATTTGTCGTTTAACTATTTTTAACTAGAAATTTCCTTTTGCAAAAGTATAACCTTTTTTCCGAACAACTAGAATTTGATTTTAAGAATTTAGTCATAAATCAGTTTACAAAGGCTGATTTAGATAAATTGATTCTTAAAATTAAGACTAAACATCAAACGGAAGTTAATTATAATTTGTTATTTGAAACAATTGTTAATTATCGAAAAGCGTGCCACAAAGTTCCGACACTGGCATTGAATTATTGCTGGCTTCCGGCTAAAAGTTATGAACAGGCAAGTAGTGAATTGACTGCTTTTTACAAATCTGGTATAGTAAAGGGTACTAATGTATTGGACTTATGTGGAGGCTTAGGCGTTGATGATATTGCATTTGCCAGTACTTTTGCCCATGTTGTTTCGCTTGATATTAATGAAGAATTAAATCAAATAGTAAATCATAATTTTAAAAAAATTGGCTTAGATAATATTAAACGTTTAGGCTTGCCGGCCGAGGATTATTTGGCAGCCAATACTACTCATTTTGACCTGATTTATGCTGATGCAGACAGGCGGCCGGACTCTAATGCCAAGAAATTTATTATAGAAGATTGTACGCCCAATATTATAGCGTTGCTTCCTGTTATTAAACAATACAGTTCAAAATTATTACTCAAGCTATCGCCTTTGGTTGATTTGAGTTATATCAAAACAAAATTTTCCAATATTGAAACTATTTATGTAATCGCGGTTCAGAATGAAGTAAAGGAAGTTTTGGTATTGATTTCTTTCCAAGAAAGTGTTGTTACTTCAACCATTGCGGTTAATTTAATAGATAAGCAAACAATTGAAAGCTTTATTTATAAAGACGATTCTGTTACTAATAATGTGAATTCGAGTAACCATACCGAATACTTTTTTGAGCCTAATTTAGCCATCATAAAAGCAGGATTAAGCAATGTGTATGCAAACTATTGCGGTTTAAAAATGCTGGCAGAAAACTCTCATTTTTTTGTTGGAGATAATGTTCCCAATGACTTTATGGGGCGCAGTTTCAGGGTAGTAAATAGTATGCCTTTTGCCAAATCAACTTTTAAAGATTACTTAAAACAAAAACAGTTAACAAAAGTAAATATCAGTAGACGTAATTTTCCAACCACAGTAGCCGAAATTTATAAGCAATTTAAATTGAAAGAGGGTGGGGATGATTATTTATTTTTTACCCAAAATGCCCAAAATGAGAAACTGTTTTACCATTGTGAGAAAGTAGACAAGCCTTAGACTAGTCGTTTTTAACCATTTTAATAAAAATATCTTCCATACTGGCTATTTTAGGGCTGAATGAATTTAAATCAATAGTTGAAATAAGTTCATTAATGGCTTCCTTTTTGCTTCCGGTTAGTTTTATTAAAGCTTCGTTTTGGTCTTGTTCTATAATATTAAAATATTGGCCATTTTGTAATTGACCGTTGAATTGAATGGCATATTCGTCATGGCTGAATTGTTTGCGAATGTCGTTTTTGGTTCCACTCAGCACAACTTCACTTTTGTGTATTAATACAATATCATCGCATAGTTTCTCAACAGTATCCATACGGTGAGTTGAAAAAATAATAGTGCTGCCTTCGTCTCTTAATCTTAATATTTCATCTACTAGCAATTGTGCATTTTGAGGATCAAAACCACTAAAAGGTTCATCTAAAATAATTAACTTAGGCTGATGTAGTACAGTAGCTATAAACTGTACTTTTTGCTGCATTCCTTTGGATAACTCTTCTACTTTTTTGCCAAGCCAGTCTTTAATTTCAAATTTATCAACCCAATATTTTACACGTTGCTTGGCTTCACTGCTTTTTAAGCCTTTTAGTTCAGCAAAATATAGCAGTTGTTCCCCAATCTGCATTTTTTTATAAAGGCCTCTTTCTTCGGGTAAATACCCCATTTCATAAATATGTTTTTCTTTTAATGCTTCTCCATCAAACAAAATGGTTCCACTGTCAGCTTGGGTTATTTGGGTTAAAATACGAATTAAGCTTGTTTTACCGGCTCCATTGGGTCCAAGCAAACCAAATATACTTTGTTTGGGTACTTGCATCGACACATTTTTAAGTGCCTGATGTTTGGCGTAAGACTTATTCAGATTGTCTATTTGTAGTAACATAGAAACTATTTTATGGCTTCAAATAAAAACTTTAAACTTTACAATAAGCAAGTAATTTATTTAAGAGGAAAAATAAATGGTAAGCGTTATACAGCTACAATAAAATTGTGATTGCTAAATAATAGTTTTACTTTGCAGTATTCAGTAAAAACATATTTAAAGTTTAAAAAGTGAGTTTCGAATTAATACTACAACATTTCCCCAATTTATCAGATCAACAAAAAACACAGTTTGAGGCTTTACAGGCTTTATATTTTGATTGGAACAGTAAAATAAATGTGATTTCCCGTAAGGACATTGAGTCATTATATGAAAAACATATTTTACATAGTTTGGCTATAGCTAAATTTATTCAGTTTGAAAAAGATACTAGGGTGTTGGATATAGGTACAGGTGGTGGTTTTCCGGGTATTCCATTGGCTATATTGTTTCCCGAAGCTACTTTTACACTTTGCGATTCTATTGCTAAAAAAATAAAAGTAGGCGAAGAAATAGCCACTGCCATTGGTTTAACCAATACTGATTTTGTGGTAGGACGGGTTGAAAATTTAAAAGAAGAATTTCATTTTATAGTAAGCAGGGCTGTAGCACCTATGGAACAATTGTATAAATGGACCAGAGAATATATAGCTGAAGATTGTTTTAATGCTAAACTGAATGGGTATTTACTATTAAAAGGTGGAGATTTAAAAGAAGAGATAAAAGCATTGAAGTTATTGAGTAGCAAACTACATGTGCAAACCACTGATTTAAGTACTTATTTTGAAGGGGAATTTTTTGAAACTAAAAAATTGGTATACTTTTTTAAAGATTAATTAAAGTGTTGCTTGTTGTTTAACAGGACTGGTTTTATTCATAAAAACATAAAAATAGCAGGCACCTAAACCATAAGCTATACAATCCAGCCAATCGGCAGTAAAACCTTTATTAAATGGAGGAATAACAGCTTCAAACATGATGCAAAAGTATAACCAGGTTGCTATAATAATGATTCTATTAAAAACAAATTGATTATGCTTGGCTATCCATTTTCGTTGTACAAAAAGAGCTGTTCCCAATACTATAGGCAGCAGTATAATATCGTCTAAATAGTTGTCAATGATGGCAATGTGTATATTGCCATAAATAAGCAGCATATGAGCAATAAAAAGCACTAAAAGTGCTAAAGTATGTTTAATGTAGTCTGTCATTAGGTTGGTAGTAAAACAAGCACAAAAGTAACCAAAGCAATAATAGCCATTACAATAATCTGGCCTCCCTGTATCAATTTTTCAATAAGCCAAAGCAAGAAATTAGAATCGGAGTTTTTTATTTTGTAATAGTTCATTAAAACAGATTCGTTTTTTGCTAATTCATCAATTTGTTTCCGGTAGTTTAAGTCTAAAATTTCGCCACAATAGCTACAAAAGGCTTTGTCGCCATCTGTCCAGTTGGAACAATGTTCACATTTTTTTTGATTAGTTATTTTATCATTAACCATTAATAATATAACCTGTTATTTGGTTACTAATTTACTTAAAAATTTGTTGTAATTGAATTTCGCGGTGTTCAAATATTTGTTTTACTTTTTTGTTTACAAAAAGCCGGTGGAGTAGTGGGGCAATAATCCACCCTTTGGAGAGGTAAGTAACTTTATCAGTCATAATGGTTTGTCCATCTTTCTCTTCAAAAAAGTGTTCGTGGTACCATTTGCTATAAGGGCCTGTTAATTGTTGGTCGGCAAACTTAAAAGGTGGATTCCATTCACTTATTTCGGTTCTCCATACAAACGGAATACCGTTTACTTTAATTTGATAATCAATGAGTGTACCTTTTGCCATGGGTATGGGTAAAGGGGTGAGTATTTTAAAATGTACTTCGTTAGGAGTTATTTTATTTAAGTTTTCTGCTTTGCTAAAAAACTCGAAAACTTCTATTAAAGGTTTGTTTATTACTGTGGTCTTGTATAAAACATATTCTTTCATAATGGAATAGACAAGTCAGCACAAAAGTTGTTTTAAAGAGCATATTATTCATGTATAAAAAAGGCTTACAAAATATTTGTAAGCCTTTTTATTATAGTATTCAATAAGCTGTTTACTTCGTTATCCTTTTATTACCTTGAGTTGGTAAGCTTGTTCGTTTATATTGAATTTTATAATATAAACACCTTTTACTAAATCATCCATTGGAATAAGCAGTAAATCTTTTTGTTCAGGGGCTATTTCTTTTACCAGTTTACCCGCTAAATCATGTATTTGTAATTTATCAGCTATCAATAAACCTTTTAAGTCAATATACAAGTTATCGGTTACCGGATTAGGATATATGCTTATGTTGTTTTTGGTAATGTTATGAATACTTAAACCAGCAATAGTTACTTGTTTGGTTATGGAATCGATACAGTTGTTATTATTGGCTATCAGTTTAACATTATACGTATTGTTTTGGGTATAAGTAAATGATGGAGACAAACTGGTGCTGCTTGAATGGTTTGCATCATCAAATTGCCACAAATAAGTAGGGGGTGGAATAGCTATTGATTGATTGGTAAATTGAACGTCTCCTTTATTAATGGTAAATGTAAAGTTAGCTTTTGGATATAAAAGCGTGTTTACATGTAACGTGTCAGTTTGTACAGCACATCCAGTTACAGAATCGAAAGCCAATACATAAAAGTGTTCGGTCGCGGCTTGCGATTTGGCTTGGTATGGGAATGATTTAGTATTTGAAAACAACAATGGACTGCTATTGCCCACTTGGTAATAAGCAAATTTATTGGCGTTGGTATTGCCTACATTTATATTGAATGTATTGGTTTCGCAAACATCGGCAGTTAATACACTGTTGTTTAATACCGGTATACTTGGATTAGCATGAACCATTAAAGTACTGTCAAATACAGTGGCCGGGCAAGTAGGGTTTACCGAGTCTTTTACATACAATGTTATTTTATTGCTTCCTGGTTTGGTGGCAAATTTCCAACTGTTTTGTTTTCTGTAATCAATACTATCAGCACCGCTTACACACTTTAATAAATAATTAGCAATGTCAACATTGTTTATTATTACCATAGACGAATCGTTCAATTGATTGCTGTTTCTACAAGCCTGATGTGCAAAAGAAACTTTAAAGTTAATAGTTGGGCAAGGTGAATTAACGCAGGTTTTGGTTATTTCCATACCCGCAGCGCAAGGCCCATCGTTTATACCTCTTATTTTTAAACCAATACTTGTATTAGGGTTTAAACTATCTATAATATGCGATAAACCATTATTGGCATTTATCCAGCTTTGCCCGTTGTTAAGGCTCACCTGATAGCCTGTTGCTCCATTTATAGCCGGCCATTCAAACTCAATTTTATTGGGTGTGGCTGTGCAAATAACATTTTGTACAGCAGTTAAAGGATCTATTATTTTTACTGTTTTTGTTGGAATGGTGGTGGAGCATCCATTTTGCGATATAATGGGTTGTACATTATATATACCTGCATTGCCTCCTAATAGATAGCCATTACCCGTATTTGGCTGAGCTATGTTGTTTATATGGTAAATGGCTGAAAATCCACTGCCTGTTAAATCAAATAAAATGGTATCGCCAGTGCAAACAGAATCTTTATTATTAATTAAAGTGCTTTGTGGTTTGGCTTGCTTGGTAGTTGTTTTGGTGGAGGTGCTAAAACAATTGTTGCTTGTATTGGTAACTTTCAGTGTGTAAACACCTGCGTTACCTGCTTTAATGCTTGGAGTGGTAAAATTGCCGGGTGTCCATAAATAAGTTAACCCACTTCCCGTTGGCCCTGTTAAGGTAACGGAATCGTTATCGCAAACAATGGCATTATTACTGGCAGTTATAGTTGAAGTAGGTTTTGCCACCACCGTAATATTCTGGTTGGTAGGCGAGGAGCTTCCATCGTTGTTGGAGGTAGTAAGGCGTACTGTTTTAATACCTGTACTGGTATAAACCACAAAAACATTTTTACCGGTGGCTGCATTAGGTGTATTACCTAAAAACTGCCAGTTATAAGTAGTTGGATTATTTTGTCCGCTGCCACTTAAAAATAAAGTATCGCCTAAACAAATGGTGGTAGCAGAGGGGGTGATAACAGCCGTTGGTAAATTTGAGCTGGCTTCGGTAAACGTAAATGCTTTTATATAAACATTATCGCCAATATCGGCACTGCTGTTGTTGTTGGTGGCATTATAAGCTAAATAGAAAGTAACAGCACCTACTGCAGGGTTTGGAGCTGTCCATGTAAAGCTCCATGAGCTTTGCGATGCTGACGTTTGTCGTACATAAGTTCTTCCTCCACTGGTTATTAATCCACTACCCGTTCCAGAGGCCAAGGTACCTGCTGTATTGTTTAAGTTGTTTAAAACAGTTACTTCAAACCCGTTTTTAGTGGTAGCCGCAGCATTGCCCGCCACCGTTATAATATAAGTACTCCCTGCAATGTATCCCGGACCAATAATACCTGTTAAAGTAATGGCCGACCAGTTGGCTCCTAAGGTAATATTACCGCTACCGTGGCAAGTGGAACAACTTCCTTCCGAAGGACCTCCGGTAGTACCGGCAGGTGGATTAGTGGCATTGGTAAATACATCTACCGTAACAGATGAAAGCAATAAAACAATAATTAGTTTAATTAGTAAAGAGGTTTTTTTCATAAGCAGTTTGTCTTAGTAGCTATAACGATTATTATGGCAAATGGTTGGTTATATGGTAAATAATAAATAATGTTAAATAGCTATATTGTTTTAATTGTTTGATTGTTAGCTATAAAGTACTGCTTGTTAACTAAGTCATAATTTTACAGGTTTAGGTTACTGATTTAAATGTTAAACTTATTGTTATTTAAGCTTAGCAAATTAGCTTAAACTTGCGCCATGAATTATTTACGTGCCGAAAACCTCGCTAAACATTATGGGGAAAGACATTTATTCAATAACTTAACACTTACAGTAACAAAAGGACAACGGGTTGCATTAATTGCCAAAAATGGCTCAGGTAAAACCAGTTTACTCAATATATTAAGTGGGCGCGATAGCGCTGACGAAGGACAAGTAATTATTGATAAAAATATACGTTGGGCTTATATAGAGCAGGAGCCACAGTTTTATGATACGGACGATGTTTGGACGGCTATTTATAAATCGGACAATGAATTATTGCAATGCGTAGCTACTTACGATGATGTGTTGGAACGCTTGGATAAGGACCATGCCAATGTGCAATTGCAAAACGAATTGCAATATGCCATGGAGGCCATGGATAATTTAAATGCCTGGGATATTGAAACCAAAATTAAAACCATTTTACAACAACTTAATTTACACAATAACTTACACAGTACCATTAATAGTTTAAGCGGTGGTCAGAAAAAACGTTTGGCTATAGCCCGTGTATTGGTTCAGCAACCCGATTTTATTATTTTGGATGAACCTACCAATCATTTGGATATACAAATGATAGAATGGCTGGAAACGCATTTAACGGTAAATGACATTACTTTATTACTCGTAAGCCATGACAGGTACTTTTTGGATAAAGTATGTAATGAAATAATAGAATTAGCTGAAGGTAAGTTATATACCCACAGAGGTAACTATGCTTACTTTTTAGAAAAGAAAGCGCAAAGAGAAGAGTACCAAGATAAGGAGGCTGCAGCAGCCAGAAAACACATGCGCAAGGAGTTGGAGTGGATGCGTAAGCAACCCAAAGCCAGAACTACTAAATCAAAAAGCAGGATAGAGGCTTTTCACGAAATAGCGGAAAAAGCTTCGTTTAAGCGTGATGATAGTAAGGTAGAAATAAAAATGAAAATGGAGCGTTTGGGCTCTAAAATATTAGAAGTACAGCAGCTCGAAAAAAGCTTTGGTTCATTGTGTATTTGCAAAAACTTTACTTATATTTTTAAACCGGGCGAACGTATTGGTATTATTGGTAAAAATGGAGTTGGGAAAACTACTTTTTTAAATATGTTATTGGGTACAGAGAAACCCGATGGTGGTAAAATTAGTTTAGGCGATACCGTTAAGGTTGGTTATTACAGCCAGTCAGGCATGCAGTTAAAAGAAGACAAGCGTGTAATTGAAGTAATAACCGATATAGCCGAGTATGTAGAAATGACCAAAGGCGAGAAGTTAACGGCTAAAACATTGTTAACACGCTTTTTATTCGACCCTAAAAAACAACATAATTATGTAAGTGCTTTAAGCGGAGGTGAAAAACGCAGGTTATATTTATTGACTATATTAATGAGTAAGCCTAACTTTTTGGTGTTGGATGAGCCTACCAATGATTTAGATATAGAAACCTTAAATGTATTAGAAGAGTTTTTGGAAGAGTACGGAGGCTGTATAATGGTGGTAACGCATGACAGGTATTTTATGGATACCATTGTTGACAGCTTGTTTGTGTTTGAAGGCGATGGAGAAATAAGGTCGTTTAATGGTAACTACCAAGAGTATTTAAATGAGCAGGAAGAAAAACAAGCTGCTATTTATGAAGCTAAGCAAGAGGCTAATAGAGCCAATAGCAAACAAGAAACAGTATCTGTGCCTGTACAAAAAACAGAACCTGCCAAACGCAAATTAAGCTTTAAGGAACAAAAAGAGTTTGAACAATTAGATACCGATTTGAAAAACTTGCACCAGTTAAAAACCGAGTTGGAAACGAAGCTGAGTGCGCCAAGCAATCAATCGGACTCAATTGCACAGTGGGGCAAAGAACTGATAGAAGTCAATAATGCCATAGATGAAAAAGAGTTAAAATGGCTAGAATTAAGTGAATAGAAAAAAAACGGGCTACGTGTGAAAAAATAACAGAAAAATATTTTAGAAATATGTTGCATCGAATAAGAATAAACCTATATTTGCACCCGCTAAAAAGGAATAATTGTTAGGTAAAACCGACACTTGTTTCTCTAAGGCAAACAAAACGATTCCGTAGCTCAGCTGGTAGAGCATTACACTTTTAATGTAGGGGTCCTGGGTT
>JAZKBU010000001.1:300000-481246 GCA_040388375.1 Bacteroidota bacterium | reverse complement strand
AGTTTAATTCAGTGTACTCGGTAATAGGTATGTTTAAAGACTTTAATGTAGCTATCAATAAAGACAATGTAAAACCAAGTATTGCTTTAAATGGCACTAATATCCTACGCACTGAAATCCATAAAACTTTCAATGACCCTTGGGTATTAGCTATGGATAATATAGAAGGTAACGTATCAGGCAGAGTAGAAACAATTTCTACTGTTGACACCAGCAATTTAGGGGTGTACACGGTTAAATACTTTGTAAAAGATTACTCAGGTAATGTATCAGACACCTTGGTTCGTACTGTCATTGTTGAGTTAAACAATACAGGACCTATCTTAATATTAACACCACCAACAGTAGTAACTTTAGAGGTAAACACAGATTATATAGAACCTGGTTTTATTGCTTTAGACAATACGGGTAATGATGTAAGAAACAATGTAATTATAACTACCGATTTAAATAAAACCAAAGTAGGTAATTATACGATGACTTATAGCATTACAGATGCATTTAACTTTAATAAAACCATGACCAGAACTATTGAGGTAAGAGACAGGACAGCTCCTGTTATTACCAAAAAATATGCAGGTTTGGTATACAAACACCAGATTAACTCTGTATTCAACCCATTGAACATTATTACTGCAACAGATAATTATGATAAGAGTTTAAGTGTAACCTTTAACAGTGGTGTGAACCCTAACAATATAGGCCAGTACTTTGTGGTATATAATGTAACGGATTCATCAGGCAATGCAGCGGTGACTTTCACAGCATCGGTAGAGGTGAGTGATTATATTAAACCGGGCATCAGCTTAAATGGTAACCAAACAGAAGAGGTAGAAGTATACGAAGTATTTAATGACCCTGGTGTGAGTGTGAGCGATAACTATTGCCATATAAACACATTGGTAACGGTAGTTACACCAAGCAACTTACGTACCGATTCATTAGGAACCTTTATGGTAACTTATGTGGTAACAGACTGTGTGGGTAATAAAGACAGTGTAACCAGAAATGTAAGTGTGGTGAAACACAGCTTACCTGTTATTAAACTATTGGGAACTAACCCTACCAATATGTTACGTTTCTGTGATTTTGTTGAGCCTGGCTTTACAGTAGAAGATAGATACTACAGTGGTTTAGCTAACAATGTAATCAGAGATTTATCAGCTTTACAAAATGATGTACCGGGAGTATATCCAATAAGTTATGTAGTAACAGACCCTTCTGGTAATCGCTCAGTAACTGTTATTCGTCAAGTTAGCGTATCAGAACAAGTATGTAACACCGGTTTATACGAAAATGTATTTGAGACTTACTTTAACATGTATCCATCACCAAGTAAAGGAATGGTATATGTGGAGATGAAAAACAACATAGCCATACAAGGTATAGAAGTATACACAGTAACAGGACAGTTGGTACAAAAAACAGAAGGTAACACTTTTGTTCAAGACAAAACAAGTTTAGACATGAGTAGCCAAAGCAATGGTTTATACTTTATGAGAATTGTTACTGAAAAAGGTACTTACAGTAAATCATTTGTTATTAACAAATAAGAATTACGTTCGTTTAACTAGCGAATCAATAAAACAATTAGTAAGAAACAAAAAAGCCAACTCATTTGAGTTGGCTTTTTTGTTGTAAATAGGGTGTAAAAAAACGGCCAATTTGTTTTCTGGTTTTATGTGTTATTACCTGTTTATCAGTAATAAATGTTACATTTAAGGAGATATTAAGATACATTATAATGAACATATAAAAAAAATAATTTAAATTCGAAAACTACAAACTTTTCAAAGTTGTAATACGTATTACATTTAAAACGAACAAATGATTATGAATAAACTTTACATTAATGCACGGCTTAAACTTTTATTTAGCCTTATTTCGGTTATGTTGTTTTGTGTATCTACTCAAGTAAGTGCACAAACAACCATTAATACTACACATACGCAAAATAATGGAGCATCAATGATTACATTTAATGTGCGCAACAACAATAACTTTCCAATAATTATTACAGAAGTTAATTGTTTTTTGGGTGCTAATGCTGCCAATGCCATTGAAATACTTTATAACCCAACCCCTATTATGTCAGCAGGGGCTACTTGGAATCAAGGAACTGTTGGTGCTGGACAAAATGGATGGGTTTCTGCATTTACGGGTACGCTTTCTACTACAGGAGTAGTAACTGCTATTTCAGGTAATACGTTGACAATTGTTATACCTGCAAATTCAACATATGGTATGTGTGTTGGAGGTACTACTGTTAGTTATATGACTCTAACAGCCGGTAGTGTTAATGTTTTTTCAGGTGGAGGAGTAGATATCTTAACTGGTGATAATATAAGTTGGGGGGGGGGTATTCCTCCGGCAACTCCTGTTAATTATCCCCGTGGTTTACATGGAGGTATTACATTTATTGCAGGCGGCTCTAGCTCATTACTACCTCCTATTGCTAATTTTTACACACCTGATACCGTTTGGATAAACAGCCCACAAACTTTATTAAACACTTCAAGTTTCCAAAGCCGTGTGTTCTGGAATTTACCTGATGAAAACCCATTATACCCCGGTTACAACCGTACTACAGCGGGTATTTATGCAGGTTATATTGATACAGCTAAATACAGCAACCACTTTACTTATACTTTTACCTCACCGGGTTTAAAACGTGTAAAATTATTGGCTGTAAACAATGCTAAACGCGATTCCTTATTAGATTCTATTGTTAAATTTATTTATGTAGACACCCCAAGCCAAAAACCCCGAGCCGATTTTATCAGTTTTAAACGTAAGCTTGGTTTTAGTGAAGAAGCACCATTGATTGATTTATCAACCAATGGTCCTAACCAGTGGGAATGGAGCTTTGATCCACCTTGTGCTACCTGTGCTACCGACCCCAATGCATTCCCTAACTATTTTAATCCGAGTAATACTGTTAGTAACCCACGTATAGCCGCTTTTGACCCCGGTACTTTCAGGGTATGTTTAAGGGTTTGGAATGACAGAGGAACCGATTCCATCTGTAAACCGGGTTATATACAAGTGTTTACCGGTATTAATATGTGTGCAGGAACTTCTTACCAAAGCAGTGAGCAGGTAGGATTCTTATATGGTGTATCAGGTCCTTATACCAGTTATGCCAGAAGTTTATGGTCACCAAGTTGTCCAGGTTTTACCATTGCACCTTGTGCAGATTCTGTTATTTTATATGTAGAAAGAATAAAAATGTTACCTGGTGATAGTATAGAAATATTCAATGGTCCGAATACCAGTGCACCACGTATAAGAGCGTTAGGAGCCAGTACTACCGGCCAATTACCTTTAACAGCAGCTCAATCTGTTATCCGTGGTGGAAGCAGCTTAAGCTTTAAATACAAACCGGGTAGTGCAAGTATTCCATCAGGCTATGATTCAGCTACTTTTGCTTTCCGTTGGGAGGCCAAAGCTGCTACTTATGGCAAACCAACAGCAAACTTTAATATTCCTGATACCTTCTATTCAAACCAACCGGTAAGTTATGTAAATACTTCAACAGGTACTTTGATGCAATATTCATGGGATACAGATGGTAATGGATTGTTTGATTCCACTTCAGCTAACCCAACCAGAACCTTTTTGATAACTACCCCTTTATCTCGTGTGATAAGCATGGTAGCTTATAACTGTGTAGGTTCAGATACCATCAGAAAAACAGTTACTTTCTTACCCATTAACAGAGCACCAATAGCCCGTTTTACGGCTGATAAGTTTTTAGGATTCAACACAGATACCTTCCGTTTATTAGACCAGTCAATTTATGGTGTAACCCAATGGAAATGGGTATTCAGTCCTAATGCAGTACAATTTATTAATGGAACCAGTGCTACAAGTCAAAGTCCACAAGTACGTTTAACAAGCCCTGTGGCTTATACCATCCGTTTGGTTACCACCAATAATTTTGGTATAGATTCAGTAACCAAAACAGCTTTTATACAAATAAATGCATACCAAACACCGGGAGCAGGAACCGTATTCTCAAGTGTAGCTGATGCTACCATGGGTATTACAAGAGTAAGATTGAGTAGTGTTGATTCAAGTTTTACAAACCCAACCTCACCAACTTACCAATACATCAATACCAAAACCCAGTTGGCTAATGTGAACAGAGGTGGTAAATATGCTATTGTTGTAAACAGACCAAATGCAGGCACCAATATGGATTACAAAGTATGGATAGATTTAAACTTTAATGCCAGCTTTGAAAACAATGAGTTAATATTAAACAAAATAAATAATGGTGATGCTCAGTTAACAGATACCATTATTATACCAGCCACCCAAGGCTATGGAACTACCCGTATGCGTGTAGGAACAGATTTAGCCAACTCTACCCAGTTTAATTCAGTGTATTCGGTAATAGGTATGTTTAAAGACTTTAATGTAGCTATCAACAAAGACAATGTAAAACCAAGTATTGTTTTAAATGGCACTAATATCCTACGTACTGAGATTAACAAAACCTTCAATGACCCATGGGTATTAGCTATGGATAATATAGAAGGTAATGTATCAGGCAGAGTAGAAACAATCTCTACTGTTGACACCAGCAATTTAGGGGTGTACACGGTTAAATACTTTGTAAAAGATTACTCAGGTAATGTATCAGACACCTTGGTTCGTACTGTCATTGTTGAGTTAAACAATACAGGACCTATCTTAATATTAACACCACCAACAGTAGTAACTTTAGAGGTAAACACAGATTATATAGAACCTGGTTTTATTGCTTTAGACAATACGGGTAATGATGTAAGAAACAATGTAATTATAACTACCGATTTAAATAAAACCAAAGTAGGTAATTATACGATGACTTATAGCATTACAGATGCATTTAACTTTAATAAAACCATGACCAGAACTATTGAGGTAAGAGACAGGACAGCTCCTGTTATTACCAAAAAATATGCAGGTTTGGTATACAAACACCAGATTAACTCTGTATTCAACCCATTGAACATTATTACTGCAACAGATAATTATGATAAGAGTTTAAGTGTAACCTTTAACAGTGGTGTGAACCCTAACAATATAGGCCAGTACTTTGTGGTATATAATGTAACGGATTCATCAGGCAATGCAGCGGTGACTTTCACAGCATCGGTAGAGGTGAGTGATTATATTAAACCGGGCATCAGCTTAAATGGTAACCAAACAGAAGAGGTAGAAGTATACGAAGTATTTAATGACCCTGGTGTGAGTGTGAGCGATAACTATTGCCATATAAACACATTGGTAACGGTAGTTACACCAAGCAACTTACGTACCGATTCATTAGGAACCTTTATGGTAACTTATGTGGTAACAGACTGTGTGGGTAATAAAGACAGTGTAACCAGAAATGTAAGTGTGGTGAAACACAGCTTACCTGTTATTAAACTATTGGGAACTAACCCTACCAATATGTTACGTTTCTGTGATTTTGTTGAGCCTGGCTTTACAGTAGAAGATAGATACTACAGTGGTTTAGCTAACAATGTAATCAGAGATTTATCAGCTTTACAAAATGATGTACCGGGAGTATATCCAATAAGTTATGTAGTAACAGACCCTTCTGGTAATCGCTCAGTAACTGTTATTCGTCAAGTTAGCGTATCAGAACAAGTATGTAACACCGGTTTATACGAAAATGTATTTGAGACTTACTTTAACATGTATCCATCACCAAGTAAAGGAATGGTATATGTGGAGATGAAAAACAACATAGCCATACAAGGTATAGAAGTATACACAGTAACAGGACAGTTGGTACAAAAAACAGAAGGTAACACTTTTGTTCAAGACAAAACAAGTTTAGACATGAGTAGCCAAAGCAATGGATTGTACTTTATGAGAATTGTTACTGAAAAAGGTACTTACAGCAAATCGTTTGTTATTAACAAATAAGAATTACGTTCGTTTAACTAATGAATTAATAAAACATTAGTAAGAAACAAAAAAGCCAACTCATTTGAGTTGGCTTTTTTGTTGTAGTAAATAGGGTGATAAAAGCTTAGGCAATAAATTTGGCAAGTATGGCTAATTTATTTTCCGTTTCTATCCATTCTTGAGCTGCATTAGAATCGGCAGTAATACCACCACCTGCATATAGCACAGCAAATTTTTTAAACAATTCCATACAGCGTAAATTTACAAATAACTGTAGTTGATTATTATTGCTTACACCCGCAAAGCCGGTATAAAATTTTCTTGCTAAGTTTTCTTGTTCATTGATAAATGAAAGAGCAGTTTCTTTTGGTAAACCACCAACGGCAGGAGTTGGGTTAAGGTCAGATAAGAACTGTGAGATATATTGTGGATCGTTTTGAAAAAGGTAAGCAGAAAAAATATGTTCCAAATGACCTGCATTAATAGTTACGGGGCCTTGTTTACTGACTTGTTTAAAAGGATATTTAGCTAAAAGCTGTTCAATGTAATATTCAACTTTATAATGTTCGGTTATTTCTTTTTCTCCCCAACTTAATTGGTCGTTGCTACTGAGCCTTGTGCCGGCTAAAGCAGTTGTTTTAACCGTTTGGTTGTCTATACCCATTAACAATTCAGGAGTAGCTGCTATCCATGTACCCGTAACACTACTTGAAACTGCATATACAAAAGCATTAGGGTAGGTAGTACATAAGTTTAAAAAGTAAGCATTGACGTTAAAGCTATCATCAATATTTATTTTGCTGCATCTTGCCAATACCACTTTACTCATACTGTTGTTATTTTTCATGGTATCAACAGCTACCTGTACTTTATGTATAAAATCAGACTGGTTATCGTAATGAGCTTGATGATACTGGCTAAAGGCCATTACTTCAAAAAGCTTAATGTCTTTTTCTAAGTTGAATTGGTAAGCTTTTGAGCCCTTATTATAAGGAGAAAAATAAAAGGTATTGTCTGCATTAAAATCAACCTCCACTAATTCATCCATTACCGAAGCCGATTTTTTTACTATTGGATTCTGGCCCGGTAACTTATAAAATACAGTTGCTTTGTGTTGTTTCATTAATTGCTTTTAAGGTCAATTACACTCATGGTTAATCGGCTAATGCAACATAATTTGCCTTCATCATTGGTAATTTTTATTTCCCAAACATGAGTGCTGCGGCCAATATGTATAGGTGTGGCTTTGCCATACACCCATCCTTTATGGGCTGAACGCACATGGTTGGCATTAATATCCAAGCCTACCGCTACATATTTTTCCCTGTCAATACACAAATTGGCAGCCATGCTACCCACTGTTTCTGATAAGGCACAAAAAGCACCACCGTTTACAACACCCAAAGGTTGTATTGTTCTATGGTCAACAGGCATTTTAGCTATTAAGTAATCTGCTGTAAGTTCTATAAATTCAATTCCGAGCCATTCGCTCATGGTATTGGCATTACGCTTTTGTAATGCCGCTAAAGTAACCTCAGGTGTTAGTATTATTGACATAAGAATAAAACTTGAATTTATTATTTACGTTTATTTAGTGTAGTAATAAATAAGGCTATTGAAATTTCAATAGCCTTATTTATTTTTAAATGTTTACCATTCGTCTTCATCAATTAACTTAGGCTCTTTCATGGATGTTTGAAAACGAACCATTGTTTCTTTGATTTCTCTATCAGCGTAGCGTAAAATGGTATCGTACATTTTTACGTTGATAGTAGAGTTATAATAGTATTCGAAATAATTTCTAAATGGTTTACCAATATTAGGTTGATTGCCTTGGTGTACTAGATTAGTAATAGTGTATTTATAACGACCTTCTTTTACCAGAACGGTCATTTTAAACTCATACTTTCCAATTAATCTTTTATTAAATTTATTGGCATAAGAATAGGCAGGAATAGAAGCATTCATTACCAATTTTTGTCCGTTTTTTTGCACTTCAAAAATAGATTTATCCTTGCCAAATACTTTTTCTGCAAATTTTTTGGCTCGTGTATATAAGGAATCACTTCCGCTTTCTTCTTGTTCAACTACGGCTCCGTATGTAATAAGATTTGTGTTAGAGTCTATTTCTAATACAATTCTTTCATATGGTTTAGCTCCGGTTTGAGCAGATGAGTCTGTTGTACTTTCCGGAGTTTGAGTAGTAGAATCTGTAGAGCCATAGTCATAACCAGGTGAAGTTGGATCCTGCACTTGGGCAAAAGAATACTGTGCTACAACTACTAAAAAAAACGCAAGCAAGCTGCGTATTGTTTTAATTTTAATTCTGTTTATCATGATTGTTGGATGTCAAAAATATAAAAAGCTATCAATAATTAAACTTATTTTTTCATTTTTTTAACAAAAGATGGGTTTAAAAATAATATATTCTGTTTTAAATATTATTAACATTGCAATAAACTATATCTATGAACTCAATATTATTTCTCCATGGGGCATTAGCATCATCCAATCAATTTGATACATTAAGGGCTAAAATGGAAGGTCAGTATAAAACCTATGCACTTAATTTTAGTGGACATGGCGGACAGATGTTACCTATTAGTGGTTTAAATTTTACTGTTTTTGTTGACGATATTTTGAAGTTTTTAGACAGCAATAAAATTGAAAAAATAAATTTGTTTGGATACAGTATGGGCGGTTACGCTGCTTTAATGTTTGCTTTAAAATACCCGGAGCGCGTAGAGAAAATTTTTACTTGTAGTGTAAAGTTGAAATGGGACTTGGCTTCGGCTGTTAAAGAATCGGAAATGCTTAATGCAGATAAAATAGCAGAAAAGGTTCCGGCATTTGCCAATAATTTAATGCTTACGCACGGTATAAACTTATGGAAAAATCTATTAAAAAGTACCAGCGATATGATGATGGATTTGGCGAATGGGCAACTATTAACCGATGAAGATTTTACTAAAATAAGCAAACATGTTTTATTAGCCATTGGCGACAGGGATAAAACAGCCAGCTTAAATGATACGCTGGATGTATATAAGAGAATTCCAACGGCCGAGTTATTAGTGATGCCAAATGCGCCACATGAATTTAACAAAATTGATACAGACCTAATCGCTTTACAGGTTCAGCGATTTTTTATGAATTAAAAATTATACGAGTATGAAAATATTAAGAACAACACTGCTTTTTACTGTTTGCATAGGCTTATTTGCCTCATTCACTATCAACAAAAGCACCAAAGAATTAAAATGGCTAGATTGGAATACAGGTTATCCGTTGGCCAAAAAACAAAACAAAATAATATTGGTAGATGCCTATACCGACTGGTGTGGCTGGTGTAAAAAAATGGATAGAGATACCTATACCGATGGAGAAGTAATAAACTTACTCAATAAGGATTTTGTTATTATTAAGTTTAACCCTGAGCTTACCGATATGGAGTATGAATTGGAAGGACAAAAGCTAACAGGAAGAGAATTATATACCCAATTGACGCAAGGCAAGTCAACAGGCTTTCCAACCACTTACTTTATTCATCCCAATAAAAAACAAATACAAATAACCGCAGGTTATTTAGCCCCTGCGGAATTTAAAAAGGTATTGGAGCAAACGGTACAAAGTATGAAGTAAAACTGAATGCTGATAAACAAAAAAGGGTTTACGTTTAACGCAAACCCTTTTTTGTTTTATTACTGACCCTGTGCCAGTGAGTATCCGGCTTTTTCGCCAAATTTTCTTAATATTTCTATTGATGATACAAATAAATCATCGCTTACTTTTCTGCCCATTTCAAGCATTTCGCCTAAATTGGTTTGGTAACCATCTACGGCTTCAATCCTAGCACGGTATTGGTCAACACACTCGGTAAATACACTTCCTGTTGGCCATACTTGCGTACCGCGGTTCGAAATCATAATTAGTTTTAAGCCACTTTGTAAATGTTTTTGAATAACAGGAGCCAACAAGTCGGCAGTTTGTTCACTTTCAAAAAATAAATCAACACCTACTACCGTTTCCGTAGTAGCTGCTTTTGGGCTAACCATTACTTTTTGTGTAGCAGGGCGTGTTGGTAAATGGAAAGTTGATTTAATATTACTTTCTCTTGCTTTCCCTTCTTTAGGCTCTTTACCAAAATTATTAATAATGGTTTGAGCAAATTCAGTAGTGTTTAAAGCAGGCGTTGATTTGTCACCAAAGTCACCCGTATGCGAGCCGTTTTCAAGCGTAACCAATAATGCATTTTCTATTTTAGTAGCATATTCCATTAAACCTAAAAAACGTAACATCATTAATCCGCTTAACAATAATGCAGTTGGATTAGCAATGTTTTTACCGGTAATATCAGGAGCAGTACCATGTACCGCTTCAAAAATAGAAATGTTTTCGCCAATATTAGCTGAAGGGGCAAAGCCTAAACCTCCTACCAATCCTGCACATAAATCGCTCATAATATCGCCTTGCAGGTTGGTTAATACCACCACCTCAAAGGTTTGTGGTTTAGCTACCAGTTTCATAGCCAAATCATCAACAATTACATCGTTTGCTTCAATTTCCGGGTAATCTTTAGCCACTTCATAAAAAGTTTCTAAAAACAAACCATCGGTTAACTTCATAATATTGGCTTTGTGTGCACAGGTAACTTTTTTAAAGCCTTCCTTGCGTGCCATTTCAAAAGCAAAACGGTGTACCTGAATGCTGCCCGGGCGGGTAATAAACCTGCGGCATAAAGCTACATCTTGTGTAAGCATATGCTCTATACCACCATAAGTACCTTCAATATTTTCACGAACAATAGTAATATCTATTGGAATACCCGCTTGCGAGAAAACAGTTCCAACACCATTCAATGATTTAAAATGACGTCTGTTAGCAAAAGTGCTCCAGGTTTTACGGGCCGTTACGTTTATACTTTTTACTCCTTTTCCTTTAGGCGTTTCCATTGGCCCTTTAAAAAGCAAGCCGTTGGTTTCTACACTCTCTTTAGCTTCAGGGGTCATTCCTGTGCTAAAGCCCTTGTCATAAAAGCTTTTGCCCATATCAATAAATTCATATTGAAGGGGAACTTGTGCTGCCTCAAAAATATTTAATACAGCGTCCATTATTTCAGGACCGATACCATCACCTTTTGCAACAGATACTTTAATAGGATTATTACTCATTTATATACTCGGTTGTTAAAAATTTGGCTGCGAATTTACACATTATGAAATGTTTTGTAGGGTTAATTAATAGATATTTCTCAATAAAATAGATTCATGATGGATAGAATGGAAGAGAATATCGATGGACATGGAACACCTCATTTTGCGCCATTTAAGTTTTAACTAATATGATAAAAGTTGTACCCCTACAATTGGTATGCTAACTAAAACTGATTATTTTCGCCAACAATCATTCAGAAAATTAATTTAAAATATATGACAAAAATAAAAGTAGCCAATCCTGTTGTAGAGTTAGATGGCGATGAAATGACCCGTATTATATGGAAATTTATCAAAGATAAATTGATTTTACCGTACCTAGATTTAGATATTAAATACTACGATTTAGGAATGGAATATAGAGATGAAACCAATGACCAGGTAACTATTGATGCTGCAGAAGCCATTAAAAAATACGGAGTTGGTATTAAGTGTGCTACTATTACACCTGACGAAGCGCGTGTAAAAGAGTTTAACTTAAAACAAATGTGGAAAAGCCCTAACGGAACTATTAGAAATATATTAGACGGAACCGTATTTCGCGAACCAATTGTTTGTAAAAACGTACCTCGTTTAGTACCTAACTGGACTGCACCTATTTGTATTGGCCGCCATGCATTCGGTGACCAGTACCGCGCAACAGATTTTGTAACCAAAGGAAAAGGTAAACTAACCATAACTTTTACACCCGAAGAAGGTGGCGAAGTACAAAGCTTTGAAGTATTTAACTTTAAAAGCGATGGCGTAGCTTTGGCTATGTATAATACCGATGAGAGTATCCGTGGTTTTGCACATTCATGCTTTAACCAAGCATTAAGCAAAAAATGGCCTTTATACCTATCAACCAAAAATACTATTTTGAAAAAGTACGATGGTAGATTTAAAGATATTTTCGAAGAAATTTATCAGGCAGATTACAAAGCAAAATTTGCAGCAGCAGGTATTGTTTACGAACATCGTTTAATTGACGACATGGTAGCCTCAGCTTTAAAATGGAACGGAAACTTTGTTTGGGCATGTAAAAACTACGATGGCGATGTGCAATCAGACACAGTAGCACAAGGTTTTGGTTCATTAGGTTTAATGACTTCAACTTTAGTTACACCTGATGGCAAAACAATGGAAGCAGAAGCTGCTCATGGAACAGTTACCCGCCATTACCGCGACCACCAGGAAGGTAAACCAACTAGCACCAACCCAATTGCAAGTATTTTTGCATGGACCCGTGGATTAGAGTTTAGAGGTAAGTTAGACAATAATCAGGAGTTAATTAACTTTTGCGCTGCTTTAGAAGCTGTTTGTATTGAAACGGTTGAGAGCGGTAAAATGACCAAAGACTTAGCCGTGTGTATTCATGGTAATAAAGTTACTTTAGGAGAGCATTATTTAAATACACAAGACTTTTTAGATGCGATTGATACTAACTTAAAAGCTAAGTTAGCATAGTTTAAGTTAAATAATCATTAGTTATAATAAAGAGCTGTTTCAAATTTGTTTTGAAACAGCTCTTTTTGCTTTACAGAAATAAGTTTAGCATTTATTTGGGCGTATTAATGTTTATAATGGCATATTTGAAACTTTTATTTATCAATAGTAATTGCATGTTTTATATAGTAGGTTTAACCATTACTTTCTTTTTATCAATCATTCTTTTAACCAAAAGGAATAAGTCAAAAGCCGATATTATATTGGCTATTTGGTTGCTATTTATTGGCATTCATTTAGCTTTTTATTATGCGTTTTTAACAAAAGCACTATACAATTACCCATACTTGCTAGGCTTTAATTTCCCTTTACCACTTGTGCATGGCCCATTTTTATACTTGTATACAAGTACCCTCATCAGTAATCGTTTTCATTATAAAACAGATTTACTCCATTTTATTCCTTATTTATTAAGCCATATTTTCTTTATCCATTTTTTTCTAATGTCCAATCTGGCTAAAATTGATGTGTTCTTAAATCAAGGAGCAGGATTTGAATTGCAAATGAAAATTCAGACTATAGCAATTATGATTTCTGGAGTAGTGTATGTGATACTTGCCTTTTTAAAACTAAATACCCATAAAAAACACTTATTACAAGAATTCTCCTACACCGAAAAAATAAAATTAGATTGGCTAAGGTATTTAATCATGGGATTAGGTGTTATATGGTTAATTGTAGTGCTTATTGACAGTGACCCAGTAATATTTAATGCAACAGTTGTGTATGTTATACTATTGGGGTATTTTGGTATAAAACAAGTTGGTATATTTAACAATAGGCTCACCTCATCCGAAAAGAAAGAAAAAGCCCCATTGGCATTAGCAATGACATTAGATACATTACCAGAAGAGCCAAGCCAAGAAACAGAGAATGTAAAGTATAGAAAATCATCGTTGGACGAAGAAACAGCAATGGCAATTCATAAAAAACTAACACAACTAATGCATGATGAAGAACTGTATAAAGATGCTGAATTGACACTTACAACACTGGCTATTCATTTAAATGTGCATTCCAATATTTTATCACAGGTCATCAATTCGTATGAAAATAAAAACTTTTACGACTTTATCAATGATCTAAGAATTGATGAATTTAAAAAACAGGCTTTACTCGAAAAAAATAAAAAGTTCACACTCCTGTCAATAGCCTTAGAATGTGGTTTTAATTCAAAAACCTCATTTAATAGAAACTTCAAAAAAGTGATGGGCATTACCCCAACACATTATTTAAAACAAAACCATATTACCTTAAGTGAGTAGTTGTAAATCTTATGGCGTTGTAATAAACAGCTGAAAAACAAAAATTTATATTTATTGAAAAAAGGGTTCAACTTATAAGTTGGGGCGATTGACTTGTGCAATCACCACATTTTTGCTGCGTTGAATTTTACAATAAAATAAAATGGAGACGACAACGTTTATTAATTCATTTTTAATTTATCGCGTAAAGTAAAAATCGAATGAACAGCACAAAATCACCTAATCAAAGATTACACAAAGGAAAACAGTAAAATTAAGTAACGAAGTAAAAAGCAGTAAACCTACCCCGATTTAATAAGTCTTTAATACCGTTCAGCATGAAAATTTTAAAGTTAAACAGCTAAATTTTAAAGTTCATCATTAATAATGCTGTTCGAGTGGTAATGATTGAACAAATTTGCGGGCCGAAAAAAGTATGAAACAGAAAAAAACAATTTATTTTATTATCCTATTACAACTATTCAGTTTTAAAGCACTGTTAGCCGATAATAATGCAGACAAAGTAAGTATTAGCGGTTACGTTAAAGACTCAAAAACAGGAGAGGATTTAATAGGTGTAACCGTTTATGAAAAAGCAAGTAATGTAGCAGTAAGCACCAACGCTTACGGATTTTATTCCATTACTACTACCAAAGGTAAACATGTATTTAGTTTTAAATATTTAGGTTATCAATTATATGATTTGGAGGTTGATTTACAGTCAAATACTACCAAGAATATAAACATGGAAGTAGTTGGAAAAAAATTGAATGAAATTCAGGTAAACTCTAAAAAGAAAGACCAGAACATACAAACGGTACAAATGAGTACAAATACCATTAGTATGGAGCAGTTAAAAAAATCGCCAGCCTTATTTGGTGAGGTTGATTTAATTAAAAATATTCAACAATTGCCTGGTATTCAAAGTGCAGGTGAAGGAACCAGTGCGTTTTTTGTGCGAGGCGGAAGTTCAGACCAGAATTTAATTTTATTAGATGAAGCACCCGTTTACAATCCATCCCATTTAGTAGGAATTTTCTCCGTATTTAATGCAGATGCTATTAAAAGTGCTGAGGTTTACAAAGGAGCCATTCCGGCACAATTTGGAGGCCGTTTATCATCCGTAGTTGATATAAGAAGCCGCGATGGAAATTTAAAGAAAAGAGCAGGTTCTGCTTCTATTGGTTTACTATCAGCCAAGGCAACTTTTGAAGGACCTATTAAAAAAGATGTAGGCTCTTATATTATATCAGGCAGAAGAACCTATTTTGATTTGTTTTTAATGGGCTCGAGCGATAAAGATGTGAGTAGTACCAAACTTTATTTTTATGATGTAAACGCCAAAATAAATTTTAAACTGGGCGATAAAGACAGATTGTTTGTGGCCGGTTATTTTGGTAAAGATGTTTTTGGCTCAAGCGGTTTTGGTTTAAACTGGGGTAATGCTACCGGAACAGTAAGATGGAACCATGTATTTAACAACCGTTTGTTTTCAAACACAACAGGTATTTTTAGCGATTTTAATTATGGTTTAGGCGTAAACAGCGGTGTACAAGGGTTTGACTGGAAGGCTAATATTACCGAGTATAGCATTAAGCAAGATTTTAGTTACGCATTAAACAACAAAAACGATTTAAAATTTGGCGGGCAAATAAGCAGCAGAACTTTTCAACCGGGCGAAGTAAAACCCAATGACAAGAACTCTATTTTTAAAGATTTAATTGTTCCTAAAAATTATTCGTTAGAGTATGGATTGTATGCAAGCAATGAGCAAAAAGCAACCTCGCGTATTAGTTTGCAATACGGACTTAGGCTATCAGCTTTTCAAAACAACGGAGCTACTATTTATACCTATGCTAACAATGCCAAAAAGGATGTTAAAGAAATAACAGACACAATAAACAATGGCTTTTTTGATGTAGATAAAACCTTTATGGGTTTAGAACCACGTTTTGGTATGCGTTACATGTTAAATACAACAAGTTCAATCAAAGCATCGTATAGCCGCACATACCAGTATATGCATATGTTAAGCAACTCAACAGCTCCATTACCTATTACCATGTGGGTACCAAGCTCACGTTATGTAGACCCGCAATCGGCAGATCAGGTAGGCTTAGGTTATTTTAAAAACCTGTTTGATGATAAAGTAGAAGTATCAGTAGAGGGTTATTATAAATGGATGAACAATGCCATTGATTTTAAAGACAACGCCCAGTTGTTGTTAAACCCGGCTATTGAAACCGATATTTTAAGAGGAAAAGGCTGGAGTTACGGATTAGAGTTTTATGCTAAAAAATCAGTTGGTAAAACGCAAGGTTCAATCAGTTATACATGGTCAGTTACCGAGTTGCAAATTGATGGTATAAACAATGGCAAAGCATACTATGCTCCTTGGGACAGAAGACACAATATAAACATAGGTGTAACACATGAATTAAACGAGCGTTGGAGTTTTGGTGCTAACTGGACTTATGGCTCAGGTCGCCCGGTAACATTGCCAGCTGCTAAGTATTATTTTGATTACGGTTCGGCAGTATATTATAGCGAGCGCAATGGCGAACGTACTCCCGATTTCCACCGTTTAGATATTTCGGCTAACCTAAAAAGCAAGAAAAAAGAAGGCAGAAAATGGGAAGGTATGTGGAACTTCTCCATCTATAATGTGTACAACAGACAAAACCCATTTTCAGTGTATAGCCAAAACGTAAAAATTGATGATGATAAAACATCCAATGATAAACAAATAGTCATGTCGTGGTTATTCCCTTTAATACCTTCAGTTACTTATAATATTACCTTTTAATAAATAGTTCGATGAAAAATATAAATAAATTAATAATAGCATTACTGTCACTTAGCTTTTTAATGGCTTCGTGTGGTGAACCGGTAGATATAACAGCCGATTACGATGTAAATAAAAACAGCGGAAAAGTGCCACCCGTGGTAATTGAAGCATGGTTGTTAAATGGAAGCGAAACACAATATGTAATAGTATCAAAACCTGTAGCCATTAACAATGGAGGCCGTAATTATGTAAACAATGCAACAGTAGTTTACAGTGACGATAAAGGAAATACTGCTAACTTAACTTTTGTTGGTAATGGCCGATATGAAACCAACAGTTTTCCGGGTATTAACGATGGCAGAGTATATAAGCTACAGGTAACTGTTGATGGAAAAATATACGAATCGCTTTCCAAAATACCCGTTACACCATTACCTATTGATAGTATAAGAGCAGAACCAAACGAGGATAAGCCTGGTAAATACGTAGGTAAATTATATGCCAATGTACACACCACTTTTGATGAGTATTATGTGTTCAGGTTTTATAGAAATGATACTTTACAAAATCAACCGACTGATATATTTGTAGCATCAAACAGCGGATTGAACGGAAGAATACCTGGTATTGAATTGTTAAGTGATTATAAAAAAGGTGATGAAATAAAATGCGAGTTTTTCTCGATAAGCAAAGAATCATTTGATTTTTATACAGGCTGGCAAAACCAGGTAAACAACGATGGAGGTATGTTTAGTGGCCCACCTGCTAATATAAAAGGAAACATACCCGGTGCAATGGGATTGTTTCAAACCAATTATATTATTAGAGATAGTGTAGTAATACAATAAAAATAAAAAGGCGCTTCAAAGCGCCTTTTTATTTTATACAAAGACTAGTTACAGTTGGATAACGTAAACAATCACTTCGTACACTTAAATCTTAATTTCGTACTTATATACTTTATAGGAGTCATTATTCAAAGCATCTTTGTTTCGTTAAATTTAAAAACCAAACAATATGAAAGCAATAATTATTTCAATCGCCCTGGTTATATACGGCTTAAATGTATTGGCTGCTAACCCGACTAAAACCGACACACAGTCCGGAACCAATAAAAATACTGCAACTTTCAGCACCAAAACTATGAAAGCTTCTGTTACTTATGACAATGCCAATATGGTTACTTTGGATTTGAGCAAAACAGATAACCAAAAAGTAAAAATCAGCATAGTTAAAAACGGCATTACCATATTTTCCGATTCATATAAAAATGTTTTGGAACTAAGCAAAGGATACGATATCAGTGAACTACCCAAAGGAAAATACACTATACTGATAGTACAAGGTGACCAGAAATTTGAGAAACAAATTGAAAAAACTTTTGATGGTGCTATAGAGTTTGAGCAATAAAAAAACGATATAATTGTGCAATGAGGTGTAACATGGTAGATAAGAGAGGGCGATTACGCATACAATTAAGCGTAATTATTTATACGCTCATATTTACTTTAACCCAATCTTTAAGGGGCTTCCCGTTTTTTTTGGACGATTTAATTAAAAGATTCCTGTTAGATAGTGCGTCTTTTTTTATTGCATTTACCGTTACCTACCAGTTTAAAGACTGGCTTAATGAAAATTATGATTGGAATGTAAACCCCAAGAAAAGGTTAATCATGGAGTCCATACTAAGAGTATCAGTAAGCGGGGGCATTATTATTTTACTGCACATTGTTTTAAGCTATGTTTTTATTGGTTTAACTTTAGATGTAACGAGCAATCCTTATTCCGATAAATTTAGCGAAGTGCTTATTTATAATTTTTTTGGTAACTATACCTACGTTGGTTTCTTTGATGTTTTCATTAAATTTTTGGTTTTGGTTTTAGTGATAGAATTGTTTGTGATTTTTGATTTCAGTAGTTACTTAATACAGAAATGGAATAGTTCGAAAATTGAAAAAGAAGCATTTGAAAAAGAGAAGGCACAGTTTAGCTTAGAACTGTTACGCACACAAATCAACCCCCATTTTTTATTCAATAATTTAAATACCCTTTCTTCACTTATATATATTAACCAAGATAAAGCAGCCGATTTTTTAAGAAAGCTTTCAGGCGTGTACCGCAATATTTTAGAGTATAGAAACAAAGAAACTATTTTACTAAGCGAAGAGCTTAGTTTTTTTAATACCTATGCTGATTTATTGCAAGTACGTTTTATGGATATGCTGTTTTTTGATGTACAGGTAGAAGAAAGGGCACTTACAAAAAAAATTATCCCACTTACTTTGCAAATGTTGGTGGAAAATGCCATTAAGCACAACGTAATAAGTAGCAACAGGCCACTACACATTACTGTAAAAACAGAAAACGATACTTTAACAGTAAGTAATAATTTACAAATTAAAGAAACGCGCGAATACTCTAGCGGGCTGGGATTGACAATGATCAGCAACCGATATGATTACGTGAGCGATAGAAAGATAGTGATTAATAAAACAGAGGAGTCATTTGTTATTTCAGTACCACTAATTGATTAATTTAAGATGAGAGCAGTAATAATTGAAGACGAACCATTTGCACGCCACGAGTTAAAGCGGTTAATTACCAACGTGGATAGCACTATACAATTTGTAAAAGAAATTGATAGTGTACAGGATGCCGTGGAGTGGTTAAGCAGTAGCCAGCAGTTTGATATTATTTTTCTCGATATACAATTGGCCGATGGTTTAAGTTTTGAAATATTTGACCACGTGAAAATTACCAAACCTATTATTTTTACTACCGCATACGATGAGTATGCTATTAAGGCATTCCAATTAAACAGTATAGATTATTTACTAAAACCAATTGAAGAAAAAGCACTGCAAAAAGCACTCGATAAGTTAAACATAGTAAAAGAATCGTTTGCCAGCCAAACCATAGATACCAATAAACTAAGAGATTTATTCCAACCCGTTAAAACATATAAGTCGAGGTTTTTAACCAAAATAGGCGACCAGTATAAGTTTATACCCATTGATGATGTGGCGTATTTTTATGCAGAACGAAACACTATTTATTTAGTCAATAGCCAAGGGCAAAAAAGTATTGTTGATTTCAGATTGGATGAACTGGAACATCAGCTTGACCCTAAACTATTTTTCAGAGCCACACGCAGCTATATTGTTTCTATAAAAAGTATACGCAAAGTAAATAAGTATTTCAACAGCCGCTTATTAATTGAAGTAGAACCAAAGGCCACAGAAGAAATATTGGTAAGCAGGGTTAAGGTTGATGATTTTTTAACCTGGATGGACTCGTAAAAATTAAACATGCAGTATAAACCAAAGCATATATTATTTTTAGCAAGCTGCCTGTTGGTGGTGTTCTCTGCGTGTACGCGAAAAAAATTGGTTATAACCAACGTACCAACCAATACACCAAAAGGTTCGCAAATATTTGTAGCGGGTAACTTTAACAATTGGAATCCGGGAGATGCCAATTATATTTTAAAGTATAACGCTGCTGATAAAACCTATTGGGTTGATTTGCCAATGGGCTTTGGTAAAATAGAATATAAGTTTACGCGTGGCGATTGGACCACAACTGAAACAGATAGCTGTGGTGGTGAATTTGGAAACCGTACACTGCTTACAGCCGACTCAAGCGATCAGATAGAAAATAACATTGTTAGCTGGCACGATTTAGAGCCCGTAAACTGCTCACGTATGGTATTAGAAATTGATTCGTTGCCGGTTAATACACCTAAAAATACCACTATATTTTTTATGGGTAATATTAACAACTGGGGCTTGGCTAACGAGTCGTTTAAGTTTACAAAAGCTAAAAATAATAAATACTATTTAACCCTATTTAAGCTGGCCAATAAAGTAGAGTTTAAAATAAACAGAGGTTTTAATGAAACCGTTGAAGCCAATGAATTTGGTAGAGAAGTAAATATACGTCAAATAGATTTTGGTAAAAAAGATACCGTAAAAATAAACATTAAAGCTTGGCTCGACTTACCATTACAAACACAAACCAAACATACTTTTATAATAGAAAGTGTGCCACAGAATACACCTAAAAGTGCCGATGTGTTTTTAGTGGGTGACTTTAATAACTGGAACCCTTACGACAAAAATTTAACCTTTTCAAAACTGCCTGGTGGCAAGTTGGTTTTAACCATGAATTTTAACGATAGAAGAACGCATGAGTTTAAAGTAACACGTGGCGGTTGGGATTTTCAGGAAGCTGATGCCAACTTTCAGGAATTAAGCAACAGAACAGTTAATTTATTAAAACGCGATACCACTTATTTAAGAGTAGTGAACTGGTTTGATAAAGCACCAAACTATAAAAACATTATACGCAGAAGAGCTAACTTTTTAGATATAACCTTACCGGGCGTATCAGAAAAACCCGCACCGCCACCATTACCTTCAACCATCAATTTTTCACAACGGATGGAAGTGAGTGATGGTTTAAGAAAAATAATATTCATTATTCATAAAGTGCCTGAGTATACCGAGCCAACAGATAGAATATATTTGGCAGGCGATTTTAATAACTGGAATGATAAAGATGACCGCTTTGTATTTAAAAAACTAAGCAATGGTAAATACATATATGTGCTGAAACTAAAAGACAACGAAGCCCACGAATTTAAAATTACCCGTGGTGGCTGGCATAGTGAAGAAGCTAATGCAAGATTAGAAAAGTTAAGTAATAGAAAGTTTGAGTGCTGTCAGGATAATGATACCGTTGACTTGCGTATAGTGAATTGGTTAGATTATAGTTTAAAAAGAAGAGTAGTTTTTATTATTGAACAATTGCCACCGGGCACTACCGATGCTGTTTATTTAACGGGCGATTTTAACAACTGGAACGAAAAGGATGAACGATTTAAGTTTAGTTTTTTAGGTTACGATAAAAGAATATTGCATATAAACAGTTTCAATAAAAACTATAATACCTTTAAAATAACCCGGGGCAATTGGGATACAGAGTTTGCCAATAAACGTGGGAATGCCTTGCCTGACATGTCTTTTAGAACGTATATAAAAAACGATACCATCCGTTTTACCGTTCCAAACTGGAAAGACGAAAAGTAGGTTTATTTATTTCTGCACATACTTTTATTATCATAGGTAAAACCGTTTTTTTGTCCATTAATTTTTGACAATGGCAAATCAACACGCAATAGCTATACATGGTGGAGCAGGTACAATACTCCGCTCATTAATGACACCTGAAAAAGAAGCGCAATACAAACAAGGTTTACAAAATGCCTTAGAAGCGGGAAGTAAAATATTAAGTGGAGGTGGCTCCAGTTTAGATGCGGTAGAAGCTGCAGTAATGAGTCTGGAAAACTTTCCATTGTTTAACGCAGGCAGAGGTGCTGTTTTTACCAATAAAGGCACACACGAAATGGATGCATCTATTATGGAAGGAAAAACATTGCAGGCAGGTGCTGTTTCAGGCATCAGCCAAGTACAAAACCCTGTTCATCTAGCCAAAGTTATTATGCAAAAATCAGGGCATGTTTTTTTGCAGGGGAAAGATGCAGAACAGTTCGCTAAAACCATGCAATTGCCTTTTCAACCCGATGAATATTTTTATACCGAAGAGCGCTATAAACAATGGCAGGATGTAAAAGATACCGATGGCTATCAGCTAGACCATACCGTATTGGAAACAGGCGAAAAAAAGTTTGGTACTGTAGGTGCAGTGGCCATTGATACAGCGGGTAATTTAGCTGCCGCTACCTCAACCGGTGGTATGACCAATAAACGTTTTGGCAGAGTAGGCGATAGCCCCATAATTGGTGCAGGTACTTATGCCAATAACAATACCTGTGCTATAAGTTGCACCGGCCATGGAGAGTTTTTTATGCGTGCCGTAGTAGCTTACGATATAAGTTGCTTAATGGAATACAAAGGCTATTCATTACAACAAGCGTGTAATTATGTAGTAAAAGATAAGTTAGTTAAAATGGGTGGCGAAGGGGGTTTAATAGCCTTAGACAAATTGGGCAATATTGAATTGAGTTTTAACTCCGATGGCATGTATAGGGGTTTTTTGCGTCAGGGAGAACAAGTCTTTATCGGCATTTATGAATAAACTATTTTTATCAGTAATTTTTATGCTTTGTGCATGCTGTTTTTTAAATGCACAAACCAAAGATTCAACAGTTGGTTATATAGAAATCCCACCTCAGTATCCGGGAGGAGAAGAAGCTATGTATAAATTTTTGAATGAAAACATAAAATACCCGGCAGAAGAAAGAAAGAATGGTATTACAGGAAAAGTAATTGCCAAATTTGTTATTAGCGATGCGGGCGATGTTACCAATATAACAATACTTAGTAAAACACCAGAGGCATTTAACAAAGAAGTAATAAGGGTATTGCAGTTAATGCCCAAATGGAAACCCGGTAGTCAAAATGGTAAGCCAGTACAGGTTTACTATAAAATACCTATTGCTTTTAGCATGCCCGATGATAAACCCAATAACCCTTCGAAAAACGGAGATGCAGATAAAGTAGCAGAATATATTGGAATAGCTTGCGGTATAGTAGCAGGCGTATTAATTTATACCCTGTTTTTCAAGTAAATATTTCTTGTTTACTTTTTATTGATTACAATAGTTTTGTCATTACTTTTTAAAGCACCATTTAATAGATAGCTGCTTACATCCTGTGCCGCATACTTACTGCAACATTTTGAGTTATTACCGATAAAAATTATTTTAATATCCGTAATTTCATTTACCACCTGTGAGTTTGAATTGATAATTTTATAACTGAAATCCGAAGTGTAATTTACATTCCTGCCACCTTCATATACATATAAGTTATAAGGGTATAATGCATTCGTGAGCTCAGTAAAGGCAATATTTCTATCATCATACAAATACGTAGTATCAACCACATGTGCAAATGCATTGGCCGAATCTGACTCATATTTAACAATATAAGTAGCGTTCAGTTCCTGCAGCTTAAAACCATTGGTGGTTGAGTCCATATTCATTTTGCAAGCCAGGCCATTTCTCATAGCATATTCCGTACAGTCAATTCCCGTTCTGCCCGGAAAATCACATCCGCACCCATATAGGAACAAAACGAACAGTGAAAAAAATAAAAATTTAACCAATTCTGTTTTCATCAATCAAATATATTGGTTTTATATAAAAAGCTAACAATCCAATAATTGAGTAGTATAACTACAATTTGTTTCACTTTCTTTTCCACACCCTTTATAGTTTGCTGGCAATAATTATCTTTGCCCAATTTTAAGCAGTTCCATTTACGGACACGCTTCAGATTGTTTCATTCAATCAACAAATTATAGAAAATGCCTAAAGATACCAGCCTTAAATCAGTACTTATTATTGGAAGTGGACCTATTATTATTGGTCAAGCATGCGAATTCGATTATTCAGGAAGTCAAGCCGCCCGTTCATTAAAAGAAGAAGGAATTGAAGTTACTTTAATTAACTCAAATCCGGCTACCATTATGACCGATAAAGTAACGGCTGACCATGTATACCTTTTACCATTAACCATAGAAAGTATTGAGCAAATTCTGCAAGAGCGCCATATTGATGCTGTTTTACCAACCATGGGCGGGCAAACAGCTTTAAATTTAGCCATCGAAGCCGATGAAATTGGCCTTTGGGATAAATATAATGTGCGTATGATTGGGGTTGATATTGCAGCCATTAATACCACTGAAAACAGAGAGCTTTTCCGCCAGAAAATGATTGATATAGGCGTACCCGTTGCACAATCACGTGTGGCCAACTCATTTTTAGAAGGAAAAGAAATTGCACAAGAAATAGGCTTCCCCCTGGTAATACGCCCGTCATTTACATTAGGCGGAACAGGCGGAGGATTTGTATTAGATAAATCGGAATTAGATGCTGCTTTAAAACGAGGTTTAGAAGCTTCGCCAACACACGAAGTATTAGTAGAAAAAGCCTTATTTGGTTGGCAAGAATACGAATTAGAATTGTTACGCGATAAAAACAACAACGTAACAGTAATTTGTACCATCGAAAATTTTGACCCGATGGGCATTCACACAGGCGACTCAATTACTGTTGCACCTGCTATGACCCTGAGCGATAGCACTTACCAGCGTATGCGCGATATGGCTATACACATGATGCGCAGCATTGGAAACTTTACAGGCGGCTGTAATGTACAGTTTGCCGTAAACCCTGAAGACGAAGAAATTATTTCAGTGGAGATTAACCCACGTGTTTCACGTTCATCAGCGTTGGCAAGTAAAGCTACCGGGTACCCAATTGCAAAAATTGCAGCCAAGCTGGCTATAGGTTATCACTTAGATGAATTAAAAAATCCCGTAACCAAAACCACTTCAGCCTTTTTTGAGCCGGCTATTGATTACGTAATAGTAAAAGTACCACGCTGGAATTTCGATAAATTTAAAGGAGCTAACAAAACCCTTGGTTTACAAATGAAATCAGTGGGCGAAACCATGGGTATAGGCAGAACCTTTATTGAAGCCCTGCAAAAAGCCATTCAGTCGCTAGAAATAAAACGCAATGGTTTAGGAGCCGATGGTTACCAGCAAAAGAAATTAGAAGACATAGTAGAAAAACTGAAAAACCCTAGCTGGGATAGAATATTTGCCGTAAAAGATGCATTGAGTTTAGGGATACCTATTTCATCAGTAGAGAAAATGACCCGTATTAGCCGTTGGTTCCTGAACCAGATAAGCGATATGGTACATTTAGAAAATACCTGCAAACGTTTTAACCTGAATAACATGCCCCACGAGGTAATGTTAGACTTAAAACAAAAAGGATACAGCGATGCACAAATAGCCCATTTACTGGGAGCCGATACTAGCGAAGACGAAGTTTGGGATTTAAGAAAGAAAATGGGCATTAAGCGTGTTTACAAAATGGTAGATACCTGTGCAGCCGAGTTTCCTTCACCAACCAATTATTTCTATTCAACCTTTGACCAGGAAGATGAAAGTATCGTTTCCGATAAAAAGAAAGTAATTGTACTAGGTTCAGGTCCAAATAGAATAGGCCAGGGTATAGAGTTCGATTACTGTTGCGTACACGGTTTATTGGCCGCAAAAGAATGCGGTTACGAAGCCATTATGATTAATTGTAATCCAGAAACCGTTTCAACCGA
Organism: Bacteroidota bacterium; assembly: GCA_040388375.1. NCBI lineage: Bacteria > Pseudomonadati > Bacteroidota > Bacteroidota bacterium. The sequence goes on along the minus strand of JAZKBU010000001.1, from coordinate 455,454 downwards.
TTTCGATATGGCTGATAAATTATATTTTGAGCCGATTTTCTGGGAACACATCCGCGAAATAATTGAAAAAGAAAAACCAGAAGGCGTAATCGTACAACTAGGTGGTCAAACAGCTTTAAAACTAGCCCGTAAATTCCACGAGCACGGTATAAAAATTATAGGAACTAGTTTCCCTGATATGGATTTATCAGAAGACAGAGGCTCATTCTCTGATTTACTAAAAGAATTAGATATTCCTTATCCTAATTATGGCGTAGCCGAAGATGCAGACGAAGCCATTGCAGTAGCGAATAAAGTAGGTTATCCCGTGTTAGTTCGTCCAAGTTACGTATTAGGCGGACAAGGCATGAAAATAGTAATAAACGATGAAGACTTGGAGAAAGCAGTAATCGATTTATTAGGTGATTTACCCGGAAACCGTGTATTAATTGACCACTTTTTAGATAGGGCAGAAGAAGCCGAAATAGATTTAATATGCGATGGCGAAACCGTTCACATTATAGGTATGATGGAACACATAGAGCCTGCCGGTATTCACAGTGGCGATAGTAGTGCCGTATTACCACCATTTAGCTTAAGCGAAAATGTACAAAAACAAATGGAAGACATTGCTACCAAACTAGCCTTTAAAATGAACATTAGAGGATTAATGAATATGCAGTTTGCCATTAAAAACGAAAAGGTTTATGTAATTGAAGCCAATCCGCGTTCAAGCAGAACGGTTCCATTTATAGCCAAAGCATATGGAATAGCATACGTTAATATAGCCACCAAAATTATGTTAGGCGAAAATAAGTTAACTGACTTTACCTTCGATAGACAACTAAAAGGATACGCTATAAAAGAACCCGTGTTTTCATTCAATAAATTCCCGAATGTAAACAAAGAGTTAGGCCCCGAAATGAAATCGACAGGCGAATCTATACGTTTTATAAAAGACCTGAACGACCCGCATTTCCGCCAGTTAAAAAGCGAGAAAAGCATGTTCTTGAGTAAATAGGTTTGTAAAAACTTATAGTACTCAATATCTTAAAAGTTGTTTCATAGGAATATATTTTTATATTCGTTTTTACGATGAAAAATATATTCCTGTTTACCTTTATCCTTACACTTGCATTTGCTTCTTGTAGTAAAGAAGAATCAAAAACAACAGAAACCGCTCAAGAAGAAATACTGGAAATAAAAACCAGTTTTGGCAATATGTACATGTGGTTATACAAAGAAACCCCACAGCACAGGGCCAATTACCTAAGTTTAGCCCAAACCAGTTATTTAGATGGAACTACTTTTCATCGTTGTGTAAAAGACTTTGTAATACAAGGAGGCGACCCCAATTCAAAAGATGCCGATTCAACCAATGACGGTTCAGGAGGTCCTACTTATACCATACCCGCAGAAATAGATGCTACCAAATTTAAACATGTATATGGCGCAGTAGGTGCTGCCAGAACAAATAATCCCGCAAAAGCATCAAGCGGATCACAATTTTATATAGTAATAAACAAATCAGGTACACCCAATTTAGATGGTGGATATACCGTATTTGGTAAAATTATAAAAGGCATGGAAGTGGCAGAACAAATAGTAGTACAGCCACAAAAAGCAAGCAATAACAGACCATACACCAATATAGTAATGGATGTAAACATAGTGAAGAAAACGCTTGATGAGTTAAAGACAGAATACAATTTTGTGCCTTAACATTTTTATTCAATGAATGAAAAGTTGGTTTAATAAACCCATAAGTATACTTATTGCGTTGTTGCTAATTATTGGCAACAACAGTAAAGCACTATCCTTTTCCGATACCACTATTATTAAAAACCATTTAGCGTTAATTACAAAAACCGATGGTTATAGAACATACGATAATATAGACCTGCTCAATAAAACAGCCAACTATATACAATCCGTTTTTAATCAATACAGCGATAGCGTAAGCTTTCAAAACTACCAGGCAAATGGATTGGAGTATAAAAATGTAATATGCTCATTTGGTACAGAAAATAGCAAACGAATAGTTATTGGAGCCCATTACGATGTTTGCAGCCGGCAGGAAGGAGCCGATGACAATGCTAGCGGTGTGGTTGGTTTACTCGAATTGGCCCGTATGTTAAAAGGTCAAAAGCTAAAATACAGAATTGATCTGGTAGCCTATTCATTAGAAGAGCCACCCTATTTTAAAACCAATTTTATGGGTAGTTATATACATGCCAAATCATTGGTTGATAGCAAAGCCAGCGTGTATGGAATGATTTCGCTGGAAATGATAGGCTATTTTAAAGATGAAAAGAAAACACAAAGTTATCCATTAGGTATCCTCTCCTTGTTTTATGGCAATAAGGGTAATTACATAACATTCGTAAAAAAAATATCAGCCGGAAAATTCACACGCAAATTTTGTAAAGGATTTAAGGCCACCAAATATATCATAACAAAAAAATTTGCAGGCCCCGCTTCCTTACCAGGCATTGATTATTCAGACCATTTAAACTATTGGAAATTTGGTTTTAGTGCCTGTATGATTACGGATACTTCTTTTTACCGCAACCACAATTACCATGAAACAACTGATACCTTAGAAACACTGGATTTAAACAGAATGGCAAAGGTTATAGACAGCGTTTGCAACACACTTATAAATTTGCAGTAATGTATTCTTTGGGTTAATCTTTAGCAGGTCTTTTGTGTTTCCAGCGCCTGTGACTCCATAGCCATATTTCAGGTTGGTGAATAATATCCTCTTCCAGTTTTTTATGGAAAATATTCGTCACATAAAAATCGTCAGTAGTACTGGCATCGTCACATAATACCTCCAATCGGCACTCGTAATAGCCCCTGCGAGGTTTAGTTACATGGCAGTAAACTACAGGGTATTTAAATTTTTTGGCAATTTTTTCCGCACCAATAAAAACAGGTGTGTCTTGGTTTAAAAAAGTAAGCCAATGCGCATTTTGTGCGCTGGGTGTTTGGTCAGCAATAAAACCGGTAGCCGTAAACTCATTGCGTTGCGCAACCATTTCGCGCAAAGTATTTTCCATGGTAAACAAATGTACGCCCATACGCGTACGCATTTTAAAAGTAAGCCATTCAAAAAACGGACTGCTTAACTTATGGTAAATACCACAAATTTGTACCGTTTTTTCCAGATGCCATATACTGGGTAACCATTCCCAATTGCCCATATGGCCGGTTAAAATAATAAAGCTTTGTTTCTTATCTATAAAAGGTTGTATGACCTCAAAATTAGGATAGACGCCCTTTTTATAAAGCTCCTTTGCGGAGCAGGTAAGTAGTTTAAAAGTTTCTAGAAATACATCGAACAAATGTTTATAGAATTTTTTAGCAATGGTTTCAACCTGCTGCTCCGTATAAGTGGGGAAAGCATTGCGTATATTACCATACACCACCTTTTTGCGGTAACCTATTACATAAAAAGCCAAATAGTACAGCAAATTACTAAACATATAAAGTATAGGATATGGTAACATACCCAATACATAAAATGGAATAGCATAAATGTTAAATAAAAACTTTTTCAAAAATTACAGGCTTCAATTAAGTGAATCCAAAAGTATGTGAATAGCACCTAAAAACATAATTGTTTCAATTGTTGCCAACTTGCTTTAAAATTGCGGACTCATGCAATTAGTAGAAAGCTTTGACAGCGCCAAAAATGGCAAAATAAATGTAATACGCTTGCATGATAAGCTGGTGGTAAATACACGCAATGCCAATCAGTCGTTTGATGGCTTACACCAATTATTCAAAACCATATTTAACGATTTACAATTAGAAAAAGTAGTTCCGCAAAAAATACTATGCTTAGGCTTGGCAGGCGGCAGTATAATACATATTATAAAAAATGAGCTACAGCTCAACAGCCATATTACGGCCATTGAGTACGATGAAGTAATGGTACAAATAGCCAATAAATACTTTGGCTTACAGCAGTTCAGTCATTTAAATGTAGTAATAGCCGATGCCTTTGTTTACGCCCAACAAAAAGCTGCTACAGAAACATTCGATTTAATTATTGTTGATTTATTTGAAGACAATAAAGTAGTGGAGAACGTATTCAATATTGAATTTAACGAGCAATTGTTAAATATGTGTCCAAATGGAACTATTATTATCAATGCTATTTGTAACAATAAAAACCAGCTACTTCAATTAAATACCCTATTTAGTTTTTATAAAAATAAACAAAACAATTGCACCCTTAAAACCTACCCGATAGCTCCTGAAAACAAGGTTTTAATAGTACAAACCTAAATTATAAAGCATACTTATATAATTTTTACCAACACATAGTAATAACTAGGTTGTAGTTATTTTATTTGCACCTACTTATGATGAATTGGCTTCAATTATTAAAACCATATAGATACAAACAAACCTTACAAGATGGCGCTACAAGCCGAACCGAGTTTGAGCGCGATTTTGACAGAGTAGTGTTTTCAGAACCATTTAGAAAACTACAGGATAAAACACAAGTAATACCCTTACCCGAAAACGATTTTGTACATAACAGGTTAACCCATAGTTTAGAAACCTCCAGCGTTGGGCGCAGTTTAGGCAGGAAAGTAGCAGAAGCTTTATTGTTAAAATACCCCGAGTTAAACACCGCATTAAGTAGTTACGACATAGGTTGTATAGTAGCGGCCGCCTGCTTGGCACACGATATTGGCAATCCGCCTTTTGGGCATAGTGGTGAAGATGCTATACGCGAATACTTTTTAAACGGGCAGGGTGGAACATTGAAGCAAGCAATAGCCGATGATAAAAAATGGGAAGACCTTATTAATTTTGAAGGTAATGCCAACGGATTTAAAGTAGTAACCAATTCAAGTGGTAACGATAAAGGTTTGCGTTTAACCTATCCGACCCTGGCAGCATTTAGTAAATACCCAAAAGAGAGTTTACCCGTTTATGCCGATAAGCAGGTACATGAAAAAAAGTTTGGTTTTTTTCAAAGCGAAGCAAGCTATTTTGAAGATGTAGCTACCAAATTAGGTTTGTTAAACACCCGCAATGACGGGCATTTAAACTGGTGCCGCCATCCCTTAGCCTTTTTAGTAGAAGCCGCTGACGATATATGCTACAGCATTATTGATTTTGAAGACGGTTTAAATTTAAAATGGATAGATTTTGCCCATGCTAAAGAACTGCTTATACCTTTTGTAGAAAACTATAAAGCGGATAAGTTTGAGCAAATGACCTTTGAAGGACAGGTGGGTTTTCTGCGTGCTTCCGCCATTGATTATTTAACCAATGAGCTGGCTCAAATATTTATGCAAAACGAAGAAGCCATTTTAAATGGAACCTTCAACCAGTCATTGATAAAGCTAAGCAGTAAAAGCCATTTAATTGATAAAATAAAAACCATTACTCGTGAAAAAGTATATAAGAACCGCATTGTTATAGAAATAGAAGCAGCCGGTTTTGAAGTAATAAGCGGCCTATTGCATATATGTATTTCAGCTGTTAACCAACATTACATGGCACAACAGGATAAAACACTTAAGTATTACCGAAGCCAAAAAGTAATAGAGTTAATACCCGAACAATTTATAGGTAAAAACAAAATACCCTCGCACGATTTGTACGAACGTATCATGAAAATAGGTGAGTTTATTTCAGGTATGACAGATAATGCAGCCATTGGTTTTTACCGCAAACTCAAAGGCATTCAATTAGGATAAATACACCTATATTTGACCCGATATTTTTTAAAAAATTAAAGTATGAAATTAGTTACCTACACACATCAGAAAAATACCCAATTAGGTATTATACACGATGGAAAAATATGGGCATTGAAAGATTTAGATGCTTCATTCCCCGATAAAATGCGTAAGTTTTTATTTGCCGGAGAGCAAGTAATGGATAAAGCAAAAAAATGGGATGCCCAAATAAAATTAGGCAAAGTAGAAAAACCATTTGTGTTAGAAGCTGATGTAAAATTAGAAGCACCCGTTCCGCAACCCACCTCGTGCAGAGATGGCTATGCATTTAGGCAGCATGTGGCAGCAGCACGCAGAAACCGTGGTGTGCCAATGATTGAAGAGTTTGATCAATACCCGATATTTTATTTTACCAACCACAATGCTATTCAGGGTCCTGGCGACATACCATGTATGCCTGATCATTTTCAAAAGTTAGATTTTGAATTAGAAGCCGCTATTGTTATTGGTAAAAAAGGACGCAACATAAAAGCCAGTGAGGCCGATGCATACATAGCCGGTTATATGATTATGAACGACATGAGTGCACGTACCTTGCAAATGGAAGAAATGTTGTTAAACCTAGGGCCGGCAAAAGGCAAAGATTTTTCAACCGTAATAGGGCCATACTTTGTAACACCTGATGAGTTAGAACCATTTAAAGTACCGGCCAAAGCAAACCATGTAGGTAATGCCTATAACTTAGGTATGAAATGCTGGGTAAATGGTGTACAGGTAAGTGAAGGCAATGTAAGCGATATGGACTGGACATTTGCCGAGATAATAGAGCGTTGCGCTTATGGTGTTGATATTCTACCGGGTGATGTAATAGGAAGCGGTACCGTAGGTACAGGATGCTTTTTAGAGCTAAACGGTACAGGTTTATTAAACGATAAAAACTTTAAGCCACAATGGCTACAAGATGGCGATGTGGTAGAAATGGAAATTACAGGCTTAGGAAAATTAAGCAATACCATTAAAAAAGAGAATACCGATTTCTCCATACTGGCTTTAAAGAAAAAGCCTGCAAAAACAGTTTAATACAAAACAAATAAAGAGTACATAAGCAAAGTATAAGGCCTGTATTGCTTTTATTTCTATAAAGTATAACCCATAAAAAAACCTCCAACAATTTAATTGTTGGAGGTTTTTTTATTTATATGCGTTTATTATTTTTTAACTTTTTTGGTGTCAAAGTCAACTACAATTGGCGTTGCAATAGCCAATGAAGAGAAAGTACCAAATACGATACCTATTAACAAAGCAAAAGTAAAGCCTCTAATAACTTCACCACCGAATATAAATAGTACCATAGTTACCATAAATACAGTTAATGAAGTAATAATGGTTCTATTTAAAGTATCATTCAATGCATTATTAATAATTGATTTGGTGTCTTCTTCACGTTTGTGGATGGCTAAGAACTCACGAATACGGTCAAATACAACCACGGTATCATTAATAGAGAAACCGATAATGGTTAATATAGCTGCAATAAAATTCTGATCAACTTCCATAGCAAATGGTAAAATACCATCAAAAATAGAGTAGAAAGTTAACATCATTAATACGTCATGCGTTAATGCAACAATTGCACCTAAAGTATATTGCCATTTACGGAAACGAACCAAAATGTATAACCCGATTCCAACTAATGAAATAAGCACTGCCCAGAACGAACCTGTTTTTACATCGTTTGCAACGGTTGGCCCTACTTTAGCTGAGCTTAAAACAACAGCTTTATCGTCAACTTTGTTTAAACCTTCTATTAACTTAGCCTGTACTTCATCTCCTACCGTTGGTGTTACATCATCAATACGGTAAGTAGTAGTAATTTTAACTTTATTATTAGTACCAAATGTTTTTATTTCAGGTGAAGTACCAAATACAGCCGCTAATGCTTCTTGTGCCTGAGGGGTTTCAACCGGTTTGCTTAATTGTACTATATAAGTATAACCACCTCTGAAATCAACACCTAAAGTAAAGCCTTTGGTAAACATAGAAACAAAACCACAAAGAATAATAGTACCTGAGAAAATATAGAATTTTCTACGGTTACCAACCCAGTCGTAATGGAAATTTTTAAATGCTCTCATTGTTTTCTCAGTAGCATATTTAATTTCTTTACCTTTATCTAACCACCACTCAGTAACAACACGTGTAAACAATACCGCAGTAAACATTGATGATAAGATACCAATAATTAAAGTGATAGCGAAACCTTGAACAGGACCTGTACCGAATGCATACATTACAAATCCGGCCAATAAAGTAGTTAAGTTAGAGTCAATAATAGAAGAACTTGCATGGGCATATCCGTCAGCAATAGCATTTTTTAAATTACGGGCGTTATGTAATTCATCTTTTACACGCTCGTTAATCAACACGTTTGCATCTACCGCCATACCAATGGTTAATACGATACCTGCAATACCCGGTAAGGTTAATGCTGCACCCATTGAGGCCAACACACCTAATATAAAGAATACGTTTAATAATACTGCAAAATCCGCTACGTAACCTGAGTTGTTGTAGTACAATACCATAAATACTAAAATAACTATAGTACCTATAATCATACTCCATAAACCTTGGCTGATAGCTTCAGCTCCTAAAGTTGGTCCAACTACTGCCTCTTCCACTATACGGGTAGTAGCAGGTAATTTACCGCTTTTTAATACGTTCGATAAATCCATTGCTTCCTCATCAGAAAAACCACCGCTGATTACTGAACTTCCGTTAGGAATTTCGTTTTGTACGTTAGGCGATGAGTAAACTAAATTATCAAGCACAATAGCTATAGAGTGACCAATATTTTGTTTGGTTAAGTTTTTCCATTCAGTAGTTCCTATAGCATCCATAGCCATATTTACTTCTACTTGTCCGGTAGTTTGCGAAATATCGCGGTTAGCTCTGATTACGTGCTCTCCACTGATAGCGGCTTCGCCATTACGCTCACGTTTTAAAGCGTGTAAACGCACAGCAGCACCGTTTTCGCCAATGGCTTTGTATTCCCATGCAAATACTAAATCGTTTGGAATAATAGCTTTAACAGCAGGAATAGCCAACATTGCATTAATTTTAGCTGTATCGCGGATTAATGCGATACCACACCATGAACCATTAGGTAGTAATTGTCCTTTATCGTCAATTACCGGAGTTACCATACCCAATAAAGGATTTTCTTTTTGGTATTGCTCAGGAGTCATTTGCTTGTTAGCAGCAGTATCTTTTTTATTGGCTTTAGTGCTGTCAGCTTTAGTTGTAGTACCACCAATATCAGCTAAAGCGCTTTTAGCGGCTGCAGTATCAGTGGCTGTTTTAGTACTATCAGCAGGCAATTTGCTTTTTTTCAATTCATCATTAGCTAATGATAAGAATTGGTATGCTTGCGGGTTGTCGTAAGTTTGGTAAAACTCCAACTTAGCTGTTCCCTGTAATAATTTGCGCACACGGGCAGGATTGTCAACACCAGGTAATTCAATAACAATACGACCTGTTCCTTCTAATTTTTGAATATTAGGTTGGGTTACACCAAACTTGTCAATACGAGTACGTAATACTTTAAATGAGCGCTCAATAGCTAAATTGGCTTCTTCTTTTAAATAATTAATTACTTCGCTGTTTGATGAAGTTAATTTTATTTTATCGCGGTTACCTGCATTAGAGAAAATAGCAGCCAGTCTACCATTAGGGTCAACCTGAGTGTAAGCGTCTCCAAATAAAGTAACAAAATCTTTTTGGCTTGTTCTGCTTGCATCAGCGGCCATATTAACGGCTTTGTTAAAATTTGCATCCGGGTTGTTGTTAGCCAAACCTCTCATTAACTCGTCCTGACTTAACTCTAAAGTTACGTTCATACCGCCTTGTAAGTCCAAACCAAGGTTTAACTCATGTGCTTTACACTGTAAGTAGGTATATTTTTTTATACCAATATTGTAAACCACTTCGCGGCCAACTGAATCAATGTAGGCTCTTTCTTTTTCTAAATCACCATTTGCAAAAGCCTTTGCTTTTTGCTCTACTCGGTAAGTTACCAGTGAAAATGATAGTTGGAATAAGGAAACTATCACTAGCGCAACGGTAAAAAACTTTACTGCTCCTTTAATTTTCATTTTGTATGTATGTATTCTATTTTGTTGTACTTTTTATGGTGTTAAACATAATACCCGTTTAACATTTTACCTCGGCAATATGTACATTTCTGCTAATTTTACAAAGGAGCGCAAATATATGTTTTGACTACTTAAAAGCAAAGTTTTTAAAACCACTAGTAATTAGCCTGTTAGCTAATTGATTGATTTTATTTGAAGTATTTAAAAGTAACAAAACAGGCAAAAAACAGCAATTAAATTACTGGCTGTAAACCTGCTTTTGGCGGACCAACACATTTTAAAACAGTCATTTGTTTTCAGGAAGGTATTTTCAGCAGCAAAGCGTACCCGTTTTTTCCGTTTTCATTTGCTCATTTATGTGAACACTTTTGGCTAATGCAGCCGATTATTTATACATACTGTTTATAACTGCACAATTGAAAGCACCAAACAGCCTATACTTTCGTTTTATTCAATATTTTAAATAAATACACATGGAAAATACACAACAAGGCTTAAATTTTTTAGAGCTCATTTTTAAAGGTGGTGCAGTTATGATTCCAATAGGATTGCTTTCAGTAATTACTATTTATATTATGATTGAGCGTTTTATTTATATCAGGAATGCATCGAAAATGGAAGCCAATTTTTTAAATAATTTAAAAGATTTATTAGCCAAAGGCGATTTAAAAGCAGCCCGTGCATTTTGCCAAAGAGTAAACTCACCCATTAGCCGTGTAATTGAAAAAGGGGTCATGCGTATAGGTAAACCCATTAACGAAATTGAAAGCAGTATGGAAAGTACTGCCAGTTTAGAAACAGGTATTTTAGAAAAAAACCTAAACTGGTTAGGTATTATAGCAGGTATAGCGCCTATGCTTGGTTTTATTGGAACCATTGCCGGTATTATTAAAATATTTTATAACATATCAGTTAGCGATAATATCAGTATAGGTATTATAGCCGGTGGTTTGTACGAAAAAATGATTACTTCAGGTTCAGGTTTAATAGTAGGGGTAATAGCTTATACAGGTTACCATTTATTAAACAGTATGATTGATAAATTTAATGCTAAGTTAGAAGCTACCGCCATTGACTTTATTGATATTTTAGACAGCTAATCAGTAATAAAGCAATAAACGATTATGAAATTACGCAGAAGAAAACGTTTTGAGGCAGAGGTATCAACATCATCGTTAAACGATATTATGTTTTTCCTGTTGCTTTTCTTTTTAATTATATCAACCATTGCTAACCCAAATGTAATAAAGGTATTATTACCTAAAGGAGAAAAAAGCCAGACCTTAAATAAAAAACAATTTGCTTTAACCGTTAAGGAAAGCAAAGAATATTATTTTGAACATGAGCAAATAGACCCGGCTAATTTGGAACAGGTAATTAAAGAAAAAACAGCCGGCATTCAAGATCCGACTATTGTTTTGCGTATGGATGCCAAGTTAAATATTCAGGATTTGGTTGATATACTTTCTATTGGTACCCGCTTAAAAATTAGGGTGGTAATGGCTACGCAGGTAGGCGCACAATAAACGCCTTTTTAAACCCTATTTACTATCCGCAATTATTTGTTTAAAATGGTTAGCCAGCATGGTTAAGCTGTTTTCAAAATGCGTATTGTTATTAATAATAATATCGGCATTGGCCATAAATGGCAGCAGGTATTTTTGGTAAGCAGGCATTACGTGGTTTTTCCATTGGTACAGCACAAAATCTTCCGGAATATTACGCTCTGCTATATCGCGTTTTAACCTGCGTTTTAAAGCTACACTTTCCTCCGCTTGTATATATATTTTTAAGTCAAACTGTTTGCTGATGTTCTCCGCATAAAAAATAAACAAGCCTTCGCATACTATAATGGGAGCAGGTTTAAATTCCAATAAAGGGCCTTGTTGGTTTTCGTGCTGAAACAAATACTCGTGGCGGTATATGGTTTCGTTGTTATGCAGTTTACGTAAATCGTTGGCAAAATCGTCTAAATCTATGCAATCAGGTAAGTCGTAATTGGTTTCACCTTGCTCATCTTTGGGGTGTTCGTAAACCAGTTTGTAGTAATTATCCTGGCTAACCACACATACCTCGTTAGCGGGAAATAATTTTTTGAGCGATTTTAAAAAATAGGTTTTACCCATAGCACTACCGCCTGTAATACCAACTAAATAAGGTTTTTGCTTATGCATAATCGGGCTGCAAAATAGTACAATACATGCAGTAAATAAAATTTAAAAATGAATGGGTAATAGCTGTTACAGGGAAACTATTAAGTGCTTAATTCCATGTATCAATCAACAAATCCTGAGAGCCGTTTTTCCAGATGCTATCGCCCAATTCCTGTAATTTTTGAAAATCAGCCGCCACCACTTTGGCAAAAATATTGGCAGCGTCCAGTCCTTTGCCTTCGCCATAATAAATGCCAAAGCAGTTGGCCGTTTTTGTTCGGGTGGGTTTAGCAGGTCCAAAAACCACTTCACCGGCTTCCGTAAAAACCGAGGCATTTTCTTGTATAATATCCAAAGGAGGCACATTGTCTATCCATATTTCCTGACCCGATACACGGGCATGGTAAAAAGTTTTGGTAAAAGGTAATAGGGTATGAAAAGCCTGGACCGTTACTGGAGCTTCGGTTAAGTAATATTCAAAATGTATTTCCTGTTGGTCAGCGGTAATCAGTTTAAAGCCTTTCATATTTTTTAAATGTAAATAGGGTTGAACGAATAAATGAAACAAATATTGTTTAGCAAAACTATTATTGTAATACCTGATTTTGATACTAGCTATTCGACCCTTTCGGGGTCGCGAATCAACTCATGATTTTATTGACTATTTATATTTGACCCTTTCAGGGTCATTCATTCCTGCATGTAAACACAGCTATATGAACACAAGCAATAGTATGAAATGACTCCGAAGGAGTCCAATTTTTGCCTTTGTTGGTGTTCTTCACCAACAAGTTTATCGCTACGAGTCTTTTGGTGTTACTTTCTTTGGTAGACTCCGAAGGAGTCTAATATTAATAAAAAATGTTAACCGCGAAAACATACGACCCTGAAGGGGTCGAATAAGTATGTTGCAGTAATGGTTATTGATACTTGACATCTTCAAGGTCATTAACCATTACTGCAAAGCCGCAGCACTTTTTGTAATAACTTGTTTATCCGCTGTTGTTTTGGCCAATGATAATGCGGTGTTGAAATGGGCTTTTGCTTTGGCATTATCTACCTCGGTATATAAGTTTCCCAATAAAGAATGGTATAAATGCAAGTGCTGTAAGTTTAGCTTTTCCGCTTCTTGTATAGCCGCTATTTTACCATTGGCTTTTGCCAAGGCATAGGTACGGTTCAGTGCCACTATGGGCGAATAAGCTACTATCAATAGTTTATTGTAAAGCTGTAAAATATTTTCCCATTTTTCAGCACTGTCTTTTTTATGCGTATGCCAATAAGCGATGGCCGCTTCCAAATGGTATTTTGTTAATTGTTTGCCTTGCGATGCCTGGTTTAAATACAATTCGCCTTTGCTTATCAATTCCTTATTCCAAAGTGTTTCATCCTGCTCCTCGTATAAAATCAGTTCGCCATTTTGGTTGGTGCGGGCTTCAAAGCGCGAAGAGTGAAAACACATCAATGCCAGTAAAGCATTGGCTGCGGGTATATTGGTAGCGGCATTGGTAATAAGCATCAGGTTTAAGCGCATGGCTTCTATACACAACTCCTGGCGCAAGGTGGTATTTTGGGAGGAAGAGTAATAGCCCTCATTAAACAATAAATACAAAGTAGTTAAAATGGTATCCAGCCTGTTGCTTATTTCCGTTGGCGGAGGCAGCTCTATTTTTACTTTTTCCGTTCTTAGTTTTTCCTTAGCACGGGCCAAGCGTTTGTATATGGTTTCTTTGTTCGATAAAAATGCATCGGCTATTTCTTCCGCACCAAAACCACACAAAATATTAAGCGATAAACCTATTTGTGCTTCTACAGGTATGCCCGGGTGGCAAATGGCAAACATCATTTGCAGCTGACTATCGTTTATGTTTCGTGGCGATAAATCAATTTCCTTTTCGCTGATGCTGAAGTCCTGACTGGATTGTAAAGCGGGCGCAATTTTATCGGAAAACAGTTTGTTGCGCTTAATATAATCGAGCGTTTTATTTTTTGAAACGGTATAAAGCCAGGCAGTAGGATTGGGTGGTAAGCCTTTTTGTCCCCAGGTTTCGGCTGCCAGTAAAAACGTTTCGCTTACTATATCTTCAGCCGTTTCTATGTGTTCAATACCAAACAGCTTACTGAGTACCGCTACCAGCTTGCTAAACTCTGTTCTAAACAGGTGAGGTATTAAATCAGTTTCTGTTTGCATAAAAAAAATTGCCTGCTCTGTTTTAAAACGAGCAGGCAATTTATTGTTTTCAAATAATTAATCCATCGGTATAATGGCTCGTACTTCTACGTGTCCGCCAACATGCAGAATAGGGCAGCCTTTGGAAATCTCTACCGCCTCGTCAAACGATGCTGCTTTGATAATGGTATAACCACCTACGGCTTCTTTTATTTCTACAAAAGGGCCATCGGTTACTATATTATTCGGTTTAACCACACGGCCATTAGGCTCTAGTCTATTACCCTGGTCAACCAATTTGTTTTGTGCAGCTATGCTACCCATCCAGTCTTGCCAAGGTTTCATCATAGCTTGTATTTCATCGGGCGATAATTGCGGTTGTGGTGTATTTACATCCATTCTAAAAATCAATAAAAAGTCTTTCATCTTCGGTTTTAATTAATTGTTAGAATGTAAAGCTACGTTGTTTCCTTCACTGTCAATAAAAAATGCCATATGGCCTATATCATCGGCAATATGTGTTTTAGGCATTACTACCTTACCGCCTGCTGTTGCTACTTTGCTTAAAGCATTATCCAAATCGGGGTTCCCATTTAAATATATTTTAGCGCCATCCATGCTAGGCTTATGCGAATTGCTTTGTACCAGGGCTCCGCCCACTTTTCCGTTCCCGTTTTCACCGGGAAAAAAGGCCATTTGCATACCCATCATTTCCTGTACAGGCATTTCAATACCAAAAATAGTTTCGTAAAACTTTTTGGCGCGTGAAATATCGCTTACCGATATTTCAAACCAATTAATTGCATTAACTTCTGGTGTCATAATTGTTGTTTTTAAGTTGTAAAAATTTATTGAATTTGTACCCTAATGACGATTGACTTTTTAAAACCGGACAACAAGATAAAAAAATATTTTTCCAACGCCCAAATACTTTAATTATTAAACAGTTAAATTTTGGTTGTGCGCTATTTAATCAAGGTTTTCAATAGCATAAATAATATAGGTAACCAGTGGCAGGGTTTCTACCGTACCTTTTAGTTTGGTAACAATCTGGCCACGGTGGTATGAGGAGTGGTGCACCACATGCAAAATACCATCCTGCACACGGATACGTCTTTGGCTTCCGTCAACAGGTAAAATAAACTCCAGTATTTTTTTGAATTCAGCTTCATCCGTTTTATTGATGAACTCAATCCAGTTTTTGGTGTTTTCGTGTATCAAAGCTTCACATTCGGCTAAATCTCTTTCCTGGAACAGGGCAGTAGTAATAGGTGTGCCATTAACCCTGCTTAACCACATATTACTGGCCGATAAAATATGCGAAAACAAAAAGAGGGCTCTTGCATCTAATGGATTGGCGGTTTTCATAGAAGCCAGCAAAGTAGTATTGGCCCAATGTTCAAATTGTATTTGTTTTAATAGTAATTCTTTCATGTATCTATATTGAGGAGGCAATATAGAAGTAGATTTGTAAAATTTATTCGAACTATTTTAATCGGTAGTCATATTATATAACCTGAGTATGATTTTTTGATAATCATAGAGCATTAATTTAATTTGATAGGAGATTTCTTTATTATAGTCCTCTACTTTTTGGTTATTTGCATTAATCAATTCCTTAGTATAAAATAAGGTATCTTCAATTTTTCTATTTAAGTCAAGGTTATTATTTAAGGAGTCTATTTTAAAGTTAAAAATAATTGTTTTATTATCATCTGGTTGGTATATTTTAAGATTGTTAGGTTCTTTTCCATGAGGATTTTTACTTATTTTTTCTTTTCTTAGTTTGTCATCATAGTATTGAAATAATTCAATAGACCCTTTGAAATTAATTCTAACATTAAAAGTGAATTCGCCTTTTTCATTCCATAGATATTCATGACCTAATACTTCACACTCCGAGAAATGAACTTGTTCCAAGTGAAACTTGTCTATTATAATAGTTAATTGTTCTGCTAATGCAGCCTCATCTTTAAGCACATCTGGTTTTAAATTATTTATATGTTCCTTTAAGTTTTTTTGATTAAAACCCCCATTAAAAGTTGGAAGTTCAATTGATGTTTTGGTTTTTGTAATTATATCTGTCATTATATTTATTGTTTGATATTTTGTTATGATTGTTAATTATAAGTATCAATAAGTTTAATTTTTAGAAATGTTATTATATATGGTCGGCATATTTGATTGAATAGTTTTAATCAAACTATCTATTTCTTGCAGTTTTTGTTCAATAATGATGGGTTTTGGGCTCTGATTTGGATCAAGAACAAATGTTTTGAAGTTTCCAAATAAAGAAAGAATTAGTAAGGGATAGTACCAGAATGCAGTTCTTTTATTTTGTTTTGAAACAGGTATAGAATTTAAATATTCATATCCTTCTTGCTTAAGTGTAGCATGAACAGGGAAGACATCAGCTGAAAAATTCAATTTTATTGAATCAACATGAAAATCTATGAATCTATTTTCTATTTGAGCATAAACATTATAATATAAATACTGATCGCTAACATTATATTTAGCTCTTGCTTTTTTAAAGAAATTTGTAATATCAATTTCTTTTGATGGGTAAAACTCTTTTAAATACTCAAGAAGTTTCAATTGCTCTTCATTTATTTCTTTTTCTATCATATAATTTTTTTATACGGAATCCACTAATATCATGCCATATTTTTTGTAAGTATTTGTTTGTCAGATGCATGTAAGGGTGTTTGTTGTTGTAAAATGAAAACTTTTATTGAAAATAATTACGTTTAATAATATTAAATATGGATTTTCTACATCAATATTTAAAAAGTTATATATGACAAGTATTGAAAACATTGGGTGACGCAGTTCATCCTCAGTGTTTACTTTAAAAATTATACATTATTGCCTTTTTTGTGGCTTTAAATTGTGCTTTATAGTTTTGGGAAATTGTGTTCAAGAGGGTTGATTATACTACGTTAATCGTGAAGATTTCACTTTATTTATAGTTAATTGTTATTTTGTCAGTAAATGTTTTTCTTGTCCGTTTTTGTTTCTCCCCAACGGAGCGGCTTTTAAAACACGCGCTAAAGTGTGCTCCGCTGCGGAGCACGTTTTACCGCAGGAATTTTTTGTTGCTCCGCAGGGGAGCAGCTTTTCTTTTTGGTGGGAAGTGTTGCTCCGCAGCGGAGCAGCCTTTACCGCGCAAGGTTTTTGCTCCTCCCCGGGGGAGCAAGCTTTACATTCATTTATTTTAGTTCCCGCTAACGTAGGCAGCATGTTTTTACAAAAAAAAGAGGCAAAAACACATACGTTTTTCTTTCTTTTTGCTTTTATGTAGTAGCCAAACTGTAAAGGAGCTTAGCTATGAAAACTGTACCCAAACTAAAAGATTACCGCAACAAAGTATTGATGCAGTATTATATTGATACGGTAGCCATCTACCGTGCATACGATATAAGCGCTTTGCAACTGGAGCCATTGGTAGTGGCGCTGGAAAACTGTATAGCCGATATGGATACGGTTTTTATGGTAGATAAAAGAAACAAAGCAACCAATGATATTGAAAGTTTGGATGCCAGGCGCGATGCGGCTATAGTAGGCATACGCAAACTGGTGGAGAGCTATGAAACACATTATAATGCCACTTACCGGGAAGCGAGTCAATTAATACTGGAGCGTATGGACAGGTTTGGCAGCCGCATAGCCAAAATGAATTATTTAGTCGAAACACAAGTTATTAGCAGCATTGTAAACGACTGCGAAACCCATGTGCCTATGCAGGCCGCTATAACTTTACTGCATGCTACGGAGTGGGTGGCGGAGCTAAAGGAAGCCAACATAGGTTTTAACGAACTGTTTTTGTTGCGCAATGCAGATATAGCCCAACAACCTAAAAAAAATATATTGACTTTACGGGCAGAAGCCGTGCCCGTATTTGAGGAATTAATACATACTACGGAGGCTTTTTATATAACCTTAAAAAAAACGGAGTATTTGGAATTAATGAAACAAATGGATGCATTGAGCAAACAGTGTAATAATACTGTACCTAAAGGTCAGAGAGGTGATGAATAATTTTTTATCCTTTAAAATGTAAGCCTTCGGCTAGTAAAACCTTGCGCAATACAGGTAAAGTAGTTTTGCCTACACCATGCAGCTGTAAAATATCGGCCTCGGTATAAGTAGCTAACAGGGCTAAACTATCAATGCCTTTTTGTTGCAGTGCTCTGCGTGCGGGTGCCGATAGTAAAGCCAGGAAACTACTTTCCGGTTTATTCTCTTTTTCGCAAATGGGGCAGGTAGGACAATCGCTGCTTTTATAATATACGTGCCCGCGACTGCATGTCCGGGCTGTTTTAGGAGCAGTTGGCATATTGACTATTTTAGTTTGATGGGTATATAAATATCTTCTTCCGAGGCAGGGTCATTGTTTTTGTATAAAGCACCCAGTATTTCAAAATGTGGCCTGTTGTCTAATACATAACCTGACTGTGGTAACCAGGTTTTAAATATAAAATCAAATATGGTAGTGTCGGTTGATAGTCCTTTATAATGAAAAACAGCATACAAGCCAGCGGGTAAAACAAACGGTTGCATGCCTTCAGGTATATTGTCAAAGCTGCTTACTTCTTTCAATGCCAATTTTTCAAATTGGGTATCAAAGCTAAATCCATTTTCAATAATGGAGCTTGGGTATAGTTGCAGGGAGTATAAATCGTTGTTGTTAGTATGCTGTATTGCATTTCTCTTGGGCATAAATGTTTGCCATAAAAGCCCTGTTTTGTTATTGGCAAACGACATGGTAACGGATGTGCCTACCAGTTTTTTTGCTGTTATTGTGGTGATGCTTGGGGTCATAGGTTGTTAAAACTTTTGCCCAAAGTAAATAAAAAAAACAAAGACAAAATAATAGGGTGGTAAATACGCTATGGCTTTATTCGACCCCTTTCGGGGTCGGGTGTCTGGTGGGTTGTATTTTTTATTCAGATTTGACTCCTTCGGAGTCTACCAAAGATGGTAACACAAAAAGACTAGTAGCGATAAACTTGTTGGTGAAGAACAACAACAAGGGCAAAGAGTACATGGATGATTTATAAAATAGTAATACATTGCAATATAATTACGTGCACTTGGTTATGGCACATATATATAAGTTAGTGGCAAGCATACAAGACAACCATAAGACAGTGAACATGGAAATTAAATTAGAACTTTTTGCAGACTACTTTCAGTTCTATATTCAAGACGAAAAAGTAGATGGTGATTTGGGCGACAAGTGGACAACAGAAGCAGTTGAACAACTTTTAGCGACAGCGGACGGAACAATAGGTGTTGGAACAGTAAGGAATATGTATGTTCCGGTAACAATTAAAACATTTGACATTGAACCACCATTTTTGACTGACAACGAAAATGTAATTGTACAAATAAACGAGTGCGACATAGAAATTAGTTCAGGAAAAATTGTAATAGCAGGTTGCACAGACTATTTCCCAGAGGCAAAAAGAATTGAACTTAAAAATGGGATTTATAGAGCAAGACTTTATTATGGTAATCTTGACAAAATAAGTGACGATGGACTTGATGGAGATGACTTTTATGAAATTCATTTGTGGTTGACGGACAAAAAGCAGGACATAAAAATAATCAAAGATAGAAATGCCAGCCACTAACAGCACATTTGCAATAGGTGGGGTTTCGCGCTCCGCAGACAGTTTAGTATTAGCCGAAAGTTCTGTACTCCGCATAAAGTTCAGTGGTAAAAATCCCGCCCATCGCAAATCTGCCAAACGTTAGAAATACTAAATTTACTGACGTGGTTTATGTTTAAATTACATGAGGCATTTTGTAAATAGTGTAAGCTGTAAAAACTTGTTGGTGAAGAATACCAACAAGGGTAAAGAGTACATGGATGATTTATGAAATAGTAATACATTGCAATACGATTATGTGCATTTAGTTATGGCACCAATCCATCAAATTTTGGTTGGATATGTGCCATAAAATAGCACATATATATAAGTTATGCGTGATTTATGAGAATCATATCCATTATAATAGCTTTTCTATTCACGTGCGGACAATTTAGTTCCACGGGACAAAATATACGGCCAAGGGTACTAACTTTGGTTCGTTCTATTGCGGACTACAATCAGGTTCACAGTCGCGCCATTGGAGAGGGAGGTGCGAGGTCTAAACAATATATCAATTTTGAGAATCTCAACAAGATAGCGACAAAATCAGAATTACTTTTACTTACTGACAATGCTAATGCTTCCGTTAGATGTTACGCTTTTCTTGCTTTAGCCAAAAGGAAGGACTCGAGTGTATTGACAATTCTGACCAAGCACCTACATGACACGACAACAGTTAAAACCTTTCAAGGTTGCATAATTTCAAGGTATCGGGTTGGTGACTACTTCTTGGATGTGGTAACTTCCAAATATCAAGAACCTGATGCTTATAAATTATCCTTATCAGAAAATAACCTCATAGACAGTATATTGATTTTTGATGCTACCATAATGCTTTCAGCCAAGTGGAGTGCAATCCAAAGAGCCCCTGCAAGTGAAAAGCACTATGAACGAATAAGATCCATTTACATTCAGACATCCTCAGGTAAGTGTATTGTATATCTCTCCAAATTCCATAAGGAACGCGACAAAGATTTAATAGTTAAATTATTAGTGGACACAAGTATCTGGCAGTGGTTTGACGGACTGAAGGCTGTAAGACATTTCCCGGCTAATGACTTCTTTCCTTATTTGCAGACCATTCAGAAGAGAGAACTTGCAGAGGTCTCAACTAACACTGGCCACATTCTAGGAATGCTTTACAGAGCCATGGTTCAATATAAAGACTCGGCCTCAAGGCAAATGATTGAGAAAGTGTTAAAAGATTCGAAGACTGAAATTAATCATGAACATGCAATTTATATTGTTGCAGCGCTAGAGCGATTCCCAGACCCTATTTATGACGGGTTAAAAGAGTTGGCCGTAATGTCGGAATATGATCGAATTACAGTTGACCATTGGAAACATGACTCCTTCGACTAAACCACGCGTAACACACGTCTTGCGCAAGTGCCGGTAACTTCTAACATTGAGCTTTTCGTTTTCTAATTAAATTATATCTGTGGACACATACGTTTCCAAAATCGGCACCAGCGCAAGGCGTGGAACAGTTAGCAATACTAAATTTACTGACGTGGTTTATGTTTAAATTACATTGGGTATTTTGTAAATAGTTGAAGCTATAAAACTTGTTGGTGAAGAACACCAACAAGGGTAAAAAGTACATGGATGATTTATGAATAAAACATACATTTGAAAATAAAAGGGCTATTTATGAGACCTGTCCAGCCAAAATAGAGAGATTGGTCTCCTATTATGGGGCCTATATACAATTTACCTGCAAGGCTACGAGACACCCTTTGAATAACAACAGTAAATAAAAATGCAGAATTTAGCAGACACTTTTAAGCAAACATTTGATCTTTACTTTAATGCACCGATAGAAATTTGGGAAACATTTGCTGAAAGTGGACAAGTAATTGAAACTGCTAAAAACGAAGTGCTAAAAAAGTATAGCGAGCGAGAAAAATACTTTTATTTTATTTTAAAAGGTTCAGGTGGAATTATGTTGTTTCAAAACAATAATTATCTGTGCATTGACTTGTGTTACGAAGGTGATTTTTTTGGCGATTATTTTTCATTTATCACCAATCAGTCGACAGAACTCGAAGTGATTTGTTTTGAACCTTCTACTCTTTTTAGGATAGACAAACAAAATTTTGAGCTATTGTCGAAAACTGAATATGGGCAACGAATTTGCCAAATTGCATCTGAAAGTTTGTACATACACAAACAAACGCAACAGTTAGAACTATTATCAAAAACTGCCGAACAACGCTATCTTGAAATGTTTGAAAAGCAACCAAACATTATACAGAGGACGCCAAACAAATACATTGCTTCATATTTGGGAATTACACCAGAAAGTTTTAGCCGAATAAGAAAAAAGATGTCTTGATTTTCATTTCTTACCATACGATATGTTTTTTTTAAATTATGTTTTCATTTTTGCACTAATTGTAATCAAGTATAAAAATGGAAAAGTTTAAAATAGCATTACCGATAATTCTTGTTGTAGTATTTACGGCATTGATTTTATTGGTTTCTCAACAACTGAAAACCTCAAAGTTGTTTGAAGTTTCTCAAAATGAATATATAAACTTTCAATTTAATTACCAGTTTTTGCTGTTGCTTATTACCTTACTTTCTTTGACTGTAACCTATTTTTTAAGCAAAGAAAATTTGTTTAACTATTTTAAATTTGGCGACATTTCAAAGCCTGCGAATGAATTGAAATTGTTTGGAATTAAAGCCAATGACAGTTGGCTGAAAACAGGAATTTCATTGACAATATTCATAAGTTTAGCAACAGCAACTTTTATGTATTTTCAACTGAAACATGCACAGGTTAATTGGACTTTATTACAAAGTGGCATTTTTTGGATTTTACTTTTTTCGTTAACTAATTCATTTGGAGAAGAAATGATATATAGAATGGGAATAGTATCACCGCTAAAAGGGCTTTTACAACCAATGACAGTTTTTATTATTTCGGCTATTTTATTTGGAATTCCACATTTAGCAGGTATGCCAAATGGATTAATAGGTGCAACTATGGCAGGAGTTTTAGGACTTGTTTTAGCCAAATCGCTTTACGAAACAAATGGCTTCTTTTGGGCTTGGACAATACATTTTATACAAGACGTAATAATAATTGGAACACTTTTTCTAATGGCGACAACGAAATAAAATAATCTTAACTCAAAAAAGTCCAGCAGGTAACAGGGGTTTTGCATCAGGCAGGCTAATGTGCAATTTCGAAAAACTTGTTGGTGAAGAACACCAACAAGGGCAATAAGGTTATAGCAAATCTATATGGAATATCACTTACTAATGACCCTGAAAGGGTCAAATATAAATAGCTAATGATGTGGTGAGTTAATTCGCGACCCCGAAGGGGTCGAATACCGGTATGTAAACAGTTTTTTATTTACATTGAACTCCTTCGGAGTCCGTTATTTGTTGAGTGTCCTGTTATTCATATTTGACTCCTTCGGAGTCATGTTAAGGCATGCTTATTTCTTTTATAATATCTGAAAAATTACTGGCGCCCCAATGCTCTATATATTTTCCATCGCGTAACCTGATGATATCAATTACGTTAATAGTTACTTTTTTGTTGGAAGGAGCTATGCCCATTATTTCGCCTGTATGGGTACCATGAAATACTTTGCGTGTGGTTACTTTATCGCCTTCGGCTACCTGGTCCAATATCTCCACTTGTATATCGGGGAAGCCCGCCTTTAAAATGTGTTGTAAAAAATATAGCATGCTGTCGGGTCCTTTTGAAGTACCTGCGGGCGCGCTGTGGTTTATTACATCGTCAGCTATTAATTCTTTAAACACATCTATGTTTCCTTGTTCAATAAATTCTTTGTTAAATCGTGTTACGATTTGTTTGTTTTGTTCTGTGGTGAATTGCATATTATTTTGTTTGTTAT
Source organism: Bacteroidota bacterium (assembly GCA_040388375.1). Classification (NCBI taxonomy): domain Bacteria; kingdom Pseudomonadati; phylum Bacteroidota; species Bacteroidota bacterium. Next base: position 431,749 of record JAZKBU010000001.1, on the reverse strand, counting down.
AATGATGCAATATTACAATGCTGCGCAGGCCACCCACTAAGGGTATTGGTTCAAAAAATATGGCTATACGTTCAATAGCTGTTCCTGAAATTCTTTGGGAGTTAATCCCACATTTTGTTTAAACGATTCGCTAAAGCTAGAGTGGTTTTCGTAACCAATCTGGTGGAATACATCGCTTGGTTTTATATGTTCGTTATGCAAAAGGTCTTTGGCCATTTCCATTCTTTTTTGCAGCATCCATTTTTTTGGCGATGTGCCATATATTTGGGTAAAACGCCTTTTAAAAGTTGATAAGCTGGTATTGCATAAAAAGGCAAGCTCTTCAATACTCATATTGTTTACTATATTGGTTTCAACCGCTTTTCGTATTTCAAAATCGCTTAACGTATGGTTCTTATCGTTTTGAAAAGCGAGTAATTTTTCCGGATAATTTTCTAACAGGTGTAGCATCAGCTCTTCAAATTTCAGCAGCTTCATGGCTGTTGAAATAGGATTGCCGGATGCAAAAAGTATTTGTAATGATTGTATAAAGTGTAATACAAATTCATCTTTCTTAAAAGCTATATAAGGTTCGGACTTAATTTTTTGCGAAGCCTTTATTGGTGACACTTTTGCATGGTACTTTACATAAAAATCTGTTAACACTTTGCTGTCAAAAAACAGGAGTATGCTCCTGAATTTTTTAAGTGGCGATATACTTACCGAGGCTAAACAATTACCCGAGGAAAGAAAGTGAAATTCATCGTCTTTGATGTTGACTGTTTTATCGGCAAAGTGCATGGTTTTTTCACCCGTCATTACCAGACTGATGGCATTGGTATGTAAAATGCTTTTGCCCTTTAACGAGTTGAACGAAGCAAGGTAATTATGAAAAACAATGCTTTCCGGTTTTTTATCGGGGTCAATATCGTGCGGTAAATTAACAACAGGCATGCAGTAGTGTTTTTAATAAGTAGTGTTAAACAATGATGATGTCTTCTTCATTCAGCAGGTTTTCGCCCCGGAAACTAAGCAGCAGTTGCGCTACAGTTACAATATCTTTTTGGCAGTAATTTTTAATGCGCTCTAAGTTTTTCTCCTGCCAGTATACTTGCCAAACCTGGCTTCCGTCTATATCATCTTTAGGGGTAGGTATATTAAAAGCAGCTGCCAGTAAATCAAGCGAAGTATAGCTTTTATAGTCGCCAAACTTCCATAGGTCCATCGTGTCGAGATGGCGAATTTCCCAAGGCTTTTTCCCTGCTATGTTTAACATATCAGGCAAAGGTATTTTATGAATAACGCACCTGCGTGCTATGTAAGGGAAATCAAACTCTTTACCATTGTGTGCACATAATAAATCGTCAGGGCTATCAAAATGGCGTGATACCATTTTGCAAAAATCAATAAGCAACTCTTCTTCGTTATGGCCGTAAAACGATTTTATACGGAACTGGTAAGAGCGCCCCGAGCTGTTAAAAAAACCAACCGATATGCAAACTATTTGCCCAAACTCGGCATAAATGCCTGCCCGCGGATAGATGGATGAAGCATCCAATGTAGCATCCTTGTTAATAGTGCCTGCCTTTTTAATCCATAATTCTTTCCACCTGTCGGGCAACTCATCAAAGCTTGCGTATTGAGGAATGGTTTCTATATCTAAAATTAATACTTTGGTTAAATCTAACTGTTCGAGCATGCCACTATGTTTTTAAACGAATATAAACAGAGTTTTTAAAAGTTTTATTTTTTTAGTTTCTTATAATCGCTGCGTATTTGTTTCAGTTGTTCCTTGTCGGTTTTATCTATTTTTTCGCTGGCCGATGCAAAGGCTGTGCTGCTCATTTCAAAAGCATGCTTATATAAAAAGGCCAGCAACTCATGCGGATAAACAGAGCCAAACTCGCGCAACAACCAGCCAATGGCTTTTTGTACAAAATAGGCATCGTCTGCTATACGCGGATTAATCAATTCGAAAAAGTGATTGGGTGTAAGGCCTGATTTTTTGTTTTTGATGTTGTAAATTAAAGGCACCAAAGAAGCACGTCTTTCCCATTGGTTTCCGCTATTGTTCAATGATTTTAAATCGGTGTAAATAGCTGCTTCATCGTGCAGCATATTGCGACCTATGATGCTTGACAGGAAATCGCTGTGCGCCCAATTATCTATTTTAGGCAGGAAACTTTTGGCTTTGGTATGTGCTTCTAAACCTTTGTTTTTCTTAGCATAAACAGTTAGGTACATCAGGCTTAAATACATTATTTCATAGCAATGGCTTTTATTCCAAAGCTGCGTATACAAATCCATTTGTGCTTGTATGGGTTCTTTGCTAAAGGAAAAGCCAGTTTTAAACACACCTTGTACCGTAGGATTTTTTAAAGCATAAAAATGGTATTGCGTACCAATATAGTTTTGTAAATTATTGATGCCCGAAGGTTGTTCGTTTATGCTTAATTTACCAAGAACAGATTCTATTTCGCTGAGTGATTGCGCGTAGTTGAGCATATTAATTTTTGCATGATTAATAGTTTAGAACAAATGGAGTATGCATTGATTGGTAAAGACGTTGCATGTAACGTCTTTACACACCTGACTCAATAAGTGTTACCAGTCGCCACCGGCACCACCACCACCAAAGCTACCGCCACCAAATCCGCCAAATCCACCGCTGCTGCTACCACCACCAAATCCACCGCCACCATTGTTGCGGCCTGAAAAACCACCACTGGCTAATGTACCCCAAAGTATTGCTTCGGCTATACCACCACCGCCTCCGCCACCTCTGCGTCCGCCTTTACCTTTAAGCAAGGATATAATAATGAATACAACCACAACGCCTATAAGCCCCCAGGGAATATTCCTCTTGGCTTTCCTGTCGTTGGTAAAACCTTCGCCAGCTATAACCTTTATAATATTATCGGTGGCTTCGTTTATACCTTGGTAATAGGCTTGCTCTTTAAAGTTGGGTTTTATGTTGTTGTTAATGATACGCTTTGACATGGCATCTGTCATGGCTCCTTCCAAGCCATAACCTACCTGAAACCATACTTTCCTGTCGGCAATAGCAAAGTAAAGTAATATGCCATTGCTTTTTCCTTTTTCGCCAATGCCCCAGGCTTGTGCTAATTTTTGCGAATAACTGAAAGCATCATCACCATCTAGTGTGTTTTCTATAACAACGGTAATTTGGGTAGATGTTTGTTTAAAATAACTGTTCAGCTTCGTTTCCAGTGCGGCCTGTTCTTCGCCTGATAGAGCGCCTGCATAATCGTTTACCAATCTAGGTGGATTGGGTGCAGGTGGAATGTCTTTAGCAAAAAGTTGTATAGTCAGTAGCAAACAGCTAAAAACCAATAGTAGTTTATTTTTCATTGTTGTCTCCTCCAAAAGAAATGTCGTTGCTTAACTCATTGGTGTCATTACTTTGGTAAGGAAAGTATTGTTGCAATTTTTCACCGGCTTTTGCTATACCTAAGCAAAGGCCTTCGGTAAATTGTTTATTTTTAAAATGTGTTTGTAGTATTTCTTTTTCTTCGTTCCAAAAAGCATCGCTTACTTTCTCGTGAATACCGCTATCGCCAATAATGGCAAATTTTTTATCCTGATAAGCTAAGTAAAACAATACGCCATTTTTTAGTTCTGTTGCATGCATATTCAGCTCTTCAAAAACCTGCTTGGCTCTTTCTACTGCATCTATTTCACAATTGGGTTCCAAATGCACCCGTATTTCGCCTGAGGTATTTAACTCGGCCTTTTGAATGGCCGAAACAATGCTATCCTGTTCTGTTTTACTAAAAAATTGTTCTGACATGAATTGTTTTTATTGAATCAGTTAAATTAACTGATAAGTATAAAAAAACGTCATTGCGAGTGGTGCAGCCACCTAAATAGTATTTCAGATGACTGTGTTTTACTCGCAATGACGCTAATATTAAAATTTAACTTCAGGTGCTTTTTCAGCAGCAGCATCGGCTTCAAAGAAACCACGTTTCTCAAATCCTAACGCACCACTATAAAGTACTTGCGGAAAGTTTCTGATATACACGTTGTAATTTTTAACGGCATCGTTAAAATTATCGCGCTCTACTTTTATGCGGTTTTCAGTACCTTCAATCTGGCTTTGTAACTCGCTAAAGTTTTGCGTAGCGCGTAATTGCGGATATTGTTCTGATACCACCATTAAACGGCCTAAAGCCTGGCTTAACTCGCCTTGTGCTCCCTGGAATTTTTTAATGTTTTCAGGCGTTAATTTATCAGGGTCAACCTGGATTGAACTTGCTTTTGCACGTGCTTCAATTACATCGGTTAAAGTTTTTTGCTCAAAATTAGCGGCACCTTTTACGGTAGCTACTAAGTTAGGTATTAAATCTAACCTACGTTGGTAAGCACTTTGTACTTTAGCCCACGCACTTTCTGTTTCAGCGCGTCTTTCGTTCATTTTGTTATAGCTTCCACAAGCGTTAAAAATAAGCAGAATAAACACTGCAGCTACACTTAATAAAATAATGGTTCCTTTTTTCATGTTGTTAATGTTAAAATATTTACCATGGGCAATATACAAATTAGTCACCAAGAAATAAGACTGACATAAATGCCGATTTTTGTTAAATTAAATAAAAAAGAAGCTTGCCGGTGTGGGTGAATGGACTAAAAACAGTATTTTCGCGTTCCAATTTTTAAGAGAGTAGAAAGATTTTATATGCAGCAATTTTTAGTTAAAGATTTAAAAAACTACGAAGGCCAACAGGTAACATTAAAGGGCTGGGCCAGCAATCGCAGGGATAGTAAAGGAATATATTTTATTGTATTGCGCGATGGAACCGGTTGGTGCCAATGCGTGGTAAGCGCAGAAACGGTAAGTGCAGAGGTTTTTGAAAAATGTAAAAATATTACATTGGAAACAGCCATTGAAGTAACCGGAACTATACGCATGGACGAAAAACAAATGGGTGGTTTTGAAGTGCAGGTAAGCGACTTAAACATTATAGCTATAGCAGAAGAATATCCTATTTCGAAAAAAGAACATGGGGTTGATTTTTTAATGGATAAACGCCACTTGTGGCTACGTAGCCAACGCCAATGGGCTATTATGAAAATAAGAAATCAGTTGATTTATGCCATTCATAATTTTTTCCAAAAGCAAGGTTTTGTACAAATGGATGCACCTTTGTTTACAGGTAATGCTTCAGAAGGAACTTCTAATTTATTTGAAACCGATTTTTATGGCGACCCTGCCTATTTGAGCCAAAGCGGCCAGTTATATGGCGAGGCAATGGCTTTTGCCATGGGCAAAATTTATACGTTTGGCCCAACATTCAGAGCGGAAAAATCGAAAACACGCAGGCATTTATCTGAGTTTTGGATGATAGAACCGGAGATGGTTTTCTTTGATATTTTCCAGAACATGGATTTGATTGAAGACTTTTTACGCACCGTAGTAGGTGAGGTTTTAGCTAATTGTGAAAACGAGTTGGCTATTATTGGCCGCGATACCACCGTGTTAAAAAACATAACACAGGTATTTCCACGTTTAACATACGATGAAGCCGTAAGCATTATAAAAGGCGAAAAGGATGTAGATGGCATGAACTCTATTAAAACCCTAGAAGCTGACTTAGCTGCGGTAGAAGCAAAAATTGTAGAAGCCAACGCAGAGATTACAGAGCGCGAAGAAAAAATTAAAACACCCGGTATGAAAAAGGGTGAGATAGGTTTTAACCAAGCTAAAATTGATAAACTAAAACAAGAGTTAAAAGACTTAGAAGAAGAAGCACGCAATATTCCGGGCTGGTTAAATTCAGCACGTAACTTTGAGTATGGAAACGATTTTGGTGGTAGCGATGAAACAGTATTAACACGTTTGTTCAGTGTACCCGTAATGGTTTATAACTGGCCTCACGAGGTAAAAGCATTTTACTTAAAACGCGATCCTAACAACGCTAATTTTGCACGGGGGGTTGATGTTTTGGCTCCGGAAGGCTATGGCGAAATAGTTGGTGGTGGCGAACGTGAAACAGATGTTAATTTATTAACCGATAAAATAAACGAACACCAATTACCAATGGAAGTATTTGAATGGTATTTGGATTTACGCAGATACGGAAGTGTACCGCATGCAGGCTTTGGTTTAGGCTTGGAGCGTTTAGTAGCATGGGTATGTAAATTACCACATGTACGCGAAAGTATTCCGTTCCCTAGAATGTACGGACGTTTATTACCTTAATACCTTGAATAGTTTTAGTATTTATACATGAACAAAAACCCTGAAAATTACGTTTTGATTTACCGGTTCAAACTCCTTTTTAGGGTTTTTATTTTGTTGTTTGGTTTGCTAAGCAGCTATAACAGTTATGCGCAAAAAAAAGACACCAACTATATAGCGCAGTTTTATCGGCCTTATAATATTCAGTTAAACTCTTGGCTAAATAATTTCGATTTTTATATCAATCCGCCACGCTTCAGTAACTCGCGCGAGCTGTTAAAACTGTCGCCTAACTTAAGCTGGCAAACAGGGGTGAGCTTGGGTTTAAAATATTTTACAGTGTCATTAGGTGTGCAGGTACCGGGTACCAATGGCGATGAAAAAACTTTTGGGCGAACCAACTTTTACGACTTCTCATTCAGTTACTACCAGTCGCGCTGGGGAGGAGAAATATACTCACGCTCCTTTAGCGGTATATACCGTACTTTGGGGGTTGATACCAATTTATCAATACGGCCCGATGTAAAAATATTGGCAAATGGCTTAAACTTATTTTATAACTTTAACCACCGCAAGTTTTCTTACCGCAGTGCTTTGTCTATGGCCGAGTTCCAGCGTAAGTCGTCAGGGGCCATGTTAATGATGTGTAACCTGGGTTTTAAATCTATCCAGGCAGACTCCTCATTAATACCTCCCAATATTGACTCAAAGCAGAATTATGGCGAGTTAAGCCAGATGAATCATTTGCGCTTATGGCATATTAATTTCAGGCCGGGTTATGCCTATAATTTTTGTTTTAAAGGTGGCACTTGGTTTATTTCTCCTTCGGCTTTTTTAGGCTTGGGATTAGCCTCTTTTATGGTGGTGAATCCTACCACAACGAAGAAAGGAATAAACTTTGATGCGGATACGCACGCAAAACTTTCGATGGGTAGGAATGGCGACCAATATTTCTGGAATGTGTTTGTGAATTACGATGCCAGCTTAAATGCTTTTGGTTATCCTAATTTTGTGGCCTTTCAATCAACCAGTTTTGGATTTAATATAGGCTATCGGTTTTACAGATTGATACCCAAAATTAAGTGGTTATAAATTTTATATTTGCGTTGGTGGTCAATAAAAAAACAGGTAATACAAACCGTTTCTCACGGATAATTTTTCTACTCTTTTTTGTATTGTTTGTGCAACATTCTGTTCAAGCGCAATCAAAGCTGGAAAACTATATCAATAAGATTTACGATAAGTTGGAAGGCGATTCAAGCAAGCCTAAAAAAAGTTCGTTTTTTGCATTACCCATTTGGGGTGTATACCCTGAAACGGGTTGGCAATTGGGGCTGAGTTTGGTTTATTTGTACAGGTATAGCAACGATAGCAATACGCGCCCTTCCTTAATCAGGTTGAATGGGCAAACAACAGAGTTGGGCCAATACAGTGTGCGTCCGTACATCGATATTTTTACTAAAAACAACCGATACAATATAAAAGCCATTTATACTTACAGGAAGTTTAACGAATACTTTTGGGGCATTGGTAATAACACCGCAGAGGCCAATAAAGCACTGTATGATTATGCACAAAACAGGCTGCAATTGCGTGCTACTAAGCAAGTATTAAAAGGTATGTATGTAGGCTTGCAGTACGAAGCCAACCAGATAAATAATTTTGATTTCAAGGGTAATGGTTTGTTCACTTCACCCGGTATATTGGGTAACAACGGAAGCTTTACTTCAGGTGCGGGTTTGGTGTTGAGTTTGGATAACCGCGATAAAATATATTTCCCCACCAAAGGCCATTTTATTGATATAACTAATTTGTTTAATGCAAAAGCTTTGGGCAGTGATTATACCTATAACAATATAACCATTGATGCACGTAATTATATAAAGCTATGGAAAGAAAATATTTTAGCCTTACAGGCCTATGGTAGTTTTAACGATGGCGATATTCCTTTTAAGCAATTGGCTACTATTGGCAGCGATGCATACATGAGGGGTTATTACAATGGTCGTTACAGAGATAAAAACTCTATGGCTTTTCAAGCGGAGTTACGCAAAAAAGTATGGGGTCCTATATCTCTTACTTTTTTTGGTGGCTTTGGCAATGTAGGCAATACTACTTCTGTTTTATTTGAGAACATAAAACCTAATTATGGAATTGGTTTCCGGTTTTTAGCCATCAGACGAGAGCATGTAAACGTGCGTATTGATTACGGGCGGGGAGAAAACAATATACAAGGTTTTTACTTTACCATGAACGAAGCATTTTAAATAAAAAAGGCTATAAGTTGTAAAACTTATAGCCTTTTTTATTATTGGTATTTTTGATGTTTACCGGATGTCGAAATTGAAATTAGTCATTTGCGTAGCCTGCGTTACTTTATGCGATGCGCCAAACCAACCCAGTACTTTAATTTTTGATTGACCGAAAGGAAATATATTGGAAGGAACGTTTGATACCGGTGTAGCAAACAAACCTGAAAATCCGCCACCAGTTCCATTGGTCAATTCTGTTTTCATACGTGCATAAAAGAATAGATTTTCTTTGGTAATGCTATACACTTCAACCTTTATAGAGTCGCCCGGGTAAAAGGCTGGGCGTTTCATTACATCATCTTCAACAGTATTGATAGAACGTGCAACAGGGAAATTGAAAACGGCTTCTTTTTCTAACTGCGAGTTAGGCGAATTATCAGCACTGTTTGATTCACTTACGATAACTAAGTTATTTACTTTGTTATAAAAAGTCCAACCCGTGAAACCTCCACTCTCAGCAAAGTATGGATTGGTTGCTACCGGGTTGCGTTTTACATAATATTTCAATCGGTAACTATCGCCTAAACCTGCAGGGTCAATTACTTTCATTTCCACATAACCCCAGCCTGATTTTAAAGGCCCGCCAGGTCCTGTTCTGCCAAGGCTTTCATCATTTAATATGGTAGTATAAATACTGTCTTTGTAAAATACACAAGGACGGTTAATTTTTGAATAAGAAATAACGGTATCGCCTTCAGGTAAACGAACTAATAACAAATAAGAGTGGTTAGGTTGTGGTATTATTTTGTTTGGAATATAATTACCGTTGCCAATGCTTACACAGGTATCAACAAAAAACGAACCTGCTGTTGAGTCAATAATAACTACAGTTGCATTGTTGATTTTTGGTACTTGTCCGTTCTCTGTATAACCAATCGATTTGCTTATTTTAATGGTATCTTTTATCAGCTTGGCCGGGTCTAAAGGGTCATATATTATTTGACCTTCTATTACATATTGGCTTTCGCCTTTACCTGCGTCTATATCAATTTTATCAATACAACTGCTCAGTGTTGTAATGGTTAATAATAGCACTATATATATTTTATGGAATGTTTTCATGTGTTAATTTTTATAATAAGGTTTAACTATAAAATATTAAAATTTAAAATTGTAAGTAAAGGCCGGTATAGGTACCGCAAACAATGAGAATTGAACCAATTCTGTAATGGCTGGCGACTTGTCATTGATACGTGGATACACCGCAAAGGCATTTCGTTTACCCAACAGGTTATATACCCCAAATACTATTTCCCACTCGTAGGTGTATTTCATTCGTTTAAAAAAGTTGGTAGGCATTATATCCGGTTGCTTGCGGTCTTTACTTTTTACGGTAGCCGTTAAATCAATTCTGAAAAAGTCAGGTATACGAATATTGTTTCGGGGTGCTGCCGGATTATGCGGCACCTGATAACCTTCAAAAACAAACGCATTGGTAGGTAAGTTTACGGGTGTTCCACTGCCATATACCAGATTTGTGTTAATGGTCCAACGTTTGGTTAAATCGTAACTTACCACTAAGTTTAAATTATGTAATTTATCAAAACGGGTAGGGTACCAATCGTTATTGTTTATTCTATCAACCTGGCGCTCGGTACGTGCCAATGTATAGCTTATAAAACCGGTTAAGCGGCCAGTATTCTTCTTCACAAAAAACTCTAAACCATAAGCCCTGCCTTTGCCACTTAGTATTTGCCCTTCTAAATAAGGGTTTAATAATAAGTCAGCTCCGTCTACATAGTCAATTTGATTTTGCATGGTTTTATAATAAGCCTCTACCGAAGTTTCGTAATCGTTTTTAGTGCTGCCAAAGTTTTTAAAATAACCAATGGCTACCTGATCAGAAAGTTGTGGCTTGATATTATTGGTACTTGGTGTCCATACATCTAAAGGAATAGAAGCAGCTGTGTTTGATATTAAATGCACATACTGCGTAGTACGCATATAGCTTGCTTTTAAGCTGCTTGTTGCATTCAACTCATACTTTACAGCGGCTCTTGGTTCTAAGTTAAAATAGTTTTGAATAGATTCAAAATCGTTGAACGATTGGCTGCTGATATATTCACGGCCGAAGCTGGTAAAACCTTCGCCATAATTTTGGCGTACGCCTTTACCTAAGTAATGGAAGGTAGAAAAACGCAAACCATAGCTCAATGATATGCGGCTATTGATTACCTGATCATTTGAAGCATACAAAGCATTTTCCAAAGCGTATTTGTAAGGCAAATTAATATCCTGCCTGATACCACCACTTACAAAACTTGCGTTAGCCGGTTGAAATTGGTAGAATATACTTTGTCCGCCAAAATTAATGGTGTTTTTACTGTTGAGATACCAGGTAAAATCTTGTTTTAAACTGTAGTTAATAATACGCGAAGTCCATTTAAAAGCTTCTCTGGCGCCAATATTATCAGTGCCAATTCCATAGTCGTAATTACTGTAAAAGGCTGTTGTGTTGCTAAATAATTTATCGCTGAATATATGGTTCCAACGGGCAGTTAAAGTTTGGTTACCCCAGTTAAAACCAAATGAAGCTACGCCAAAAACATCCCTACCCATATAGCCTGAAAGATATACTTTGTCTTTTTCGCTCAGGCTATAATTGCCTTTTACGGTTAAGTCGTAAAAGTATAACTGAAAACCTTTAAAGTCGGCATTGCCCGCTAAAAAAGGAGTAGCCAATACATCGCCATAACTTCTGCGGCCTGCAATAATGTAAGAGCCTTTGCCTTTTTTAATTGGCCCTTCTAATGTTAAGCGCGAAAATATTAAGCCAATACCACCTTGTGCGGCAAAGTGTTTTTTGTTTCCTTCTTTTAAACGTACATCTAAAATAGATGATAAACGTCCACCATATTTTGCATTGATTCCGCCCTTGAATAGTTTAACATCTTTAACCGCATCAGGATTAAATACAGAGAAGAAACCGAATAAATGAGATGAGTTATATACAGGTGCTTCATCCAATAAAATTAAATTCTGGTCAATACTTCCACCACGTACATTGAAGCCGGAAGCGCCTTCGCCCACAGTACTTACACCGGGTAGTAACTGTATGCTTCTTACCAAATCAACCTCGCCTAACAAGGCAGGAATTTTGCTGATGGTTTTCATGTCTAACTTGTTAGTAGACATTTCGGTTGTTTTAAGATTCTCGTCTTTTTTCTCGCTGGTAATATTAACCGTTTTAAGCTCTTTGTTTTGGGGAGCTAGTTCCAGATTCAATTTTTGGCTGGTGCTTAAGTCAATGGTTTGCGTAACCGTAGTGTAGCCTAAGTATTTTACACTTACGGTATAAGTAGCCGGAGGCAACGTTAAAGAGAAAAAACCATACTCATTGGTTATAGCCCCTTTGCCATTTTCTTTAATAAGTACCGAAACGCCAATAAGTTCTTCACCTGTTTTGTTATCGCGTATGTAACCGCTTAAAACCGATTTTTGCTGGGCAAAAACCGAAAGGCTTACAATGCTTAGAAAGGAATAAATCAGGATTGATTTTAAAGTAAAATTCATGTGTTGATTTTGCTGTTTTGCGCTGCAATATTAGTGCACAACAGTATATATTCGAACTATTTGATTAAAATTACCTTATTTGTTTTGCAAGTGGCTTACATACCCAACAGTTGGCGTTTAAAACTGATGGCAGGTTTTGGCTTTGGCAAGGAAGGATTCTTGCAAGGAGATAAAACTAAAACGGTTTAGTTGGCAGCAAGTATATTTAAGCGATATTGGTTGGGTGTTATACCTTCCATTTTTTTAAATACACGTATAAAATAATTGGCATCCGAAAATCCCAGTTCATCGCTAATGGTCGCAATTTTCAGGGTGGGGTTTTTAAGCATCTCTTTAGCTCTGTTAACCTTTTCGTTAAATATATACTCCAGCGGACTTATACCTAACTCTCTTTTAAAAACCCGGTAAAAAGTAGCTTTACTCATACAGGCTTTACTGCTTAAATTTTCTATTTGAAATTTTTCATGAATATTATTCCTGATATAACCCATAATAGATGCCAGTGGATTATTATTAACATAGGTGGCATTGCTCAGGTGGTTTAAATTTTGGTTCTGCATAATGCTAACCAATAATTCTTTTAAAGTTAAATCAGCAAAAATATCTTTATTCAGTTTACTGCTGGTACAAATAGCTATTAGTTTATTGGTGAGTAAAGCAATGGCTTCGTTGTTAAAATAATGGTATTGGTTGTAGTTCAATTGCCACGGCTGTGAACCGTTTTCTTTTGGGAAACTTTCGTTTAAGTAATGAATAGTATTGTCAATATGTGAACTATCAATAGCCAGTGCCGTACACTGTGTAGGGTTACCTGCATCTGCTTCCGGAAAGTCTATACGCATGGTAACATCAGCAGGTACAATTACACTTTCGCCCGGTAAATAATCAAAGCCTTTTTCATCAAACAAATGCATAATTTTTTTGCCCCTTAACATACTCGTTATAACAAGGCTGTTAAAAGTAAGTGGTACACTGAATGAAGACCTGTGTGTTTCAAAAACGTTCAGCTCACATTGCGCTAATGAGTAGGCTGTTCGGTTTTCAATCAATGTTTTTAATTGTGATTCGTTTGATAGTGCAACCGGATTTACATGGTATTTCATTGCTGCCTTTTTATTTGTTCAATCAAACATAGCATAATAGTAGCTAAGTGCAAATATTTTATAGCTTATGACAAAGGTATGATACAATTGTGCTACTAAATGATAGGATTGTACTATCACTTGTATAAGAGCAACTTCTATGTTCGTGTTCCATAAACATAAAATTATTATGACAACATTAGCAAAACGTCCGGCATTTAAAGCCAGATACGATCATTTCATTGGTGGCAAATTTGTAGCTCCTGTTAAAGGAGAGTATTTTGATAACTACTCACCTATAGATGGAAAAGTATTTACCCAAGCTGCCCGAGGGACAAAAGAAGATATAGATGCAGCTTTAGATGCAGCTCATGCTGCATTTCCATCATGGAGCAAAACATCAGTAGCAAGCCGCAGTGGTGTGTTGTTAAAAATTGCGCAGGTTATGGAAGATAACTTAGAGTATTTGGCAACCATAGAAACCATAGATAATGGTAAAGCCATCCGCGAAACACGTGCGGCCGATTTGCCATTGTGTATAGACCACTTCCGTTATTTTGCAGGTGTATTACGTGCCGAAGAAGGTACTATTTCAGAACACGATGAACATACTGTAAGTATTAATTTGCACGAACCATTGGGTGTAGTTGGCCAGATTATTCCCTGGAATTTTCCTTTGTTAATGGCTTCATGGAAAATGGCTCCGGCTTTAGCTGCAGGTTGTACTGTAGTAGTTAAACCTGCTGAGCAAACACCTACTTCTATTATTGTATTAATGGAACTGATTGCCGATATTTTACCCGCGGGTGTATTGAATATAGTAACAGGTTTTGGTCCGGAAGCAGGCAAGCCATTGGCTACTTCACCACGTGTAGCTAAAATAGCTTTTACAGGCGAAACCACTACAGGTCGTTTAATTATGCAATATGCTTCGGAAAACATTATTCCTGTAACGATGGAATTAGGTGGTAAATCGCCTAATATATTTTTTCCGTCAGTAGCCGATGCCGATGATGATTTTTTTGATAAAGCCATTGAAGGCGCTGTGATGTTTGCTTTAAACCAGGGTGAAGTATGTACCTGCCCATCGCGTATTTTGGTACACGAAAGCATCTACGATAAATTTATGACCCGTGTTATTGAAAGAGTAAAAGCCATAAAAATGGGTAACCCGTTAGACGGAACCGTTATGATGGGTGCACAAGCTTCTAACGATCAGTACGAGAAAATTTTATCGTATATTAAAATAGGAAAAGAAGAAGGCGCAGAAGTATTAGTGGGTGGTGATTTACAAAAACTAAGTGGCGAAGAAGGTGGAGGTTATTATATACAACCAACCATTTTAAAAGGGCACAATAAAATGCGTGTGTTCCAAGAAGAAATATTTGGTCCTGTAGTATGTGTTACTACATTTAAAACAACCGAAGAAGCATTGGAAATAGCCAACGATACTTTGTATGGTTTGGGAGCCGGTGTATGGACACGCGATGCGCATGAGCTATACCAGGTACCACGCGCTATTCAGGCAGGACGTGTTTGGGTAAATTGCTACCATGCTTATCCTGCGCATGCGCCATTTGGAGGCTATAAAAAATCGGGCTTTGGCAGAGAAACACATAAAATGATGTTGGGTCATTATCGCCAGACAAAAAATATGCTTATTTCATACAGCAAACAAAAATTAGGGTTCTTTTAGTTAACAATAAATAAAAAGAGAGAGGGTAAAATGTAACCACAAACACTTATACATACCAAGTGCTTTTGTGGTTACTTGCTTTTTATAAATATGGTAAAACGAATATTGGTAAGTAATGAAGCAGCGCAGGTAATTGCGCAGTTAAAAGAAATACAGGGTCCATTAATGTTTCACCAAAGTGGTGGTTGTTGCGATGGTTCACAACCGATGTGTTTTGCCAAAGGCGAATTTATAATTGGCTCCAGCGATGTATGTTTAGGTACCATTGAAGATTGCGAATTCTGGATGAGTAAAGACCAGTTTGAATATTGGCAACATACGCAGTTAACGGTTGATATTACACAAGGACACGGTTCAAGTTTTTCGCTGGAAATTCCAATGGGCTTACGCTTTATTATACAATCGCGCTTAATTACAGCCGATGAAGCAATAAATCTGGAGCCTGTCACTTTTAAAGAAGACTGATTGATAATTTTAAAAAAGAATTTTATTTGTAATAAAAAAACATGTCGTATCCCTATCAAATAAAAAGCTTTGATGACTACAAAGAAGCTTACCAAGAAAGTATAGAAAACCCGGAAGCTTTTTGGGCTTCTGTTGCTGATCATTTTCAATGGCAAAAAAAATGGGATAAAGTTTCGGACTGGAATTTTAAAGAACCAGATATTAAATGGTTTGAAGGAGCTAAGCTTAATATAACTGAAAACTGTTTAGACAGACACATAGAAAAATTAGGCAATAAACCTGCTATTATTTGGGAGCCTAATGACCAAGAGGAAGCACACCGGGTTTTAACCTATAAAGAATTATTGTTTAAAGTAAAGCAGTTTGCGCATGTACTTAAAAACAATGGTGTAAAAAAAGGCGACCGTGTTTGCTTATACATGGGTATGATTCCGGAGCTAGCTATAGCTGTTTTAGCTTGTGCAAGGATTGGTGCTATTCACTCCGTTATATTCGGAGGGTTCTCTGCTCAATCCATTGCCGACAGGTTAACAGATGCCAATGCTGAATTTATAATAACCTGCGATGGTGCTTATCGTGGCAATAAAGATATTCCTTTAAAAAGCGTAATAGATGATGCATTGGTAGCCTGTAAGTTTGTTAAACGCGTGATAGTATGTACACGAACCAGAACATCGGTAAGTATGATTAAAGGCCGTGATGTATGGTGGGAAGACGAAATAAAGAAAGTAGAAACACAAGGCAATCCTGATTACCCTGCTGCCGAAATGGATGCCGAAGATATTTTATTCATACTCTATACTTCAGGCTCAACAGGTAAACCCAAAGGCGTAGTGCATACTACTGCAGGTTATATGGTTTGGGCTAATTATACTTTTGTAAATGTATTTCAATACCAAACGGGGCAAATACATTTTTGCACGGCTGATATTGGTTGGATTACGGGGCATAGTTATATTATATACGGACCTTTAAGCGCAGGAGCTACTACCTTAATGTTTGAAGGCATACCTACCTGGCCCGATGCAGGCAGGCTTTGGGATGTAGTAGATAAACACAAAGTAGATATATTATATACAGCACCAACAGCCATTAGAAGTTTAATGGGCTTTGGTTTGGATTATGTAAAGAACAAAGATTTAAGTTCTTTAAAAGTTTTGGGTTCCGTTGGTGAACCAATTAATGAAGAAGCATGGCAATGGTTTTATAAAAATATAGGTAAAGAAAAATGTCCGGTGGTTGATACCTGGTGGCAAACCGAAACAGGCGGCATTATGATTTCAAACTTTGCAGGGGTAACACCACAAAAACCAACCTATGCTACTTTACCTATGCCGGGAGTTTTACCTTGTTTGGTTGATGAAAATGGAAATGAAATTTTAGGCAACAACGTAAGTGGTAACTTATGTATTAAACAACCGTGGCCGGGTATTATACGCACAACTTATAACGACCATGAGCGTTGCCGGACAGCTTATTTTGCTACCTATAATAATATGTACTTTACAGGCGATGGTTGCTTGCGCGATGAAGAAGGCAATTATAGAATTACTGGTAGAGTAGATGATGTACTCAATGTAAGCGGACACCGCATTGGCACTGCCGAAGTAGAAAATGCTATAAATATGCATAGTGGTGTGGTGGAAAGTGCTGTAGTGGGTTACCCGCATGATATAAAAGGACAAGGCATTTATGCCTATGTAATATTTGATGGCATGCATGAAAACGAAAGTTTAACCCGTCAGGATATAGCGCAAACAGTTTCGCGTATTATAGGAGCCATAGCCAAACCCGATAAAATTCAATTTGTAAAAGGATTGCCCAAAACCCGCAGCGGAAAAATTATGCGTAGAATACTGCGTAAAATAGCCGAAGGCGAAACCGGTAATTTAGGCGATACATCCACCTTACTCGACCCTTTGGTAGTGGACGAAATAAAAAGCGGTGCTTTGGTTTAAACTGTTTTATAAATCAATAACAAGAAGCCTTTACTTGAAAAAGTGAAGGCTTTTTTATTTGTAATCATTTTAAATAAACGTATGTGTTTGAGAACGAATAAAAAAGAAAGCGAAAAAATGTTCCCATAATTATTCGGTCACTTTTTAGTAACACATAGGATACGATTAGAAAATACTACTTGGGGTGATTTGCAGCATCAAAAAAAATAATTTTATGAGAAAAAATTTGACCCTTGTTCTCTTTACTCTTTGTAGTGTACTATTCCACTTAAAAGGTAAAGCGCAAATTAATGCGCAGTTTTTAGGGCGATATTCTATTGGAACATACAATTCCAATGGAGGTGTAGCCGAAATCTCTGCTTTCGATCCGGGTTCCAAACGTATGTTTGTAATCAATGGACCTGACTCTACAGTTAAAATTGTAAACATTGCAAACTCTGCCAATCCAGTTTTAATTACTACACTTTCTATTAAACCTTATGGTATTGACATCAATTCTATTGCTTGCAATAAAAAAGGTTTAATTGCTATGGCAGTTGTTGATTCGAATGGAAAAACCAATGCTAGTAGCATTGTATTTACCGATATTAATGGAAACTTTATAAGTAAAGTAAAGGCCGGTGCAAATACTGATCATATTATATTTACTTCAGATGGAAATAAATTAATATGTGCCAACGAAGGTGAACCCAATGTAGGTTATACAATAGACCCGGAAGGTTCTATTTCAATTATTGATTTAAGCGGAGGTGCGGCTTCGTTAACACAAGCCAATGTGCAAACTGCCGGTTTTACTGCTTTTAACTCTCCTGCTGTTATTGATTCAAAGATTAGAATTTTTGGAAAAATTCAGTCGGGTGGTACTTTTTTGCGTAATTCAACGGTTGCCGAAGATTTAGAACCAGAATACATAACCATTTCTGAAGATAATTCAACAGCATGGGTTACTTGCCAGGAAAATAATGCCATTGCAGTGGTAAACATTAATACTGCTACAGTAACAAGTTTATTACCATTAGGCTATAAAAACCATGTACTTTTAGGAAACGGTTTAGACCCATCAGACAGAGATAATGGTTCAAATGGTGCTTTAGCTAAAATAGATACTTTTCCTGTTTTTGGTTTGTTTTTACCTGATGGAATTTCATCGTTTAAAAGTGGAAGCCAAACTTATTTAATCACAGCCAATGAGGGAGATGCCCGCGCTGATTGGGGTACTGCCAACGTTGAAGAAAATAGAGTGGGTGATGCTGCCTATGTGTTAGATACTACTAAATTCGGTGGCGCTACCGGAGTGGCTGCTATCAAAGCCAATACTGCTTTAGGTCGTTTAACCGTTACAAACCGTTATGGCGATTTTGATAACGATGGGAAATTTGATAGTATTTTTGCTTTTGGAGGTCGCTCGTTTTCTATTTGGAATAGCACTACCGGAGCTTTGGTTTGGGATAGTAAAGATGAATTTGAACAAATTACAAAAAATAGTTACCCGGCTTATTTTAATGCAGGACATACTACCAATGCTCTTGACGATAGAAGTGATAACAAAGGACCTGAGCCGGAAAGTGTAACTGTTGGAAAAATTAAAGACAGTATTTATGCTTTTGTTGCTTTAGAAAGAATTGGTGGTATAATGATTTATAATATTACCAATCCAACTGCACCTTACTTTGTACAATATATTAATTCCAGAAATTTTAGTGTTACTCCAAGTCAGGCTAATTTGTCTACTGTGGGCGATTTAGGTCCTGAGGGAATTGCATTTATTCCTAGTTCAGAAAGTCCAAATGGTGTAAATATGATTATGCTTTCGAACGAAGTAAGTGGCACGGTAGCATTTTATACTTTAAATACACCGGAAACAGAAGGTATAACCAAATTACAAGATTATAAAAATAATACTTCGGCTACCATTGGAACATTTCAAGGCATCAATTACAAAGAAGCTGGTTTCTCCACTTTATTTCCTATTCCAAATACCAATGGAACAGAGTTTTGGACTTGCTCTGACCGTGGGGTGAATATTGATTGTGCCAATGCTAATACAGCAAGTTGCAGACCTACTTACGATAAAATGTATGCATTCCCTTCATACACGCCTAAAATTCATCGCATACGTATTGTTGGTGACTCTATACAAATTTTACAAAGTATTACCATAAAACGTCCGAATGGAACTGGTGCTACCGGTATTATTAATCCAACAGGATTAGGAAGTACCGCAGCCGAAGTAGCTTCAACTGATACTGTTCAGAATTGTGCTAACTTTAATTTAAAAACAACTCCTAAAGATACTTTTGGTATAGACCCTGAAGGATTGGTAGTTGATAAAGCGGGTAACTTCTGGTTATGCGAAGAAGGCGGAGCTACTATTTGGCAGTTAAATCCAAATGGTGTTTTAATTAAAAGATATACTCCTTACGCTCATTTAGCAGGTAAACAATCTGTAGATGTTCAAATTGATTCTGTTTTTAAATACCGCAAAAACAACCGTGGATTTGAAGGCATTTCAATTGCTCCAAACGGAAAAATTTATGCAATGATACAAAGTGGTATTTTATACCCAACCGCTACAGTTGGTGATAACAGCAGGGTTCATCGCATATTGGAAATTGACCCTGCAACCGGCAATCAACGCATGATAGTTTATTTAAATGATGGTATCATAGGAGCAAGCGGTGCTAACCAAATTAGATTAAGTGATTGGAAAATTGGTGATATGGCTGCTATTAACGATAGTACATTTTTAGTATTAGAAGCAGCAGCAAGAGGAACAAGTGATATTAAACGTTTATACAAGATAAATATAAACCAGGCTACAGCTGTACATTCAGGTTTATATGGAACAAATACTTTAGAAGGTTTAGTTGACTCAACAGGTTTAGCTGCTTATGGAATTAAAGCAGTAAGCAAAACTTTGGTTATTGATTTATTAGCAAGTGGCTGGCCTGCGGTTTTAGATAAAGCAGAAGGTTTAGCCATTATCAATGATAGCACCATTGCTATTGGAAACGATAATGATTTTGGACAAAAATCTGCTCTTGCAAATGGTATTGCTACCGCAACAGGTAATCTAAGTCATGTAATTACTTACCGTATAAGTGGTGCTAAAAAATTAGCAAATTATAAACCGGCTGTTTTATCAGTATCTTCTCAATCGGCATATGTAACACCAGCAGCAGCCGGTGTAAAAATAGATCCAATTCTTACCGTTGGTGATGCCGCTGAAAATGGCTATAAAATGGTTGGTATTCCTGATGGAACAGGAGCTTACGATAACAACAATGGAACATTTACATTATTAGTTAACCATGAGTTGGGAAATACAGTTGGTATTAACCGTGCACATGGAGCTAAAGGTGCTTTTGTTTCTAAATGGGTAATCAATAAAAACGATTTATCCGTTGTAAGTGGTGCTGATTTAATTCAAAAAGTAAATTTATATACTACAGGAATTGGGTATACTTTATACAATCCAGCTGATACTACAAGTAAAAAAGCGTTCACTCGTTTTTGCTCCGCTGATTTACCTTCGGTTTCTGCTTTCTATAATTCACTTACCGGATTAGGAACACAAGAGCGTATATTTATGAATGGTGAAGAAAATGGAACAGAGGGAAGAGCTTTTGGACACATTGCTACAGGAACGAATGCCGGTACTACATACGAGTTACCTTCTTTAGGTAAATTCTCATGGGAAAACTCAGTAGCATCTCCTGCTTCAGGTGACAAAACAGTAGTAGCCGGAATGGATGATGGAACAGATGGACAAGTTTATTTTTATGTAGGTAATAAAACCAATACAGGAAATGAAATGGACAAAGCCGGCTTAACCAATGGTAGATTATATGGAATAGCTGTAACAGGTTTAGCTGCTGAAATAAGTGCAACTGTTCCTGCTCCTAACACAGCCTTTACTATGGTTGATTTAGGAATAGTTAAAGATTCAACAGGTTTGGCTTTAAATAATACAAGTAATGCTTTATTGGTAACTAAGTTTTTAAGACCAGAAGATGGCACTTTTGACCCTTCAAATCCTAACGACTTTTATTTTGTAACTACCAATGCATTTACCGCTCCAAGCAAAATGTGGAGATTACGTTTTAATGATATTAAGAACCCTACAACTGGTGGAACTATAACTGCGGTGTTAGATGGTACTGAAGGTCCTAAAATGATGGACAATATAGGTATTGATAAATTTGGTCATATTATTATTCAAGAAGATGTAGGAAATAATGTTCATATAGGTAAAACATGGCAATACACTATTGCTAATGACAAATTAACTTTAATCG
Organism: Bacteroidota bacterium; assembly: GCA_040388375.1. NCBI lineage: Bacteria > Pseudomonadati > Bacteroidota > Bacteroidota bacterium. The sequence goes on along the minus strand of JAZKBU010000001.1, from coordinate 410,244 downwards.
CTTCACACGATTCTACTAGATTTATAAATGGTGCTGCTAATTACTTAACACAAGATGAAGAAGCTTCTGGAGTAATTGATGTACAAGATATATTAGGTGCTGGTAATTTCTTATTGGTTGACCAAGCTCATTATGCTACCAATACTGAATTTGTAGAAGGTGGACAAATTTTAAAAATGTTTAATCCTACTACGGCCAATGCTTTTGCAGGTGCTTCACCTAATTCGTCACAAACTCCTTATTTAACTTCGGCTGCTCCAGGAGTGAAATTTAATTCCATCCTTTCTGTAGGCGATAGTGCTAACAATGGTTACAAAATGGTTGGTATACCTGATGGAACAGGTGCTTGGGATAATAACAATGGAACATTTACATTATTAGTTAACCATGAGTTGGGAAATACAGTTGGTATTAACCGTGCACATGGAGCTAAAGGTGCTTTTGTTTCTAAATGGGTAATCAATAAAAACGATTTATCCGTTGTAAGTGGTGCTGATTTAATTCAAAAAGTAAATTTATATACTACAGGAATTGGGTATACTTTATACAATCCAGCTGATACTACAAGTAAAAAAGCGTTCACTCGTTTTTGCTCCGCTGATTTACCTTCGGTTTCTGCTTTCTATAATTCACTTACCGGATTAGGAACACAAGAGCGTATATTTATGAATGGTGAAGAAAATGGAACAGAGGGAAGAGCTTTTGGACACATTGCTACAGGAACGAATGCCGGTACTACATACGAGTTACCTTCTTTAGGTAAATTCTCATGGGAAAACTCAGTAGCATCTCCTGCTTCAGGTGACAAAACAGTAGTAGCCGGAATGGATGATGGAACAGATGGACAAGTTTATTTTTATGTAGGTAATAAAACCAATACAGGAAATGAAATGGACAAAGCCGGCTTAACCAATGGTAGATTATATGGAATAGCTGTAACAGGTTTAGCTGCTGAAATAAGTGCAACTGTTCCTGCTCCTAACACAGCCTTTACTATGGTTGATTTAGGAATAGTTAAAGATTCAACAGGTTTGGCTTTAAATAATACAAGTAATGCTTTATTGGTAACTAAGTTTTTAAGACCAGAAGATGGCACTTTTGACCCTTCAAATCCTAACGACTTTTATTTTGTAACTACCAATGCATTTACCGCTCCAAGCAAAATGTGGAGATTACGTTTTAATGATATTAAGAACCCTACAACTGGTGGAACTATAACTGCGGTGTTAGATGGTACTGAAGGTCCTAAAATGATGGACAATATAGGTATTGATAAATTTGGTCATATTATTATTCAAGAAGATGTAGGAAATAATGTTCATATAGGTAAAACATGGCAATACACTATTGCTAATGACAAATTAACTTTAATCGCTTCACACGATTCTACTAGATTTATAAATGGTGCTGCTAATTACTTAACACAAGATGAAGAAGCTTCTGGAGTAATTGATGTACAAGATATATTAGGTGCTGGTAATTTCTTATTGGTTGACCAAGCTCATTATGCTACTAATACTGAATTTGTAGAAGGTGGACAAATTTTAAAAATGTTTAATCCTGCTACGGCTATCGGAGAACAATTAATTTCTATTGGATCATCACGCTCAATTAACAACGACACAGTAAGAGTTAGAGGTATAATTACCAGAGCTTGGGGTAGATTTATTTATATTCAAGATTCAACAGGAGCTATTGCTGTTCGTCAATCTTCTGGTGCCATGGTTGATTCCATTTTAAGCAGTGGTTTAAAAGAAGGCGATTTTGTAGAAGTAGTTGGAGGAAGAGGTGATTTTAACAATTATTCTCAAATTAATGTTGGAAATGGTGCATTTGGTGAAAATAGCAGAGTAACTAAATTAAGTACAAATGCAACTATTCCTGCTCCAATATTAGTAACACTAAAACAAATAAATACCAATGGTGAGCAGTATGAAAGTAAATTAGTACGTATAGTAGGTTTAAAAACCAACAGCACTGCCGCTACCTTTGCTGCAAGTAGCAATACTACCGTTTGGGATGGTCCGAATACTGGCGACAGTACTATACTAAGAGTCATTGCTGCACAAGATACCGAAGTAGAAGATGCACCGGCAGTAACTGTTTATAAAGGTTCATTCATTTTTGAGGGTATTTTAGCACAGTTCTGTTCATCGCCAACCAACGGTTGTGCATTAGGTTATCAATTATATGGAGTGCGTAAAAAAGATATCATGGAAACACCTTTATCAGCATTCAATTTATTGAACCCAACTAACAATACAAGAATAAATACAGATAGTGCAAATACTTCAGCTATTCAGGTAAACTGGAACAGTTCAGTAAATGCAACTAAATACAAATGGTTCTTAACATCAGCTACAGGTAGCTTTAATACACCTTTATTGGTTGTAAATGCTGACAATGCAGGTGCCGATACTTTGTTAAGTTTAACATCAGGTGGATTAGATGCTATGTTGGCTAACTTAAGTGTAAGCAGAGGTGATTCAATTAAAACCAAATGGACTGTATTTGCTTACAAAGGTGTGAACGATTCATTACAAGCTACACAAGTATTTAATATAACATTGGCTCGTAACAAAGCAATACTTGGTGCATTTAGTTTATCAGCTCCGGCTAACAATACCAGACTGGTAGTAGAAGAAGCAAACACAACTGCAGTAAATATTAACTGGACAAAATCGACCAATGCAATTACTTACAAATGGTTTTTAACTACTGTAGCAGGCAATTTTGCTACACCATTGTTACGCTTAAATGCAAATAATTTTGGTGCTGATAGTATATTAACCATCACAAGTGGAGCATTAGACAATGTATTGAATTCATTAAGTATTAAACGTACCGATTCAACAGTATTAAAATGGACAGTGTATGCTTATTTAACAGCTAACGATTCATTAAAAGCAAGTCAGGATTGGAACATAAATGTAATTCGTAAACGTATATTAAGTTCATTTAACTTAACAGCTCCGGCTAACAATGCAAGGGTAGAAGTAGAACAAAACAATACTACTCCAATTGTTATTACATGGTCAGCTTCAGCTAATGCAACTAAATACAAATGGAAAGCAGCTACCCTAACAGGTAACTTTACAGCTCCTTTATTAAACATGGATGCTGATAATACAGGAGCAGATGCTAAGTTAACATTAACCAGCAATGCTTTAGATGTAATACTTGCCAATAACGGAATAGCCAAAGGCGATTCGTTAAACTTAAAATGGACAGTGTATGCTTATGAAACAACCGATTCATTACAGTCAGCTGAAACATTTAATGTTAAGTTGGTACGTATGAAAAACGTGGGTATTCCTACCATTTCATCAGTAGAAAACATCAATGTGTTTCCTAATCCAAGTAACAGCGATGCTACATTGGCTATTCAATTACAATCAACAGAACATACTGTAGTTTCCTTATTAGACATACAAGGTAAAGCAGTAGTAAATGTATTGGAAAGCGATTTAACAGCAGGACAGCATAACGTTAACCTGCAAACAGCTAACTTACAAAACGGAGTTTATTTTGTAAGAGTAACAACAGGTAATAAAACCACTACTATAAAATTAGTAGTAATGCATTAATAGTTTAAATAATACAAAAAAACGGGGCACTTAAATGTGTACCCGTTTTTGTATTTAATGGTTTTGGCAAATCCACATTTTTATGACAAGAAAAACGATACTATTTATTTTTATAGCCATAGCTACCGGCATTACTTTTTCTTTTCAGAACAGTGAAGAACAAAATGCATATAGCTTATTGTATCAACAAAAAATACAAGCATTAGAAGCCAGTGAAAATGTTTTACTAACTTGTATTGATAAAAGTGATTTGCAGGTAGCAAGTAGTATAAACAACATAAAACAAAACATACAGTTAACACGCAATAAGCTTAAGGGTGTTGATTTTTGGTTACGTTATTTAGAGCCATTAGCACAAAAAAAAATAAATGGCCCATTGCCGGTAGAGTGGGAAACAGAAGTATTTGAAAAATTTGAAAAACCATACAAACGTGAAGGAGCAGGCTTAACATTAGCCTTACAATATTTAGAAGACGAAGAACAACTTGATAAAAAAGTACTAGCCGGTTTAATACAACAAAGTATAGCCGCTATACAAACTTATTATGCCGACTCTATTACCAAAAATATAAAAGCATACCATCATTTCTTTTTGTGTAACAGATTATACTTATTAAATTTAGCTACCATTTATACCTCAGGTTTTGAGTGCCCTGATACGGCAAGCATAATACCCGAGTTATACGTAATGTTAAATGAAGTAAACACTATTTATACCGCCTATAACCAGAGTTATGCAAATACACCCATTGGCGAGGAATACTTAGCCTTATACCAACAAACCATTCAGTTTGTAAAAAAACAAGCTACCAGTTATAGTTTGTTTAACCATTATGCCTTTATACGCAATTATGTAAATCCATTGTTTGCATTAAACCAACAAATGTTATTGCAATACAAAGTAGTAAGCAGAAGTTTTGTTGATTATACATTAAACAAACAGGCAACTTCAATTTTTTCAAAAAACCTATACCAAGGCCAAAATGCAAAGGGTATTTTTTTACGCGTAAACGATGAAAAAGTATTAGAAGCAATGGATAACGTAGGCAAATTATTGTTTTACGACCCCATATTATCAGCCAATAATTTGCGCAGTTGTGCATCGTGCCATAACCCCAAACAGTTTTTTACCGATACCGCCACTGCCACTTCTTTGCAGTTTGATCAAACCAGTTTTTTAACGCGCAACACACCAACATTAATCAATGCAGCGTATAACCATTTAATTATGTTAGATGGAAAACATATTTCATTGCAACACCAAACCAAAGGCGTTTTAACCAATCCGGCTGAAATGGCAAGCAATGAAAAAGAAATGGTAGCAAAAGTATTAAGTTGCAATAAATACAAAGAAGCATTTGAAAAATTGTTACCCTATACACCGCTCGAAAAAGAAATTACAGCCGACCACATAGCATCAGTTATTACCTATTACTACAGTAAGTTTAGTCAATACACTGCACCTTTTGATGCGGCTATGAATAAGCATACCGAAGCCGGTATAGAAGTACAAAAAGGCTTTAATTTATTTATGAGCAAAGCCCAATGTGGCACTTGCCATTTTGCACCACAATTTAACGGTGTAAAACCACCTTACGTAAGTTCCGAGTTTGAAGTATTAGGTGTGCCAAGCAGTTTACAATACGATTCATTAAGTGCTGATAAAGGACGGTATTTAGTGAATCCGGCCGAAGAAACATTACATGCATTCCGTACAGGAACCATTCGCAATGCACAATACACAGCACCTTATATGCACAATGGTGTTTTTAAAAACCTGGAGCAAGTAATTGATTTTTACAATGCAGGTGGCGGAGCAGGCAAAGGCTTGCAAGTACCAAATCAAACCTTACCACCCGATTCATTGCAATTAAACCCTGTAGAAAAAAAATATCTGATTGCCTTTATACAATCATTAAACGAGCAAATACAATTTGAAGTAGCTCCGCAAAAATTACCAAAGTCAACCATTACCGCTTTAAATAACCGCAAAGTAGGCGGCACGTATTAACAACAAATGAAAACCACTATAATCATAGTTTTAGTAATAAGTACCATTGTTTTAGCCAATTGTAAAACAAGTTCGCAAAGCAACTCAAAAAGTGAAATGCTGGCAAAAACAGAAACAAAAAAACCACCAGTAGTTGCGCCTTACGATTTGCCTTACGACAGTGCAACAATGACAGAAGCGCAAAAAGCAGAGTTCATTAGCTTTTATGAAAAAGGAATTATTGTTTACAATACTATATGTGCCGGATGCCATAACAAAATGGTAAACGGAGTAGCAGTGGTACCGGATTTTTCATTGCCGCAACTCATGGATTATGAAGTGAGAATTCAATATCCATCGCATGGAGACCGTTTAAAAGAAAGCAATTTATCAGCTTTAGAACTTGATTATGTAGTGCATTATTTAAGGTATAAGAAAAAATCGGGTGTGCATTTTTAAAGCAATTGTTCAATTGTAAAGTTACCTGAGTAAAATTATATCCTTGCAACCATCATGATTTTTTGTTTGACTTAAGGTTACTAAAAACATTAAAACATGAAAAAAAAATACCTCACACTATTATTATCGATGAGCGTTATGGCAGGATTTACGCAATCACTTGTGCCAACTTTACCTGAGTACCCTGTTATTGGTTTTGAAAAAATACTACGTGAAAACTCGTATGTGCTTGAGCAAAGAAGAGCCGCCAATGATACCTGGATTGATAATACCAGATATACATGGATTCCTTCCGCTATTGAACCATTTAGGAAAGAAAGTAAAACATCGCAAAGAACAAATAATGAGTGGAAAGATGTGCAACTTAATACAGATAGTTTTGTATTAGACAATCAGAATAGAATAGCTATAGCCATTGAAAATGTGCATTATGACTATCCGGACTATACCTATACAATGGTGTTAAAATATAATTTTACCTACGCTGCTAATAACCAACCAAGTAAAGTTGTAATTATGCGAGCTATCCCTCCAACGTATGATCAGTTTCTTGATTATTATGAAATTCATTATGCTTATAATGGTTCAGGCCAAAGAGTTAAGGATAGCATGTTTGTGTATCAAACGCAAGAGAGTTATATCAGCTCACATACCTACGATGGTGCTTCTAACTTAATTCAAACCGTTTATACAGAAAGTGCAAGTGATACCATTACAGGTAATAGTATTTATACTTATACCAATAATAAATTACATACAGTTTATACCGAAGGAGTAAATGGTAATAATTGGAGTATCACGGCTCAAGATACATTTGATTATGATAACAATGGAAATGTTATACGTGCCATACATCACGGTATGACCACTAATGGCCAGGAATTTCAATTAATGCCTCTTTCAAATGATATTCTTCAGTATAATAACCAAAATCAATTGACTGAAGTTAAAAGTGCTTATTGGCCATCAGATAATTCAGGATGGAGAAACTCTCAGAAATATACTTTCAGTTACAATAATAATAAACCTATAAATGGTTACATGTTTACATTTGATTCAGCGGGTAATGTTTGGTCCGCAAATCCTATTCTTAGATTGCTGTTTAGCCAACCAACAGGAGTTAAAACGGAGCCAGCAATTATCAAGTATGAAGTATCAGTTTATCCGAACCCGGCCAGTAAAAATGTGAATATTTATATACCTTTTTTAAATGAAAACCAGGAAGCAACTATCACATTGGTAAATACCAAAGGAGAAAATATTACAGTACCGGTTATACGCAATCAAAAAGAAATGGCATTAGATATTGCTTTATTAGCCAAAGGTGTTTATATGTTAAAAGTACAAACGAACACCAGTGTGGTTACCCAAAAATTAGTGATTACAGAATAGTAATCATAGAAGAAGAAATAAAGGCAATAAGCTGCATTCATAGACGGTTTATTCTTTTATAACATAGGCATTTTACTAACACCTGCTGCATGGTGTTAGTATTATTGCTTATGTATTTATAAATAAAAATCTTTACATGTTTCCTTATACCATTCCGTTTGGTTTCCATCCTCATGGTATATAGTAAACTCATTTTCTATAACAGTTTGTTCTGTTTTACCCAACTGGATAATAACCCTGTTATAAGATTTATCAGGCTTAGGTTTTAAATAAGTTTGAACTTGTAAATACAAGCCCATTTGTAAAGCTAGGTTTATAAATACCTTCGATTCCTGAGCAGGTAATATTACACGCAATGTACCATCATTAGTCAGTAAGTCGCTAGCTTTTTGAATCAATACATCGAACGGCAAATCATCATCATGGCGGGCTTTGGCCCTTTGTATATTATGTATGCTAAAATTATTTTTACCAATAAAATAAGGTGGATTACTAATTATTAAATCGAACTTTTTGTTGGGTTCAAAATGTTGCAAAGCACCGTGGTGTATTTGTATTTGCGGAGCAAATACCGATGTTTCTATATTTTCTTTAGCTTGTATAAAAGCATCATCATCTATTTCAATAGCATCAATTAAAAGCGATGTATTTTTTTGAGCCAACATGAGTGCTATAATACCCGTACCCGTGCCAATATCTAAAACGGTTTTACAATTACTTACATCAGTTAAACAAGCCAATAAAACACTGTCAGTGCCTACTTTCATAGCACACTTATCCTGTTTAATTAAAAACTGTTTAAACTGAAAGTAGTTGTTTCCCATTGGTTGTGTTTAATAACTTTTGCCTATAATCAATGTTTTTTTGATACTGTCCGAACTGCCATCCGTATTGAAATAATCAAAATATACAATGTAAATACCAACAGGTAAAGCTTGGTTTTTATCGCTTAAACCATTCCATGTGATGATACCTTCGGCACCTAACGGAGCATTGTTTAAAATATTTTTTACCAATATTCCATTGCTGTTATAAACAAGTATAGTACCCGAATAATTATTCTTACCCAACTTGTAAGTAAAATTAACTACATCGTTAATACCATCATTATTGGGTGTAAAAATTTCAGGTTCAATATTCAATGCTAATGCTTTATTGGCAGCTACTAAGTACTGAGAATTTTTATAAGTAGGCGTGGCAAATCCACTGGTGCTGCTGGCAGATGACCAATTGTTTCTGTCGGTAGTGCTCCTGTTAAAATCAATGCGTTCTATACTCACACCTTCCTTATTATCAAGCAAAGCAAAGTGCATTTTATCATCGTAAGAGAGTTCATCAAAAATGTTTTCGGGCTTGGTGAATAAAAGAGCTGTTCCTGCGTCATCATTAAAACTAGGCATAGCATTTAACCGAATACAGTTTTTATTATTGATAACCTGATAATGTTGTTTTACAATATTTTCGTCAGTACTTATTATGTAATAGCTATTTGGTAAAAGCATATATCCGGAGTCAGCGAGGTTGTAAAAATTCTCTATTAAACCCGATGCATTTCTATTGGCTATAAAAACATCTTTAATATCAATAAACAAATTACTTTTGTTATAAATCTCTATAAAATCAATTCCATCAATAGTGGGGTTAAACAACAATTCATTAATGGCTAAATTGTTGCTGTCAGCAGGTTTACAAAGTGCAAAGCTGAATGGGTTTTCATCAGCCAGTGTATTGCCTGCACAATCTTTGGCACTATCTGTTTTAATAGAATATACTTGACCTTTTTTTAAACTATCAGTAGTTGTTATACGCAACTGGCTTAAATAATCATCTTTAAAATCAAAAACAAAAGAGCCGTTTAATGGAGGGTTTATGCTAAAAATATTTTTATTGCAGGCACTTGTACTATCAAGTGTTTTGTTAAAATATACTTCAATGGTATGTGAGTTAGCAGGATAAATACGGTTAACCAAAGTTTTAGTATTATCCAAGCTAATGCCTTTAACAGAATTGACAAAGCCCACCGTTCCTCCTTTGTTGTTTTTGCTGGCAGTCCAGTTACTCGCTAAACCACATGGATTTTTAGTGTCAATCATTTCAATACTCCAACCGCCATCAGCTTTCACATTGTTGTTAAACCAGCTTTGTTTATACGCTATTTGGTGTATGATATAATTGCTTTCATTGTATAAAACAATTTCATCATCCAAACTAAAAGTAGGTAATGTAGCTACACTGATTACATTTTTATAATTGATAAATAAAGGCAAATTGCTGTCATCACATATGGCTATAAAGCTATCGGGATATAATTGTACATTTTCAATATTTGTGATAGTAGAACCGCTTTTAATTTTAAAACGATTTAACGAAACAATATTGCTGGAGCGATTATATAACTCAATATATTCCGCATCAGGTAAAGCCGTATTCGGTTTCGGATTGGCATATATTTCAGTAATCAGTATGTCGTTTTGCTGAGCGGCCTTTATGGGAATGTATGTAAAAGAAATAACTGTATTGTCGGCTATTTTATTCAATGAACAATCAAAAGCCGAATCAATTTTAAGTGTATAAGTTTGCCTGTCAACCATGACATTGCTCAGTGTTATCAGTATAGAATCAAAACGACTACCGATAACAGCTATAGAAGCAATAGTATTTCCGGTTACATTTAGTTTTACCTGTTGCATTGTCAATGAATCCATTTTTTCATTGCATATAAGTACAAGGTTTTTATCATTTTTATAATACCATTTAAGTATAGTAGGTTTAACAGTATCGGGTATTAAACTATGAAAAGAATTAACCTGCCCTGGTGTACCGCCGGTTGTTTTTTCAGTAGCTTGCCAGTTATCGGTTCCTTTACACAAGGTATACGGATTAATTAATTCCATGCTCCAACCACCTTCTTTTTTAGTCGTTGAGGTATACCAACTCAAATCATACTTTATTTGATTGATAAGAGTATTGTTAGCAGTAGTTAGTTGTACCAAATCGCCATCGTTATTTAAACCCGGTAAAAAAGGTACAGCCAAAGTAGTACCATAAGGTTTAAATAAATTTTCGTTAGCGGGGCTGCAAATAATTACATACGCTTTAGGTTGAATAGTAAAACTGGGAATAGTAGCCGAAGTACTTAAATCATTTATTTTCCAGTTGCCAATAGCAATAGGGTAGTTGCTTCGGTTAAACAGTTCAATAAACTCCGCATCTGGTAAACCATTGCTTGGTGATGGGTCAGGCATTATTTCATTGATAACAATATCGTCAATAGCGGGTTTATAAAACAAAAATGAAATGCTTGTGTCATTAGCTATATTATGGTGAAGGTCTTGTATGTTTTTAATCGTTAAAACATAGTTATTGGTTAAAACAAACGAATGGTCAAATGCTATAATGATACTTTTTAAATCGTCAGCCAGTTTTGTATGGGTTATGGTTGGGAAATTATTGTTCAGCTCAAAATTAGCTATATCATTAACCGCATTGCTTTCCAATGCTTCGTTGTAATGGAGTTGTAAGGTGCTGTCATTAATAAGTGCAAAACTTTCTAATAAAGGTGGGTTTATATCTACAATAGGTTCACCTATATAAACATTATCTAAATAAAAATTGCTAACGTTTCCGCTGGTAAACCGGGCAAAAAATCCCGTATAAGCAGTAGTAGTAAAAGTATTGTCATTGGCACTTCCTTCCAATATAAAATTACCACTACTTGTAGTATCGCTATACAAAGTCCAGTTGCCTAAACTATCCCGGTTTACTTTAATATCAACTATATTGTTACTCTTGGCTACAGTTGCAGGTCTGCCTGCAATAATACGTGTACGTTTGCTTCCTTCCTGTTTATATAAACTAATGGTATCAGTATTGCCTGTACTACCTCCAAATTGTAAGTAATAACCATTTAAGTTACTCTTTAAATTTGTTTGGTCAGCCGTTAAATAATACCTGCAAAAATTTTGTGTACTGGGGCTAAAGTTAAAGCGGATTTGTAAACGCCATTCTATATGCTGTATTAAATTATTTTGAGTAACGAGGTAAATATCTTTGGTAGTACCTGTAGTTCCTTTGCTTTGCAGTTGCAAACTTGCATTTACCTGCCAAAGGCTATCATCGCCAAGCCAAACAGGATTATCAGTAAAGTTAGTATCACTAAAATTATCATTAACCTGTGCTTGCACAAGTACGTTTAATAAAAAGAAAAAATTAAAAACAAAAAGCCTAACTAACATATAACATAACCTGTTCCAAAGCCCAATAAGAGCCATTGCAAAAAAGTAAAAATTAACAATATTTAAGCAATTATTTTATATGACATGCAAGATGAACCTTTATTCTTTAACCCAAATACCTAAACTACCAGGTGCTAAAGGTTCATTAAACGATTTATTTATTTTTAAACCATATATATTTACTTCGTTAATATCAGCTACCTGTTTCCATTTACCCGTTAAATGCAGTTCTTTCAAATCAAAAGTATTGGCTTGTGCATCGTTATTAATAAGCACCAATATTTTTCCACCTATTAAATAAGCCAAAAGGGCCTTATTATTTGGCGTTACAAATTGAATATAGTCTTGTTTATAAGTAACAGAAGGCATTGAACGGCTACTTTCATTGCGATGCAAACTGGGAAAGGTATCAATAATTGGTTGCAAAATAGTAGTACGTAATTGCATTAATCCTTTCCAATAAGCCAGCATGTTTTTAAAATTACTGTTTTGATAAGGTTTGGTTAATGTATTACCATTTGTTTTATCCTTACCAATATTTTCCCAAATAAATTGGTTTGCTGTACGCATATTGTAAGTATCGCGCTTACCATGAAAATAAATTTTACCACTTGGAATTTCCTTCACCACTTCTTTTAAAGGAGCATGGCCTTTACTACGCATAAACTCACTGCCACCATGTAAAACAATAGGGCCCGGAGTAGTAAATAATAAAGTAGCTGCTATTTTATAATTGGCTTCGTCAACGCCAAAGCGACCATCAAAATCAGTAGTTGCAAACTGGTCAGCTAAAGCATAGTTATCATGAATGTCCAAATAATTAATAGCACTGTTAATATTTTTTTGCGTGCTGAAAGAGCAACTCAAACCCTTTATTACATTGTCCCTTTCTTCCAAATTCCAACCAGCCCAGCCACGGTGTTTCAGTTTATCAGTCAATTCAAAAACAGGTCCTTTATAAGCGTTACGTGTATCGTCATTGAAATAACAAATAGGTGCATCATTCTTATACCAATGCCAGTTAGGGTTTTTATTATAATCAGGGTCGTTGCTGTCAATCCAGGGTTCACCATAAATAATAATGTCTTTAGGTAAAGCCGCTTTTAAAGCCAACAACGTTTCCTTATCCGTTTGTCCGGCTAGGTCAATTCTAAAGCCATCTACACCAAATTCTTCAATAAAATGTTTGCATTGGTCAATAATCCAACGCTGTGTCATATATCGGTTTTCACTTTTAGTTTCGTTACCATACTCACCAATATGGTTTAAATTTTTAGTGCGGTAATAATATTGTTTATCAAAAGCATTGAAATGAAATAAGTAACTTCTTCCATCCATATTTTCGGCAGTATGGTTAAAAACAAAATCAACAATAACAGCTATATTCTTGTCATGGAATTTTTGAACCACGTCCCTGAATTGTAAACGTTCATCACCCGGTTTAGTTCCTTTAATTCTATACCTAGATTCGATAGCAAAACTATGCGATGTACGGTAACCCCAGTCGTAATTTTCTGTTGCTACCCCTTGTTCAACCATGTAAGGGTCTTTGTTAAATGCCTTTTCCCATTCGTCTTTAGGCCAGTGTAACATTTCCTGTACAGGCATTAAGTGCACAGCATTAATACCCAGCTTTACCAAATGATCAAACCCAATGGCTTGGCCTTTGGTGTTTTTTAAACCGGGAATAGCCATACCAGCAATGGTTCCTTGTAACTTGTTGTTAATAGGTAACAAGTCAGTAAAATCTTGTACATGTACCTCATAAGCTATTACCTCTTCTAAACGCGGTCTACCAATTTTTAAAGGCTTAGCAGGTTTTGTTTTATAAGCTACCATACATTTGCCAAAACCATCATCGCTCACACGGGCATAAGGGTCGCTAATATGAACAGGGTTGGTTTCGTAAAACGAATTACCCGGGTCGTCAAATCCATGTACCGTATAATCATACCAAGTACCTGCTAAATTTTGCATAACGGTAGCTTCCCAAATCCCCTGTCTATCTATTTGCATATCAATAGTTGAAAAAGGTATAGTATCAGTATTAGCTTGGTATAAATAAAGCTTTACTTGCGTAGCCCTTGGTGCAAAAACCCTGAACAGCGTAAAGCTGCTATCATTAGAAATAGTAGCACCCAATGTTTTGAAACTTCTTAAATCTTTAAACCAGCCATCGTAAGTACATAAAGTTTTAAGTTTAAGCTTAGGTATTTCCAAGTAGTAAACCCTGCGTTTGTCTACAGCTCCCTTAGATAGTAAGTTAAAAATTAAGTTTCCTTTGTCTTTATCGGGACTTGTTGTAAGCGTATCAAAAGAACTATTATAACGTGCTAAATTATTTAAATCAATTTTTTCATTCTTGGCATTCGTTAAAACAAAATCATTGACGGTAAGCAATGTTTTTTTTGACAGACCCGTTAATGAAACTTCAATGTTGTTATCAGCAACTAAAGTAGCTTTTATGGCAAGCGGTTCTACCCCTTTCATAAACACCAGATTTCCTCCATCTGTATTGTCTGCCCCTTTCGGTGGGTCAAGCCATTTACCTTCGTCAACTCTATATTTAAAAGCCATACTTGGTTTAATAATTTCAAAGTTCGGGTTGTATATTTTCAATGTCCATACCCGTTGAGTTTGTCTTTGCAGCTGCCAATGTTGGTCGTCCATATCCTGACTCCAGTTCCTAAACACACCCGTAACTACTACCCTGTTTTTAGCCACAATACCATAGTCATTTTCATTGAAAATAAAAGTGCTCGTATCGTTGCTGTGAGAATAGCCGTTTGGTTGTGCTATAGAAACAATAGTGGAGAGTAAAGCAATGAAGGCAAAGATTATTTTTTTCATAAAAACGAAAATCGGTATTTGAAGCGATAATCAATATATTTGCGCACGAAAAAATGATAATAGCTACGATTAAGCATATTAGAAAATGGTTTGCCCAATACCCTACAGCCAAAAAATTTATTAAATTTGGTATAGTAGGTACATCAAGTACATTGGTAAGTTTATTGGTTTTCTGGCTATTGTCGTTACAGTTTCCCGCATTAAATTTATTAACCAAAGCCATTGGTTGGATAATGGGATTTTTTGTAGGCTTTACACTGAATAAGTTATGGACTTATGTAGATCAGGCAGACGATGGAGAAAAATATTTAGTAAAATATATTCTGGTATACGCAGTAACCTTTTTTATATACTTAGGCTTTAATTTTTTGTGCGACCATTATTTACTACCTCACCAGTATTTGGCAGAGTTGGTTGAATCTATGGGTTGGACATTATCGGCCAATTGGCTTAACGATAATGGCCCTTTCGTGTCCAATATCATATCCATACTGTTAAACGTAATGCTCAATTTTTTTGGTACCAACTTTTTAGTATTTAAAGTACCAGAGCCTGATAAAATTTTTGAATAATTTAGTTGAGTGCTTAATGTACTCTGTCACCCCTAAGCTCTAATCCGGCTAATATATTGGCTTCCGCTTCCAATATTTCATTCCATCTGTTTTTAACTTCCTGTTCAGGTAAATAATGATTGGCTAAATCAATAAAGGCACGGTAATGACCCGCTTCACTCACCATAAACTCATGGTAAAACTGTTTTAAACTAGCATCATTTATATGTAATGATAGCAACCTGAATCTTTCGCAACTGCGGGCTTCAATCATGGCAAACACCAAAAGTTTATCCAACATTTGCTGGTTTCTGCTACCACCTTTACGAATTAGTTTTTTCAACTCAATTACGTAATCATCCTTACGTTGTAAGCCTAGTTTATAACCTCGCTTATCAAGCTCCTTTAACACCTTACGAAAGTGACCCCATTCTTCCGCTACAATGGAAGTAATCTCATCAACAATTCTGTCTTTTTCCGGAAAATTAATGATTAAAGAAATACCGCTGCTTGCTGCTTTTTGTTCACAGTAAGCATGGTCTGTTAGTATTTCATCAATTTGTTTTTCAGCTATATTTACCCAACGTGGGTCAGTGGCTAATTTTAATCCAAGCATGCTTATTGCATTAAGCTATCTTTACGTTACGTCTTAAAGTTTTTAATTCTTTCTCCGTTAACTCCCTCCACTCTCCACGTTTCAATTTCGATTTAGTTAAACCGGCATAAGCTACTCTATCTAGTTTGTCAACCAAATAACCCATGTGTTCAAACATTCTATGTACAATTCTATTACGGCCACTATGAATCTCCACACCAATTACATCTTTTTTGCTTTCTTCAGCATAAGCCACTGCATCAGGTTTTATCATACCATCTTCCAACTCCACACCACCTGCCAGTTGCCATAAATCGTTTTTAGTTAAATCCTTATTTAAAGTAGCTATATATACTTTCTCTACTTCATATTTCGGATGCATTAAGCGTTGTGCTAAATCACCATCATTGGTTAATAAAAGTACCCCAGTAGTGTTTCTATCTAAACGGCCAACAGCAAAAACTCTTTGTGCTAATCGGCCTTCAATTAAATCAAATATAGTTTTACGGCCTTCAGGATCTACAGCTGTAGTAATGGCATCTTTAGGCTTGTTCATTAAAATATAGATTTTTTCTTCAACCGAAAGCCTTTCGCCATTGTATCTAATATCATCGCCCGCTTTTACTTTATACCCCATTTCAGTTACCGCTACTCCGTTAATAGTAACTAAACCTGCAGTTATTAAAGTATCAGCTTCCCTACGGCTACAAATACCCGCATTGGCTATAAATCTGTTTAATCTTATTTCGCCAAAGTTTAAATCCTCTTCAGCCGTTTTTTTATTTACTTTAGTGTTTTTCTCATCAGCAAATTTTGCTTTTCTAACACTTCTAAATTCAAACTTTGTTTTTTCTTTAATACTTTTTCCTTTTAAAGGTTTAGCATCTTCCGATATTCCTTTTTTACGGAAACTTTCTTTGCTGTTAATATTCTCAGGTTTAGCGGCAAATCTTTTAGGTTCGTCACTAAACTCATCTTTTGTTCTGCGTGATGAAGTGCTTTTACCGTAGCTATCTTTTTTATCAGTAGTAACTCTTGTACTTGGCTTACGTGAACTCGAAGAGAATTTGTCTTCGCCTGCACTTTTACCTCTGTTGTAAGGTTTTTTGTCAGTATCAAATTTATCAGCCGAAGTTCTTGTGCTGGGTTTACGTGAACTTGAAGAGAATTTATCATCGCCACCACTTTTACCTCTGTTGTAAGGTTTTTTGTCCGCATCAAATTTGTCCGCAGTTCCTCTTGCACTAGGCTTGCGTGAGCTCGAAGAGAATTTGTCTTCCCCTACACTTTTACCTCTGTTATAAGGTTTTTTATCAGCATCAAATCTGTCAGATGTACCTCTTGCACTAGGTTTGCGCGAGCTCGAAGAGAATTTGTCTTCGCCTACATTTTTGCTTCTGCTATAAGGTTTTTTGTCAGCATCAAATCTATCAGATGTGCCTCTTGCGCTAGGCTTGCGTGAGCTTGAAGAGAATTTATCATCGCCTGTACTTTTACCTCTGTTATAAGGTTTTTTATCGTCACTAAATCTATCCGATGTATTTCTGTCTGATGGCTTGCTTGATCTTGGAGAAAACGAGCTGTCGCCATAACTTTTAGCCCTTGAATTGGGTTTAAAACCATCTTCTTTTTGGCTTCTGTTACTATTACCGCTTGGTTTACGACTTGATTTGTTGTCATCATTCCCATATGATTTTTTTGATGATGAAAATGAAGGAGGTGTTTTACCACCTTTTTTATCAAATCTCTTTCCGCTATCGTTTCTCTTTTGCATAATATAAATATATTTGCAAAAGTAAGTTTAATTTACAAAAGTTTCGCCTAAACTTGAGTTAGGTCTAATTTATAATACCTTATCATATAAAAAAACAGATATAAAATGTTACAAAAAATTGGAAAGTATGGCCTTAAACTATGCTATGGAATATTATCCATCGCATCATTTTATTACTTATGTTGTTTGGTTTTGCCCCTTGTTGAAGTAAATGGCGATTACTTAGTTAAAAATAAAGGATTATTGGTTTTTGTAGCTGGTGATGGTATGCATAGCGAAGTAATAGTACCGGTAAAAAACGAACAAACCAATTGGGAAACATTTATAAACAGAGCTGACTTTAACGCAACCGACCAGGAGTGGTTGTGCTTTGGCTTTGCCGAAAACAAATTTTACCAGCAAAATAAACGTTGGGATAATATGAACTATTTAACCGGGTTTTCTTCTTTATGTGGTTTTGGCCAATCAGTTATGCATGTTAGTTACGAAGGACAATATCCGTTTAACAGAAAGTTTATTAGAAAAATATATTTAAGCCCTGAGCAGTACCTGCAATTATGTAGTTTTATTAAAAATAGCTTTGCGCAAAACAATGGGCAAATGTTAACTCCTTTTAATACCACAAAACAAGGTGAGGTTACCTATGAGGCACAAAGAGAGTTTAGTTTTTTCCATACCTGTAATACATGGACAAACAATGCCTTAAAGGTGATTGGTTACAGAACAGGAAAGTGGACAGCTTTAGAAGGTGGAATCAGAGAGCAATTTTCGGGCAATTAAATTTATTGACCATCATTATCGTAACCCCATTCTTTTAATAGGTTATTATTATCACGCCAGCCTTCTTTCACCTTTACAAAAGTTTGTAAGAAAACTTGTTTACCAAAGAATTTTTCTAAATCTCTTCTGGCAGCTATACCCATATTTTTAATGGCTATACCACCTTTGCCAATCATAATTTGTTTTTGCGAATCGCGCATTACATATATAATAGCACTAATACGTAATAATTTTTCTTCGTCTTTAAACGATTCAATTTCAACCTGCACCGAATAAGGAATTTCTTCTTTATAGCGCATCAATATTTTTTCGCGCAAAATTTCAGAAGCAATAAATCGTTCCGACTTATCCGTTACCTGGTCTTGCTCATAAAAAGGAGGTCCTTCAGGTAAATAAGTTTTGATACTTTTTAACAATAAGTCCAAGTTAAATTTATTGAGGGCTGAAATAGGCACTATTTCCAGAAAATCAACCTGACTACGCCAAAAGTCAATTTTCTTCATTACGCCATCTTGGTCACTTTCATCTAATTTATTAATAACACAAATAATAGGTGCTTTAATTACTTTAAGGCGTTCAATTAATTCAGGTTCTTCGTTTTGTTCGTTAAAATCAGCTACAAACATAACCAAGTCAGCGCCTTCTAAACTTTCGTTTACAAATTTCATCATGCTGCCTTGTAATTTGTATTTAGGCTCTATAATACCGGGAGTATCAGAAAACACAATTTGATATTCAGGGTTGTTTAAAATACCTAGAATTCTATGCCTGGTTGTTTGTGCCTTAGGAGTTATAATAGAAATTTTTTCACCCAACAGGGCATTCATTAAAGTAGATTTACCAACATTAGGCTTACCTATAATACTTACAAAACCAGCACGAAACGACATTTTTTATTTTTTTATTAGGATTACAAATAAACAACTTTATATTTGCACTCCCAAAAACAAAAGAATTATAGTTTTTTAAAAGCCAAGTAAAACTTTTGTTATTGGATATATAAGACGATAACCACATTCAAAGATACATCGCGGAGTGGAGCAGTGGTAGCTCGTTGGGCTCATAACCCAAAGGTCGTAGGTTCGAGTCCTGCCTCCGCAACTAAAAACAGGGGGTTTGTTAGTTTAAGTGGTACGAAAGTGGTACGATAGCTAACAAACAATTATTTCAATTTTGTAGGGGTTAAAATGTGGGGGCACATTTAACCAACCTTACAATGGATAATGAAAGCCCGCTTTATTCAGTACCCCAACTTTACGATGGCGGACTGGATATTTCAAAAAAATGGAGAGTAGACTACTACTTTACCCACCCTATAACTGGCGAACGAGAACGTTTTTTTGCGCCCAGGGAAAATGCCAACAGAATTAAAGATGTAGATAAACGCCTAGCCGAGTTTGAGAAAATCAGGCTTAAAATGCTGGCCCAGCTACAAAGTGGCTTTTGTCCGTACCCGGGCATTGACCTAAAACACTTACCTGAAAAAAAGGTTAATTACACCACTATTATTGATGCGCTTGAGGCCGTTTTAAAACATAAACAAACGTATGTTGATGAAGAAACAACCTTGCCGGTATACAAAAGCCATGTAAACCTTTTTAAAAACTGGCTTATTAGTAAACGCATGGGTACTTTAAAACCCAATGAGGTTACCAGCGAGCATATATTTGCTTACCTTGACTACTTAATGATAGAGCGGAAAAATGCAGCCCGCAGCCGTAATAACCACCTGGTTGATTTAACCAGTATGTTTACTTCAATGAAAAAAATAAACAGAACATGGGTAACAGAAAACCCATGCGAGGATATTGAAAAACTACCTACTAAAAGCCATACCAATAAACCATACAGCGCGGCTGAGTTTAAACGCATAGCCGACTGGGTACGTGAGTACGATATTTATTTTTACTACTTTTTAAGGTGTGAAATTTACTTTAGCATAAGGCCTGTAGAAATAGTTAAAATGCAGGTAAAGGATATTGACCTACAGTTAGACAAACTAACGCTAGAGGCTGTAAAAGCAAAACAAAGGGTACGCAAAATTAAACGCATATTTGCTGTACACAAGGCCGATTTTGAAGCTTTAGACATAGCCAACTTACCGGGCCATTATTATATTTTTACCAGCAAGGGTGAACCAGGGCCGGTACGTACCAATAGAGATTACTTTACCAGGCGGTTTGGCAAAATTAAAAAGCTGTTGGGCATTGAACCGGAGCAAACCATGTATGCCTTGCGCCACACATTTATTATTGACTTGGTAAAAAATGCAAACAAGTACAACTTAAACACCAAGGAAATAATGGCTATAAGTGGCCACACCAGTTTACAATCTTTCCAAAATTATATACAAAAGTACCTTGACGAACCTGCAGAAGATGTAAGCGCAAGATTTAGTTTAAGTTTTTAGGCACAAAAAAGCCCCCAAAATGGAGGCCCTTTGTTGTTAAACCTAAACTAAACTATATGGAATAATTTTCAAAAAATGCTTTGAGTAAATCAAAGTCATAAACATGGGTAGTTTCAATATCCTTAATCAATAACCAATCAATTGGATCAAACGTTAAAGTACATTTTTGTTGTGCTAATTCTAAATACTCGGATAATTTATAAAACTCTTCAGGTGGTTCATACTGGCCTTTATCGTTAGCTATAAGGTTTCTTTTTTTGCACAACTCTAAAACTAAATTGTTAAAGGGCTCATAGTGCTCTAACAATATCATTTTACTTATTTTTTGAACTCTGTTTTTAACACCAAGGCTTATTTTTTCGCGTTGTAAGTTGTTGAAATGCGAAATTATTGTTATTAAGTCTTTGTTTTCTACTTCTGTTTTCATTTTATATAGGGGATTAAGTAATTTTATTGGTTAGCCACCTAAAGAACCGTGTAAAAGAAAATCGGTACCATCTTGCAGCTTTACTGTTAAATAATGGGTATTAGAGCGTACTTCGCTGGTTGGCATTTGCTCAAACCTGAAAAAGCCACGTATATAAGTATAGGCACTATTATCGGCTAGTTTTACATCTAACTGGGCTCCATTGGCTATTAACATCGGAGTACTACTGTTACTACCCCAGCGCAAGCGGCTTTTTAAAGTTACATAGCCACTGTTATCAACCAATAATTGCGAAACATTGTTTATGCGTAAATCAACCCCACCGGCTGAAAGTAACACGGCAGATATATTACCACCTACACCTGTTTGTATATTAAAATTGCTGTTTGAGTTATTAAACAAACTGGTGTTACCACTTATTTGTTGTAAGGTGGTAACGGTACTACCCTCGGTAATGGTAAGTACCCGGGCATTGGTATCAATATCCATAAAAATAGTACCGGCACTATTGCTAAAGCGGCCTATACGGTTGGTACCATCTGACTTAGCGGCAAACCTATCAGTTTGTATACTGGCATGGCCTACTGATACATTAGCCTGAAACGTATTGTTTTGTGAAAAAACATTTGTAGTAGATACGTTGGCTTTACCGCTTAAAGCATCGTTTAGCAGTTTACCCTGGTTAGCACTTAATGCTTTATTGGTATTGGTGCTGGTTACGTTATCAATAACATCGGTAATAAGTAACCTGGCAGCTATGGCGTTATTTATGGCAGCCGCTCCGGTAGTATCGGTGGCTATATAGTTGCTTATTTCTAACAAAGTATCGTAACCAGCAGGGGCACCGGCTAATATCATATTGTACGAGGCAGAAATAGCATCGTTCATTTGCGTGGTAGTGCTGTAAGGGGCCAATGCGCTTGTTAAGTCCTGAACAGTGGCTAAATTAATACCTAGGTATTGCGGTACCTGGTTAAACAGCACACTGTTGTTAAATGTATAGGCGGCATCAGGGTTAAAACCGCTGGGAGCATCACCGGCTTCCCATTTTTTTGTTGTATTGTTCCAAAACGGTAACTGCCCATTGGCTGATATTCTTGGGAGTAAGGCCCATGTGGGTAAGCCGCTTAGTAATTCGTCTGTGCTTGCTGACATAAAATTTTACTTTTAAAAAGTTAAATTTCAAAATACGGTTGCCTTTTTTAGTTACTAAAAACGGTAACTGTATTTTGAAACAAATATATAATAATTATGGTTATATTCTTTGCTTACCTAAAACCCCATATCGGTTACGGTAAACTCGTATACACCTTTTGTTTTTCTCATCAAAAACCAACTCTCCGCATATTTCTATTTCATGCTCCCAGTCTTTACCACCTTTAAAGCTACCATCTTTATTTTTTTGAAAAATGGCTATTACTGCAGTATCAGGGTTGGCAATTCGCATGGCTTTATAGTCTTCCAGTGTTAACCCTGTTGATGTTATACTATCAAGTATAACCAAGGCATAATTACTAATGTTTACACCCTTAAGACTTTGTACAAAGTATAGGTTAGGCGAAGTACTTTTTGTTTCTTCTATTTTTAATTGTAGGGTTACTGTTCCGTATTCCTCATCGCTTAAAAATAGTACAGGCCCAATATTTTCAGCATACCAATTGGCAAACCTTAATAAAAAATATGTTTTACCGGCCCCTGGCTCTCCATGCAGCATTAAATCAAAATTGTGGGCTACTTTACCAAAATACTTGGTGTATGGTCCTAACTCATTTGTTTTATAGCTTTGCTGTAATATTTGCGAAGCACTTAATATAGGGTTGCTTTGTGTCTGTATTGGCTTTACTTCACTAACTCCTCCCTGATCCACCGTTCCAACTCCGCTAAGGCTTTTTTTTTTAGCCTTACTCTTACTATACTTAGCAATAGGCGTTGTTTCAAAACCTATCTCATAAATATCAACCTTGTTTTTTGTGCATACAGTAAATGCCTGATCCATCAGTTTGTTAAGTAATTTGGCCTGGGCTTTTGTGTAAGTACTTTTTTTTGTATTAAAGTTTATAGTATCGTTAAAATCATCATCAGGGTGAAACGAAACGTTGTCAACTTCTGTTAAATATTTAAAAAAAGTTTTTACATCGGCTACGGTTTTAATTGTTTTAGGTAGAGTGGGGGTAACTCCAGCAAGCACATTGGTTTGTACACGTACCTTTACGTTTTTAAGTACATTTTGTAACTTGGCTTTAAAGTCTTTATCTATGTTAAAATCAACCTTTGCAACACCTGCCTTGGCAAT
This sequence comes from Bacteroidota bacterium, assembly GCA_040388375.1. Classification (NCBI taxonomy): domain Bacteria; kingdom Pseudomonadati; phylum Bacteroidota; species Bacteroidota bacterium. The sequence continues at coordinate 386,901 of JAZKBU010000001.1, read as the reverse complement.
AGCTTTTACGGCTGTGGTAAGCTTGCTATGTATTTCGTTTAACATACCGGTATGCTCGTTATAACTTTTACCGGCAATGGCTTTTGCTACCTGCTTACCTAAGTTTATTACGCTTGCTGCCGGCTTGCTTTTACCATTCAAGTTTACATACTTGGTTATGTGCTGTATTTCTAAGCTTTTTATGTTACGTACTATGGGTGGGTTAGTTTTTTTACCAGCCACTAAAGGCTTTACTTTTTTAGTATTTAATACCTTTTTAGCTGCTTTCATCGGCTTAGTTTTCTTATTGGTTGCTATTTTTTTAGCTTTTAAATTATCCATATTATTTTGTGCTTTATGTGGTTTTGGGTACTCATCAGCATTAGTGGCTGATAGCATTAAACCTCCTTTTGTAAGGTTGTATAGGCCTGTTGGCAAATTGGCTTTTACACTAATAAAATTTTCAGTATCACTGGAAACATAGGCTTTGTTATTTTCAACAAAAACATATTTAAGTACGTAAAGCGCAGGTTTTGCCGGTATATTTTTTTTGAGTAAATCTAAATCGCCTTTACTCATATTGCCAGGGTAAACTATTTGTTCTTTACCAGGTATGGTATTAATAGTATAGTATTTTTTATTGCCGCTATAAACTTGGTTTTTGCTTACATCGTACCTAGCCTGTAGTTGGGTTTCAAAGTCTATATCTTGCGGCCACTCATCATCGGCAAGCATTAACGGCATGAGCAAAATAATAAACTGACTTTTAGTAATTTTTTTGCCAGGCGTAAACACTACGGCCCTGTTAGGTGCGCTTATGTGCATATAACAACTGGTACCGTGTAACTGTAAAACGCCTGTTAGTACTTGTATAAGCTTATCGCAGTTTAGGGCTATTAAATTAAAAACACCGTTGCTTTTACCGTACTGTAATATTATTGGGTTTATGGTAGCATTATTCAGTTGCGTTGCTTTAACTGCCTCTGCAAATGTTTTAAGGGCTAAAATATCGACCTTAAAAGTGTGGGTGCTACTTTTAGGAATAACGGACATGTAGTCGGGGTATGGATCGCCCTCATGTTTGTTATTTTTAAATGCTTGTTTATGTAACTCCCGCGAAGCTTTGTTGTTTTTTACAAATTGCGGGAATAAATAAATACCTCGGTAAGTATGTTTACCAGGTATAAAAATTAATTGGTGGGTATCGGTAGCACAAATGCCGTGCTCATCAAAGCAAATACCGTTTAATTTTGGCCTTAAACTATCGTTAAGTAAAAAGGGTGCAACAATGGTGTTTAATCCTTTATCGTTAGGCGTAAGTTTATAGCCAATGGTACTTACCGGCTTTGGTATGTAAAAACTATTGGTTAACTCTTGCCACTGCTTAACTACGGCAAAGTTTATGCCGCCAGCAGCTTGCGCAACCCCGCTTAGTCCTGTTTTAAACAGGCCTAAAATTTGGCTTACATTGGCTATAGTTTGAATAGTTTTAAACATAATTGTAAATTAATAAAACCACATACACAGCCATGGCCGTGTAAGTGGTTAATTAATAATGTTGCTTAAGCACTGTTTGCTTAAAGTTTTGTTTTGTTTTTTTTCTCCCAATCCTTAATTGCCTTTTTATACTTTGGCAATAATATTTTTGTAAAATCAGGATCAGTTAAACGATAGAAAGCACGCTCATAATTGCTTGATGTTACATAAGCATAATCGCTTGCTATTTTTTTAAGATCAGGCGTTTGTTTTATCTTTTTTTTTTACTTTTAGCCTTGTTACGGGCCATAGTTGCAAACTTTTTACGCGCTGCTATTTGTGCAGGGCTTGGCTTTTTGGTGCTTTTGCGTTTTACTGCTTTTTTAGCCACTTTCTTTTTAACCGTTTTTGTAACGGGTTTGCGGGTTGCTGCCTTTTTTGTTACTTTTTTAGCTACACGTTTTTTGCTTACTGTTTTTTTTACAGCCGCTTTTTTGGTAGCTTTTTTCTTGCGGGTTTTAGCTGGTTTTGCTTTAGTGCTACAGCTTTTACGCTTGGCACCTTTAGTACCACCGCTTTTTCTTTTTGCCTCGCCAATATCACCACTAGCGGTTACAAAATACAGGTGGTCAGGTTTGCGTTTAACGGCTCCTTTTACTACTATTTTACTCATAATGATTAATTATTAGATTTTTATTACTTATTGACTTACTCCCTGTACACGTGGCTCATAATATTGTTCAGCCGCCCTGCGGGTTGAACCATCAAAGTTTAATAGGGTTATAAAAACATAGTTGGGAGGGCCTTGTGTAACCTGTACCAAAAATGGCAAACCGGTTTCGTTGGGCATTATAGTAATGCTGCCATTAACAAAATTTTGTTTTTTAACGGTTATGTTTTTACTGTTGTTAACAGTAAAAGACAAAGTGTTATCTGCGGGGTTAAGCCCAAAAAACGAAATTGTATCTTTATTACGGTTGGCAAATGCCAGGTATACCAAACCTAAAACACTTGCACCTATTACTAATTTTTTCATACCGGCTTATTTTTTTGGTGCTTGCTTAACAGCTTTCTTAACAACCTTTTTGGCAACTTTCTTAGCTGCTTTTGCGGGTGCTTTTTTGGCGGCTTTCTTAGCTACCTTTTTGGTTTTTGGGGCGGCTTTTTGTGCTGGCTGGTTTGTTAAAACTGCCTTGAAAGTGCTACCGTTTGGAATAATGATGTTGTTTTTCATATTGCTATGTTGGTTAAATGAATAATTATTTAATTTTATAATAGATACCTACAATAGGGTAACCTTGGTTAAGTGAAACACCCAGGCTAAAAGCCCATTTGTTTTTTGTGGTGTAAAGCAAGTGTGGTGCTAACAGTAGGTTACTACCATTAGCCCCTACTTGTGCCCCCACGTACAAGCCACTTGCAGCTTCTTTGGTTGTTATAGTTTGTGTGGTTGTTATTGTTATAATACTATCGGGCCTTAGTATTTTATAGTTTAAGTTACGTTTAAGCACTCTGTTACGGCTTATGGTATCGGTTATGTAAATGGCTAACTCGTTATTGCGCATACTATCTATATTTACCCAACGGGCATAGTAGTTGTACAATGTGGCGGCTGTATCTACATGAGCCGGAATAAAAACGGGTTCGCCTGTGAGGTAAACGGTATCAGGCACATGCCCGGTGCTCATTACTTTTGCGGTACTATCGTACTGAAGCTTTAAGGTACTATCGGTTACGGTTACGGTATCGGTAGTGCTGTTTTGGTAGCCTGTTTTTTCGCCACGGGCGCAACCTGCTATGTAACTAACTACTGTAGTTATTAGCAAGGCTATTATAAACAGGGTACGGCTGCCGGTATTGGTATTATTGCTCATAACTATATAAATATTTTAATTAAGTAAAACAGGTAAGCTATAAGCAGTAAAAGGCCCAACAGGTATATAATAAACAAGCGTTGCCTTTTATACATAGCTTCTAAATCGGGTTTTTGGTTTAGGGTTAGGTATTTGCGTTTGTGCTCACCATCGGTACTATACCAAAACAGTAACTCACTGGTTAGGCGTTTGTACTCTAACTGGGCGTGTTTAACTGGCCTGTATGCTATTATTATTAACAGCATTTGGAGTAATATTTCTAATACTATTTCTTTCATGCTATTTAATTTTTAGAGTCTTGGTAATGGTGGTTAACAAGCCTGTTTGTAAAAAGGCCAGTGCACTAAATTTCTTAGAACTATACTTAATAAATGATGCATCCAATACCTGCATGGCTATCATTAAACAAATGCGTATAAGGTAACTTTCGTCAATCTGATTTGGTATAACTAAAAAAAACTCTAGCCCATACTGATTATTGGGCCAGTAAAAACCGCCATTACCATTGCTCTTATGTGCTTCAAAAAGTTCACTTTTTATATTGCGTTTTTTTAACTCGCGGGCTAACTCGGCATTGCTTTGCTGTACATCGCCATAAAAAATTGTTATGGGGTACTCGTACAAAGGGGTTTCAATTTCAAATACTTGAAAGGCTGGCTTTTTTCTTGGTGTTGTTGTTTTTGTGCTCATTTTATTGGGGGTTAAATGGTTTACTAAATGGTTTAACTCATACCCTCGTTTATGTAACTGCACTTTCTAAAGTAGTAAGGTTTTAAAGGCAGGTTCAGCGAGGGGTATGGGTATTAATTTTGTTGTTTGGTTTTTATTTGGCTTTTCCAACCACCCAGCGCAATAATTGCGCTTAGTAGCAGTTTGGGCCATGCTTTTTGTATATCAAAGTTTTCCCAGTCTATGGTTATCCATGCATTGGCTATGGCTGTAGCCATACCCAACATACTTGCTAATTTTGACTGCCAGTTATTTACACGTTTCATACTAAGCGGCACTTGGTTTTAAAAGTTTGTAACTACCCCAAATACCTAGGCTTAATAATATTAAACCGGTAAGGCCTACGGTTACCTTAACAGGGGTTAAGTATTGCTTACTTAAGGCATATAAATCGTCTACACGGTTTTGCCAACCCTCTAGGTTACTTTGTTGCGATGGGTTTGCTTTTACTACTTGCGCGTAAAAGTCTAAATGTTCAGCTTTTAGCAAGTCTAACAACTGCGCAGGGTTTACTTTATTAGTGGCCGCAATGGTAAGTGGGCCTATTTCTCCTTTTGCTTCTAGGTTATTACCAAAACTGCGGTTTAATACTTGCTGTAAGTTTTTTACGGCTGTTGTGTAATATGCTCCCCAACTCCAATCGGCTAAATAGTTGGCTATTGCTTGGCTTTTTAGCTGATCGCCTCCTACACCATCCCAGTATATTTTTTTAAATATGGGTACCCAAATACTATCGGGCATGGTTTCCCAATTTTTTTGGTTTACTACATAGCCCAGCTTGGTACCGTTGGTGCTAAAGGTTTCCCAGGTAATGCCTTTGTTGGTATGCCAATCGCGGGCGGTTTCCGTTTTACGGGTGTTGGCATTATACGCGGTGGTTAAGTAGGGCGCAGGTTTTTTACTGGCCGTATCTGCTTTTCTGCGGCTCATACCGCCCTCGCTTTTTTTAATGTGCGGTATTATAATTCTATAATCTGCCATGGCCTTACTGTATTGAAATGCGTTTTAAACTGCCTATGCCATTGCATAAAGGCGTTGGTGCTTGGTTTTCATCTACACCGGAAAGTGGAGTAGCTTGTACCATGCTTTTGCTTATGTAGTACTGCGATCCGTTTGATAAAGCAACCTTATACACGGGTACCGTTAAAGGTGGTTGCATATTGGTATAGGTAGCAGTGTGTGCGCTTATGTAAGTAACTGTTACACTAGCACCTTGTGCAAAAGTTAGGGGGCGGGTAGTACCGCCCGCATAATCGGCCAGGTTTTTATATAAGCTTACACCTGCAGTTGCTGTGTTTAATTTAAGTTTGGTAACATTTGCTGTGTAACCTGTAGGGTTGGTACCATTGCCAACAGCTACTTTTTTATTGTTAACGGCTGCGCCTTTTGCGTTAAGGGCTATAACAAAGTTTTGGTACTCCTGTAGGCCCATAGCATCGCTTAAATCGTTTGTAAGGTTATTGCCATTTGTTAGTTTGGTATAAGCCGCACTTACTTTGGTGTAGTCGGTAATTTTACCGGCTATGGCAATAATTTCTTTTATATCATCGGCACTTGTCCAACCATCAATAAGGTTTTTTAACTGGCTGGCCCATTGGGTAAAAACATCGTTCTGAATGGCTCCGCCTTGTGCCTGGGCATCGGCTTTGCCAGCATAATAATTATAACCAACAATAGCACCGCCCGCTAAAATGCCAAAGGCCAGTATTTTACCAAAACTGCCGCCATTGCTTTTTGTTTTTTCGGCTGGTACATCTATTTTAATTTGTTTATTATTTCTGCTTTTCATGTTGCTGTTGTTTTTTGGTTGCCTTTTTTAGTTACCAAAAACGGTAACTGTTTTTTGAATTTATTAAAGAAAAGTTTTTATAAAACCCTCTTTTTTCTTAAGTGTTTCGCAAGCTGTTGGCTTTTGTACTAACTCTGATAAAATGCGGAGTGTTTCATTGTCGGTTTTATTTACAATGGTTTGCAGGTAGGCTTGTTTTTTGGCTAAATCTGCGGTGTCGTTTGTTGCTATTAGTAAGTTTGGCATGTTATTGGGGGGTTAATGGTTGTACAATATTTTCTTTGCTTCTTTCAGGCTTAAATTGCGCTGTTTATCCATCAGGTTAAGCAGGGCATTTTTGTTGTTTATTTCTAATTCTAAAAGACTTATATCACTCTTTAACTCTTCGTTTTCGCCCTCTAAAACTTGGGTTTTAGATCGTTTGCCTAATGCCAAAAATGAAAAGGCATTTGTGTTTTTTTTCTTTAAAACAATAACCAATAAAAATATTACGGTTAATGCTGTCCAGGCTAGTTGTACCAGGTTGTTTAATTCTACAATTGTTAAATTCATATATATACGTGGGGGTTATGGTTTATGCTTTTGCATTGCCGTTTATGGCGGCTATGGTTTTGTTATACAAATCGGTTAAATAGGTTTTGTTGGTAGGATCGCCATACGCCTGGTTAATGGTAAGCAGGTATAATGCGCTTTCATCATCTAGTTTATTAAATACTTCGGTAATGGCGGCTATTGCTTGCGCATGTTTGCCATTGTTAACGGGTATTTGTGTATTGCTACCACCACCACTATTGGCTTTAATTGCGGTATAAACAGTGGCAAACGACTCGGCAAGGCTTTTTACTTTGTCAGGATCGTTTATGGTATTTGCCAAGCCGGCAAGTCCGCTATTTTTTTCGGCATTTATTGAGGAGCGCAATTGTTCTAATTCAATTTGCTTTCTATCTTCAAAAGCATCTAGTTTACGTAGTGCTTTGTCTAAATCCTCCTCCACTTTTTTACGTTTACGCTCCTCCTCTTCAAACCAGCGCTTATACTTTAAGGCATATTCATCAGCATCGGCCAACTGGCGCATTAAGGTTGTATTGTTTGTTGAATTGCTCATGCTGTTTTGCGTGCTACCTAAAAAGGCTGGTTGGGTTTTTGGTTTGGGCTTATACAACCCGTTCTCTTTTAAAAATTGGAGTAACGTGTCTTTATTTACGTTTAGCTGTTGTGCCAGGGTATAGTATTGGTAATTACAGGCAGCATACTTTTGTTTAACCTCTTCCAGGTTAAACACTGTTTTTTTGCGCCCGGGTTTGTTAATATTTTGATCCATTTGTATTGGGGGTTAAATGGGGAATTATGATGTTTTGCTACTACGGATAGCAGATACAATAGAAACGCGAACCCTGTATGTAGTAGCACCCTCGGCAAATTCAATATTAATATTGCCGGACATTGGTATATTACACTCTGCACTATCAGTATAACCTGGTTCTAATGGCATACCATCAAGATAAACAATACCATCGCCCTCGTTTTTAATGCTGTATTTAAAGGCTTCTTTAATGTAAATAGTGCTGGTGCTATTATCTTTTGTGCCGGTTGTTTTAATGCCTGCACCAATTATGTCTTTTAAAGCTTCGTACATATATGGTTCGCGTTTTTATTAATTGGTTTATTTTTCAAGCCTATAAATGACTTGCAGTTTAATTACCGCTGTAGTTATGGCATCGGTTGAAATAAGGAGTGAGGCTTTATCACCTTTTACGGCAAAATCAAATGATCGGAAACAATCATCGCGTTTTACCCCAGTAGGAATAAGCCATAAGCTACGATCTTGATAATCGGCTATAACCTCGTTTGGATTTGGTTTAAAACCAATGTCGTAAGTAGTTGCACCGGTGTTTGATTTTTCAATAATAGAAATACCAGTACAGCGCGGATATTGAACATCAAGCGTAATTTCGGATTCGGTTTGTATACCCGCAACCGCACCATTGGCTATGGTAATGGTTTGTTTTTGGTACTTTATGTTATTATTTTCTGACATGGCATTGCTTGTTTAAATTTTGAGTAGTTAAATAAAGCCTTGCCAGCGTGGGCAAGGCTTTATAATGAATTGTTAATTTATCTACTAAACGTAAACGTACACACCGCCTAAGCCTAACTCAACAAAGTGCACACCAGTTGGCGTTGTTACACCTGTGTTGAAACGGAACTGTGCTTGTATTGGCGACTCAGGTAAAATAAGTATTGGCGCAAGTCCCAACGATACTGAATTGTCATCATGATCGGCTACTTTTTGGGTTTGGGTACCTCTTATAAAAAAGGCTCCTACCTTGTTGCGGTATTTTACAGCGTTGTTTACGCTTAAAACCAAGTTTGCATTTTCTAACTGTACCGGAATGGTAGCTGCATTTACTGCTACGGTTTGGTTACCTGTAGCCCCTGCATCGGTATCAATAGTTGTAGCTTGTAAAACAAAGCTATCAATTGCGTAAATAAACTGGCTGTAACGTTTTGTGTATACTACTGTGTCAGATGCATCGAATGCATATTTAATAAACATACGGGTTACTAAAAAGGCTTGGTTACCTTGTAACTTACCTTTTTCAAAATCGGTAACACCATCGGCACGGCTTTGATCGTTATCAATTAACTCGGGCGTGCCGGCTAATACCATTTGTTTACGGGCAAACAAAATACTTTCGTTTTGCTTGGCAGTACCGTTTCTTAATCCCTCCAATAAGGTGGCTGGTGCACTATCAAAAACGTTTGTGGTAGTGGCTAACTCTTGTAAGTTTAAAACATTACTTCTCATAACTTTATTTATTATTTATTGTTAATTTTTAAGTTGGCTAGGAGAGAGAGGTTTAAATAATATTTGTTATAAGTGTTGTTTCAGTTTTTGGTTACTTTTTTTAGTAACTAAAAAAGGTAACTGTTTTTTGAATTTATTAAAACTGAAGATTGATGCTACCCAATTGTAAAGAGGTTGGAGCAGGCATGTTTTCTTTAGGGCTTGGTAGGTTTACTCCCTTTAAATTGGGGTTAACTGTAGTGTCGCCAGGTATTTTGTAGTTAGGCGGGTAAATGGTCATAGCCGGTAAGCCACTTAGGTTAGGTACATAGTTTTTAATAGCATCGCGTATACCTTGTGGTAAGGCTAAACCTTTTAACGACATGGGTGTAACGCTACCTAAACCAAGGTTTATGGTATCTTTTGCCATTTCATTTAAAGTAGTTACAATACCGTACAAAGCAACGCCTTGTCCAAATTCGCGCAGCTTGTAATCGGTTCCTTTTTTCTCCCCAGCGTTGGCCGGTTTAGGGCCCATAATGGAAAGTGCCAATCCTGCGACAGTAATTAGTAAAGAGTAAATCAGGCCATTTTTTTTCACTATTTTTAATAGTGCGTGAGGTGCGGCCATACCTGCTAACTGGGAGCCTGTAGTAGCTAAACCACTAATTGCTTCCTTTTTTGTTGGCGTTTTCATTTTATTATTTGTTATTTTTGGGTTACATGTTAAGTGCTAAACTTTTTTTAGCTGTTTTTTTTGCTTTGCGTTTTACCCCGCTTAGCGTTGTGGGTGTTGGTTTGGGCTTATCATCATCGTTACAAGCGCAACCCAGCCCTTTTTTGCCTTTGTTTTTTACCAGGGCACCAATGCCTACCAAACTGGCTACTGCTAGTATACCAAGCCATAGTTTATTGCTGCTACCGGCTGCTACCTGATCGGCTGTTTGGGGTTGTGCATCGGGTATTTCGGTTATAACGGTAGTAGTGCTTTGGGGCATACTGGTAACCATTTGTCCATTGTACTTTGCTTCTAAATTTAATTCGTCTTGGTAGGCTTGCCAAAAAGCATTTGATATACCGGCACCATAGGTTTTGTATACTTCCTTGCTTAAGGCTGTCCAACCATCGGTGTCGGATAAAGCCAGGTTTTGTTTGGCCTGCGTGTAAATGCTTTTTGCTATACTTTCATCGCTACCCTGTGTGGTTATGGGTACAGGGCTACCATTGGTTTGTACACCTATATTGTTTACACCCGGGCTACTGCTATAAGTAGTGGTAAACTGGGGCATGCCGGTGCTTACCTTTGCTGGTGTACCTGCTTTGGAGGCATACTCCATATAATACTGGCGTACAGCATTGGCAGTGGCTAAGTCGTAATCCTCTTCTATTAACCGTATACGATCCTCGAAAGGGGTTACCTCGGCATATTTTTGGGCTATATCGGCAATGGTTGCAGTATCTATTTTAATAGCACCCAGGGTAATACTACCACTGCCTAAACCTTGTAACGATATGGTGTTGTTAAGCTTTTTCATGTTCTTGTTTATTTGAATTTCTGCCTACTACGGCACCTATACCAGCCAATAATAAAAGGGCTCCTATCCAACCACCTACACTGGCTGTTTTAACATCGGTGTTTGCGGGTACTACCTCCTGTAACTGAAACACTCCGCTACCATTTACACTGGTTGTTTTTGGTGTATTAACCACAAACATGCTGGTAGGGTATTGCCCATCATCGCTACCCAGGCTGTCAACGGTGTGTAAACCTGTATACTCGGTTGCGGTACCAGCGTTAAACTGTAAAAACACTACATCGCCTTTTTTAAGTGCCAGGTTGTTTTGGTTGGTCATTATACCGGTTTTGGTACCGTTGTATTGCCCACCTATCCAAAGTATGGCACCGCTTACAGCCGGCTCATTTACATCTATAGCCTTATTGTTTGGGTTTTTGCTGTTTTCCAGTGCTATTTGATCGCGTTTGGCTATTAGTAACTGAAGCTTTAACACGTCCTTTGTTTCTCTCAAATATTCATCATCTATCAACTGCCAGTTTACGTTTGCAAACTGTGTGCGTATGTTGGCTTTATAGTCGGTGTATGGTTCGTTGTATAGCATTTCGGCTAACAAGGGGGTAACCATAAATGCCCGGGTTTTCATCCAAAAAAACTGCCTCCAGTACTCGTTACCAAACTTGGTACGCAATGCATTATCAAACTGGGCATGTAGTACTGTTTTATTGGGGTTAACTATTAATTGTTCGCCTGGTTTAATGGGTGCGTTTTGGTAAATGCTTAACAGTATGGGCAAGTAATCGTTAGGGTTTTGCATGGTATCGGTACCACTGGTGCTACCGGTAGCCAATGCACGCCAGTTGCGTATTAACTCACCATATATATTTACATCAACCTTTACGCTATAGCCCTCGTTGTTATCAAACAACATGCTGCTAGGCCCTTTGCCGCTTAACCAGTCTATAAAGTTATTTACGGTAGTATCGGCATTGTCGCTAAAAATATAAACACAACCTATTACTATAGCTGCTATACCGGCTGCTACTGCGCCACATACTAAACTTGCTACACAAGCAGTAGCGGTGGTGGCTGTGGCTAAACCTGTAGCCCCGCTTATACTTATGGCGGCTGCCACACCTGCGGTAGTTGCACCGCCTGTTATAAGGCCTTTGGCTACACTGCTATTGGCTAACTCTTTTATAGGGGTTGGAGTGCTGGCTATTTTACTTACCTCGGCACTACTGGTATTTTGTTTTAGGTATGCATAGTTTTTGTTTAGCTGGCTGTGTACTTTTTTGGTATCGGCCAGGTTCATTTTGCTTAAAGCACTGTCAACATCTTTGCTATACTTTTGTAACTCGCCACTGCTTAAAACGGTATCTAAATTACCGGCATCAAGCGGGTTTATATCTTCTATACCACTTAAACCATTTAAACTTTTATTGCGCGGGGCAAGGGTTGTTTGGGCAAAGGTGGCTAACGTGGTACCTATAAAGGCCCGTTTTATGGTTTCTTCAAAAGGGTTTTTTCCGGCTGCTAATAAAGCTGCTTTTAACTCATCGCTGTTTAACAGGCTTTGTATATTAACACCACTACCGGCACCTGGGGTAATGGTTACGGCACCGCCTGTACCAGTACCCTGTACGCTTATTACTATTTGGCCGGCCTCGTTGGTTTGGGCAAATGTTTTACCGGTGCTTTGGTTATTGGCGGGTGCGGCTGTACTGGTTATAGCAACATCTTTTTTTACGGTTACTGCTACCGCTCCTAGTTGCTGTATAGGCATTCCGTTTAAGCCGCTTAAACCCTGCACGTAACTTTTGGTAATACCTTTGGCCTCCTCGTTAAAGTGGTTCAATACCGGATCAATTACATAAGGGCCGGATACAGCGTATACATGCTGCCAATCGCTGCTTAAGGCAATTTTTTTAAACTTAGGCTCTTCTTTAGCACCGCCTTGTACCAATAATGAATTGGCAAGGGTAGCCATACAATCGCAATCGCCTTTTTGCTCCCTGGCACAACGCCCGGGCTCACGTATTTGCTCTACACCCTCTTTGTCGGGTACGTAGTCTACATACTCATAAATCCAATCGAATACACGCTTTTTAAACTCCCTGCTATTGGGGTTACCCCCACTTTCTTTAACCAACTGCTTGGCTAACGGGCCTACCTGGTAGCTGTACTTTTTAACAAAGTCAACCATGTAGTTAACGGTATCAAAAGTATTACCATCAGGCATTAATATTTTGTTGGTACCGGTACTCGGTAATATTAAAGCGGCATATTTACCCAGTGGGCTTATGGTACGTTTATTGGCTGCTACAAAACCTAATTGCTGTATTTTCATATTTAATCAGATTTTATAGTTAAAAACTTACTACTCCTATTTTACTTAGTGCGGCCTTAATGGGTGCAAAAAAGCTGTTGGCATCTACCTGCTTTTCTATAGTTTGGCTAAGGCCCAGGTAATTAAACCTGGTTACTATTTTTAGCTGGCTGGGTAACGTACCCTTAAATATTTTTATAAGGGTGTAAATATCCTGCAAGCCGGCACTTAATAAAATAGTGCTCATTGTATTGCTGGTATTGGGGGTAATTAAAAACTTGCTAATTGGCGATTTGTTTATAAGCAAATCATCCCAGCCGCCCTGGGCGTTTTGGTTTTTAACGGTAACGTAAATATTTTCGAGGGTGGCGCTCAGGCTTGTTTGGTTTACTATTTGGGTACTATCTATAGCTATTTTAACCCCACCCAAACCATAATTTATTAACTCATGTATGCGCGGGGTGCCCGGGAATAGTTTAAACTTATCTTCTATATCAGTTATTTCGGTTACCAGGTTGGCACCTTTTTTTACACCAAAAATAAGAGCGGCAAAAGCACCGGTTATAAGGCTCCATTTTACTATTTGTTTAGTATTGCTCATTTTGGTTACTGTTTTTGGTTACCTTTTTTAGTTACCTTTTTTTGAAAAGTATTTATAAAGCTGAATGCTTTTATTTTTTATACCTGATCCTATTTTACTGCCTACACCTTGTAACAGATTAAAGGCAAACTTTACACCTATGGTTATTACGGCACCGGTTATACTGTTAATGGCTAACTGGGCTAACTGGTTAAAGTCTATTACTACATGGTTTAATTGTAGCACCTCAACCCCGTTTAACCAGCTATAAATGCTACCCAATACACCACCGGTTACGAATAAATGATTATTTATTGCGTTACTTAACTTTTGAAATAAATCGTTAATCAGGTAGTGGTGTTCGTTTGGTGTATACATCAATAAACTATTAAACAGGATAGAGATACTTTTAACACAAATACATTAAAGGCCTCTCAGTTCCTAAATTGTTATACAAATATACCACTGCTTTAAACCCCTTGCAAACACTAGGCTTTACAACTGTTTATAGTTGTTTTTTAGTAGCTAAAAAAGGCTTTAATTAGCTGTTTTTGGCAGCTAAAAAAGTAACTAAAAAGGCCGTTTTGTTAGGTTGGCATGGTTTTGTATAGGGTAATTGGTATAATTGTTCACCTAAAAAAACATATACAAACTATGAAAAGAATTATTTTACTCACGGCCATGGTGGCCGCACTTAGCGCACAAGTAAGCGCACAAAACACCATTGATACTACCCAAAACGACATAGGCACCTGGGGCTTAAACCTTGGTGTGGCTGTACCCAATGGCGACTTTGGCAGTATGGATAAAACCAGTAAAAGCGCGGGCTATGCTAATACCGGTGCGCTTATTAACTTAAACGTATGCTTTCAGTTTGGTAAAAAGCAACGCCACGGGCTTATTTTACAGTATACCGGGCAAAAGTATATGTTAAACAATTCAGCGTATAATGAGCGACTGGAAACGGCTTTTGGCGGTACTGTTTTATTGGCTGAAAACAAGGGGGCTTATAACTTTAACTCGTTTGGGTTAGGCCACAACATACGCTGGAAAATAAACTACAAACACAGCTTAGCGCTTAGGTATTTGTTTTACTATAGCAGCTTTACCACACCCGGGTACGATGCTACCTTTAGCGGTGGCGACAGGTTTACCAACAGTGAGGGTAGTGGGGGTAATTTATCGTTTAGCTTAGGGCTTAACTATAAGTATAACCTAAGTAACAGGGTATGTTTACTGGCAGATGTAAGCAGCCAGGCACAAACTATAAAATATACTACTAATGCTACTTTAACGGGTGCCAGCCCAGCCACGTTAGATAATAGCTTAAGTGTAAGCAACTATAACCTAAGTGTAGGTGTAGGCTTACGCATAGCTAAGTATTAATACCAACACCGGTTAACAACAAAAAAGGCTGCTTTTTAAGGCAGCCTTTTTTTGTGTAATCTGTAATCTCAACAAATGTTGTTTGGTCTATATTTTATTGGTTAATTGGCCGCTTTTGGTGGTACATCATCTACAAAATCGGCAACCAGTTCTTTTGCTTGCTGTAAAAGGTTTACAGCATTGGTAAGTCTAACATCGGCACCAATTTTTTCAACCTCCATAACAGCATTGTATATAGCTTTTTCGGGAGTTGTTAGCATATATAATTTAGCCCTACGGGGTACGCTGTCGGTTGTGTTAGCAGGGTTATCTGCATCGGTAAATGTTAGGTTTTTTAAGTGTTCCGGTAAATGAACCTCTAAGGGGTAGCACCATTCATACATTTTTACCTCATCAACAGTAACGGGAAATTTATCGGCAACGGGTGGCTCCCAAACATAACCCAGTGAATTTTCATCTACATACATGCGGTTTGAGGCTTGCGCTTGTGCTATTAAGTCAGCATCTAAACTGTTACTGCTAACTATTTTACCGCCATGCTGGGCTAAGTATTGAAGCAATACATTAAAGTCGTTTGTGTGTTCCATTGTTATTGTTTTTTTATTGGGTTGTTATTTATCGCCAGGTGGTGCAAAGTCGGTAAGTACACGTACTGCCTGATCCAACGTTATGTTAAAACATTTGCAAACATCATCAATGGTAAGCTTGGTACCTTTGGGCTTGTTTACAAAATCGTAAATTTTACGCTTGTGTATAGTAGCCATGCTTTCGCTACACTCCAACAGTGTTTTAATGTCTTGTTTGGTAATAAACAATCGCGCTGGTTTGTGGCTCATTAACTAGCTAATTATAAACTCAAAAGTAAAGTTTTATTATTACAAATTCAATATACGGTTACCGTTTTTAGTAACTGTTTTTTGAAACCAATAATAATTTGTACTATATGGAGTACTATTTAAACGCCTGTTTTTACTGATAGCATGGCGTTTTTTTACCTTTTTTTGCCCGAAAATTCATTTTTTCCTTAAAAAACTTTTTTTACTAAAATGCCACAACAGCCACAACAGAACATAAAGCACTGGTTTTTAACCGTGTTTTATGTTGTGGGCGTTGTGGCTGTTGTAAGCGTTGTGGCTGTTGTGGTAAATTTTATATGAAAACCAATTATTTAGTTACCGAAAATTAAATTTTAGCTGCTAAAAAATGGAAAAATGCCACAACAGCCACAACAGCCACAACAAAAATTTATAGCGTAACTCTATTATTATTAATTAATTAATTAAATTATATAGTGGTTTGTTGTGGCTGTTGTGGTAAATTTTTTAAAAAATATATTAGAAAAGTAACCAATAATACCCCCTATACACCTCAAAACAGGCCAAAAGCGTAGTTATTATTGGCTGTAGGAGTAGCAGCACTAAAAAAAATTTTCGAATAAAAACTACTTCTACAAAGAAGTACCCGGGCTGAACTGACCCCACGGGAGTAAAGTGGCGTTTTGCTGGCGCAAAACAAAAATAATGCTGTTGGGCTACGCCACAACAGGGGTAAATAAAGGCGTTTTGCTGGCGCAAAACATAAAAAAAGCAGCCTTTAAGGGCTGCCTTTTGCAAGTGCGCAAATGAAATTTTTAATGTGTAAGCCAGGACTACTTGCGTACCTGAACCTTTTTACTAACGGTGTAGTAAACTGTGCAGCTTTATGGTTTATCGTCACCCCGTACACGAGTTCTCATTGTTTAACGCAATACAAATACAAATATAACTATATTTTACTTGTTCCATCGGGCTTTATACCTGGCAATAAAGCGCGATGGAAACTGTGAGCGCCAACCACATTTACACTCAAACTGGGCAGTGTCTATGTTCCATGTGGTGCGGTGCATGAGTAAAATGCAAGTATCGTTGCCGCAATAAGGAGTATAGCCCTCTTGGTTCATTAGGTTGTACCTTACTACTGATATTTCGTTAGCGGGTTTTTGTTTTTCAAACTTTACAATAATGCCGGTGCATGGAACCGGTAAAATGTATAGCCAGCGTTTTTTACGATCCCAAAATATGCCAACCCATAAATCATACCAAGCAAACAAAAAACTTACTTTGGGAAGCTTTAATAGTTTTGCTTTCATTCCGCTATTATTTTTAGGGTGTCCTCATCAAAGCTAAATCTTAATTGCTCCAATATATTGGCAATGTCATCAGTGGTAAGGAGGCCTTTTTTGTAAAAAATTTCTATCATACTGCAAAGGGTACTTTTCATTGCATTTGACTGGCTCATTACCTCCTGTAAATCGTTTGCATTATGAATGGCGTTTATATCTTCCAGTATTTCCTTTAGAGAGGTTGTTTGTTCCTTACCTCCATAGGTTTTAAATTGTATTTTCATGGTTTATAATGGGGGTTATGGTATAACTTATTCTGTTATTTCATCAATGGCTGTGTTATGCTCAAAGCAATCGCGCTCTTTTATATTGTTATTAATCCATTCTGAAGCTTCGCTATATTTAAGCATGCCATGTTCTATGGTGTCGCCATTATTGGCGGCCTCGGTAAGTTCTTTTAATACCTTTTCGGGCATTTGTAAGTCGCTTAATCCTACACTGTAGGTAACGGTTACTGATAGTCGTTTTACGTTTTTCATTGTTTATAGGGGTTATGATTTAATTATTTTTTTGTAAATACCAGGCTATCGCCCAGCTTGTATTTGTGGCATGAGTCGGGAATTACAAGGGTAGAGGGGAGCAAGTCTGTATCGGTGCGGTAATGGGTTACAAAGTTGCACAGGCAACTATCGGCTGTTGGGTTTATGCGCTGTATTATTACCTGGTACCGGGTAATAAATGGAAAGTTTACAGCGTTATTGGCTTTATTGCCTATAAACGCAATTAGTGCTACCATGAGAAAGGTTACAATAACATGGTAAAAGTTTTTAATTGTTTGCATTGTTACCATGTTTTTAATTTATCAATGTTTTGGTAATAATGTTGTTCGTATAGCTGTGGGTAGTCGCGCATATTGTAGGCTTGGTTGCTATCAATAAGCCCGTGCATATCGAAAAACTGGCCGTATAAAAAGTGGAAAACATCGGCACCTACTTTGGCTCTAAAATGTGCGCTTTCATTGGTGTTCCAAATGGCACCGGTAAGGTTTCCAAAGCATAGGGTTTCTTTATACCAATCGTTATTAATTGTAATAATTGGTGTACCGGCCTCGTTGTGGCTTATCTTATAGTTTAAAATGGAATACTCTACACCTTCGTGGTGTACCATTTGCATTACCATGGCCGCCTCTTCTAAACAAATATCGTTTATGCGCCTTAGCACTGGTTTGTATGGGTGGTTTGGTAAGTTTGCCTCGTTTCTTACTAAGTTTATTGTTGCGGTATCAAGGGTAAAGCTGTTACCGGCATCGGCATTGGTTAATATGGTACAGCCCCAATAATGGTGGGCTACGTCTTTAAATGTTATTGGTTTTTTCATAATGGTATTATATAATGTTGTTTGCTAAATGTTCTTTGGCGGCTTGTATTAAGCCTTTAACTATGTTTAGGGTATCGGTGCCTGGGGTTTTGCTAAAGGTAGCTACGGCACCTCCGCCCATATTTATGTGTACATGGGTTGGTACTGGGTAAGGCTCCTCTTCAACATCGGGCCAAGGAATATCAGAACAGCCGCGAATGCTGTTTACTTGTATAAGTGGGTGTTGTACTGTCCAGGTTACTATTTGCTCAAAAGCTTTGCGTGAGCATTTATAGTACACAATTTTTGGCTTATGCCAACCCAGCGAAATATGTTGCTTTACAGGGTTACAATAGTGTGCTTTTATAACCGCCCAGTTTTTAACAAACTTGCCTTTGCGGTTTATAAAATGGTGTTGGGTGTTGCGGTGGTTAATCATTGGGCAGGGTTATTTTTTCAACGGTGTGCATGTTTATTAAGGTGTTTAGGTACCAACAATATGGGTATACCAGCCACTTGTATTTAAACTTGGTACCCCATGCTAATGCCTGGGTATGGGTATAGGGGGCATTTAAGTTATAGTTACGCTGTTCGGTGCTGAAAAGATTAACATAACCGGTGCACCAGGTAAACAGGGTAGTATAATGTATTACATAGCGGTAGCGGGGCTTTGTTACCTGCTTTATGGAAAAGGTTAGCAGTAGTAAATTACGAGTGCTATAACGGTTAAACAGCCAACAAAAAAAGTGGGGCAA
Source organism: Bacteroidota bacterium (assembly GCA_040388375.1). Lineage (NCBI taxonomy): Bacteria > Pseudomonadati > Bacteroidota > Bacteroidota bacterium. Next base: position 368,245 of record JAZKBU010000001.1, on the reverse strand, counting down.
ATACTCAAACCTAAATAGGGTGGCCCACGCCAGTTGGTCGGCATCGGTTTGTTTACCCTTGGAAACGGGCTTTATTGTTTGCCAGCCAAACCAGTCGCAGTTTACATACCCGGTGCGCTCCATTATGTCGGTAGCTATAATTACATAGCGTGTGCGGTTAAATAGTTTCATGGCTATATGAGGTTTTTTAGTGGTATGTATTTGGTTACTTCGCACGGGTACTGTTGTTTACCACATACCCAACCAGGATCAATGCCCGGGGTATTGGGGTAATAGGTGGCTGTAAAATATTTTTCGCCATTAAAATGCTCACCATCGGCATCGCCAACACAAAGGGCGGCAATGGCTTCAGTTGGTGTTTTTGTTTGCCATTGTCGGTGTTTTATTTTTTCTATGGCTTCATTCATAGACTTGGCAGCACTACCGTTGTTTTCAGGTAAAAAGCTGGCAAGTATTTCTAAACCTTTTGGTTTAATAGTTAAAAATTGCTCCCAGGTAATTGTGTACCGGGTATCAATACGGCTATCTAAATAGGGATTAAAACAAAAGCAATTTAAGCCATAGTATAAGGCGTCAAAATTGATATATGCGGGCTTTGGCAAGCTTTCTATATCAAAAACTAAGTTGGGCCAACTTATACGGCAAAAACCCTCAACTTCTTTAAACTGCTCAATGGTGGTTACTTGTACATTCCACTTGTATATGTCTATTGGTTCTCTTTGCATGGTGGTTAGGGGTTAATAAATTGTATTTCTTTAAAATCTACCAGGACTAAGCTACCCTCGCTGTTTTCTACAATGGCTGTTACCTTGGTGGTATAAAAAACTTTATGCGGGTATTCATCGCTATGCACCGTTATATCTTCTACCTCGTTAGTAAAAAACACATGGAAATAGTAAATATTGTCTTTATACTTTTCTAGTTTACACATACGTAGTTTTGACCTTAACCTATCTTGCTCTTTGAGCATTGTAATGGCTACATCTAACTGGTATAGCTGGTGTTTGCAATCATCAAGAAATAACTGGCGTGCCTGGTTGTTTTCAAAATTGTTATTAATGTTACCAGTGGTGGGCTCATTTTTTAATGCAAGCCATTTACGGTGGTAATTTTCTAAATATTGCAAAGGGGTATCGGTACGGTGTATTTGGTTTAAATCTGTGCTCATATTTTTAGTTTTTAGTATTATTATTCATTCTTCCTGCTAATTGTGATAAGGAAAGAATTATTCCTGAAAACAGAATAATTCCGCCTATCGCCCTAACTAATCGCCTCATACGCTTTTTGCGATGGGCTTTTAGCTTTGCATTGGTACGCTTGCGGTAGTTATACTTTGGTTTGCGGTGGTGTTTCATAGCTTTGGGGGTTAATATGTATCGTTAGAGGCTATAATTACAAAGTCATTGCCTACTGCTAAGTCGTATAACATTATGTATTTGGTGTTTTCCAGATCGCCCTCGGTATACGATGTGTTGTGTAGCTTAATTGTTTTTGCCTCCTCATCGGGTATTGGATCAACTTCTGTTATGTTTTGAAAGTCCTCTGCCGAAAACTCGTTGGCATAAGATTTTAACAGGTGTAGTATGCTTTCGGCTTGTGCATACTCTGTTTTACCGTTTTCTGATTGTATTTTGAATAGCATATTTTTATTTTTTAGTTGGGTTATAGTCAATAAAAAGTGTATTGGCATTGCAGTACAAAGGGTGCTTTGGGCTACCGTTTTTGTTAATGTGTAAAGCTTTGGCATTGGGGAATAAAAACTGCATGGTTTCATTTTTACCCAATATTTTTACTATTTCAAAATTTCCCCAGGCAAACACAACGGTTTTGCACATTTCGGCTGCACACTCTAACCATTTATCGTTTACAGCATCGTTACTGTGTGGTATAGTTGCCATCATCATATTTAGCATATTTGGATCTGTGCTTATGTATGGAAAACAATTCATCATGTAAAAGCCGCCATAACCGTTGTGCTCACTAATGGTTTTTACCCTGGCTATTGTTCTATCGTTTTTGCTTTCATCGGCCGTTGAGGGGTTAAGGCCTATAAACATTACAAAGGGTTTTGTTTCATCCCAAATACGCCAAAGTGCATAGCGGTATTTACGGCAAGGCGAAAACTCGGCACCGCTAATGGTTACTACGCCTACTGCCTTAGCTATATCTTGCATGGTGTTTAGCATTTCGGGTGCGCTTTTCATGCTCTCTTTTAACGCATTAATATTGGTGGTAATGGCTGTATTAATTTCTTGGTTTTTCATAGCTTAAATGTTGGTTGGAAATTGTTTGTACTCTTGGCCGTTTAGCGTACTACCTGCGGCTTTTTTACCTACTTTTAAAAAATCGGTATCGCCTATGGTTATACATTTTTTAGGGCTCATGTTGCCTAGTTGTCTTACCTCTTTACTGGTAAGTATTCTGTTTATTGGGAAATACTCGCCCCACTGTTTAAAGAAAAAAGGAATGTTATTTATTTCGCACTCTTGCTGTAGTTTTATTACTGTATGGTGCGAAAGGGGCCTTGCTCCGCTACCGCTTTCGCCACCGGCAATTACCCAGTGTAACATTTTTCTTAGGGGCCTTACAGGTACTCTATTTCCTTTTTCTAACCATATATCGTAAGCGGAAAACAGGTTAAAACTATCTAACAAGGGCTCGGCACTTATAAAGCGTGTTTTAGCCGGTATGTCTAGCAATATGGGAATACGCTCATTAGCGGTGGCCTGATCTTCTACACTTACGCCCAGCCAAACGTTATCGGGTATAGGGTTGAAAGGCTCTCTATATGAAAAATAATAATCGTACATACGTTTGGGGCGTTTGGTTAACACCTGAAATGTGTGCCAATGGCATTGGCCCATAATGTTAAAAACAGTATCAATAAAGCTAAACGGTACTTGCTCATGAAACAAGTCGCTCATGCTGTTAACAAATATTTTGCTGGGCTTTTTTATGCCTACGGGCTCGGTTAGCTTGTGGTGGTTTAGCTTTATGGTGCCAAAGCTGCCTTTGCCATTAAACCGCTCGTACAAGGTTTGGGCGTAACAGTTTTTACACCCTTGGCTTACTTTGGTACAGCCGCTTACGGGGTTCCAGGTGCGGTCTGTCCATTCAATTGTTGAGAGTTGCATTTTGTTTTTGTTTTAAAGTTTATTGGTTAATAGGTTAACTGGTTGGTGTGTTACTTTTGTTTTCCTTTTGCTCCTCATCGCCAAATGGTTGCGTAACACAGTAAATAATAAACTGTATTCCTATCCACCCAAACAGTTTGGCAGAGCGTATATCAATGCTATCGGTTGGAAGCTGAATAAGCATGGTAAACGGGTTTATTAAACTCCAGTGGCAAAAAGAGTAAACCAAATAGGCTGTGGTGTATAAAAACATTGTGTATTGTATTTGCTTGCGTATGTTGTATTTCATAATTATTGATCGCTTAATTGTTTAGCCTCCCAATCGGCTTTATACTTTTTAACTTCGGTAACTATTTGCTGCCAAATGTCTTCGTCTTCCAATTTTTCTGTGAAAGACTCAAACAGATCGCCCTCATCCATTTCCATCATTGCATAAGAGGGGCTCGGGCCATCCAATTTGGCAATAGAAATGTAAGCGGTGGCGCACTCGCCAAAAAAGGTGAAGTAACAAACAACTGCTATTAGGTAGTTGGCTTTAAAGTTGTTTTCTTGAATGCTGTCGAGCGTTAAATTTTTGCTCAATTGTAAGTTTGTGTTCATGAGTGTATGTATTTGTTTTAAAGGGTTAGTTACTTTGGTATATTACCGTTGCTGTCAAGCGGTAGTATTGTTTTTTTGTTAATACGGTCAAGCATTGTGGCTTTGCTTTTGGTTTCGCGCAAATCGCTGTAAAGGGGTAGTATTAGTATTATGTCGCTACCTGCGCAGCCGTTATCTGTTACTACAAATGTTTTTTTTTCGTTTGGTATGTACCACCAGCTGTTTAGTGTTATATTCATAATTCAGTTTTTAGTTACCTTTTTTAGTTACTGTTTTTTGAAATGTTGTTTGCTGCAATTGCCTGAAAATGCTGTTAGCTTTTATATTCTGAACCTATTTGTAGTTTATCAAAATTGGTTTTTGGGTGGCTTAAATAAATATCGAAAGCTTTTTGGCGCAGGGCTAAATATTGCTCCTGGTTAGCTACTTTAAAGTTTTCAATTGAAGAATTGGAAGTTTTTTGTTTAACAAGTTCTTTTAGTGTTTTATGCCCTGAGTACATACAATCGTTTCTACCAAAATTAATTTCAAAAACTCCTACCTCATGGTTATCCAAATCCTTGCTAAAAAACAGGCGTATTTTTTCCATTTGCTTAAAACGTGAATAGTTATCCTGTTGAGGTATTTCTAAATAACTGTATAGGTATATTTGATGAAAAGCATGGTTATACTCTTCTTTAATAAAGTAATGAATTGGGGTATGTTCGGTTATTTTCATGTTGTTTCGTACGGTTTAATAGTGAAATAATCTAAAAATGAGGGGGCACCTTTTTGTAAATCTTCGTAGTGTGGAAAGTCAAAGTAGTGCTCTTCATACATTTCTGATTTTAAACAAAGACTGTTAACTGGTAATGACCTAACTTTAGTTGATACAGTATATTCCTTGCCTACAATTAGCATGGGTATATTTTCTTTAATAAGCGGATTGTGGGCTATTAATATGGTGCCTTTTTGTACTATATTATAAGTTACCTCATCTACCAAAGCACTTTTAGGAAATGTAACTGTGGGGTAATACCAAAGCCACTTTGATGCAGGCCTAGGGGTAATGTAATCTACATTGGTATCGGTATAAAAATACCATTTACCATTTTGAAAACTATAATACGCCATGCCATGGTTGTTATTTTCATCTATAATAAAAACATCATCGCTAAAAGCGGCATCATCAGTGCTGGGCTTTGGCAGTTGGGTTGGGGGGAATAGTTGTGGGTGCATAGTTTATAGGTAATAAATGTTAGGTAATAGGTTTCTAATATAGTTACCGGCTTTTTCGGCAGTGTAGTGGTCAAACGCATTATCTCTTTCATTTACACTCATAAATTTTACTGTAGTTGTAACTATGGTCCTTTTTAAATGTGCCTTTACTTCTAACTCATAAAACACATCGTTACCAATAACCCTAGTTATAAGTACTTGCTGTTTACCATCAACAATAAAAATTTTACTAAAAATTGTTTCGTTTAACAAGTAGTTGTTATCTATACCACTGTGTGCGGCTACAGGTGGGTAATACCAATGCCATTTAGTTTCTGAGGTTGGGGCATAATCCCCAGCAACAAAAAACCATAGGCCATTTTCAAAATTATAGTATGCTATAGCGGGGTGGTTATCCTCATCTATAGTAAAAACGTTAACGCTGTATTTATCATCAGTGCTTACGTTGGGTATATCGGCTGGGGTAAATAGTTTTGTATTCATTTGGTGGGGGTTATTAAGGTTAATCAACAAAACATTTTTCTATACTGATAATGTCGGTTTCATAATGAAACTGATCAGGTGCATTGAAAAACTGCGTTATAAATGCACGATCGCTATCGGTTATTTTATGCGAGAGTACCGGCCCTGTTTTTGTGTGGTTAAGTGTTTTTTTAATTGTACTAAAAACGCCTAACCTTACAGGAAATTGAGCGTTTGGGAGCATTGTTAAAATAAATATATGAGTCATATTGTTATTGTTTTTGGTTTTTAAAATGGTAAATCGTTTGCGTTGGTATTATCATCGGCTGGCTTTTTATCAGCATCGGGTATAAAGTAAATGAGTTCGCGCCTGGTGTTGTTAAAGCTGCGTTTTTCTTCGCGCACTTCTTTTAACTCATCGGGGTTTATCCATAGGCTGTACTCGGCTGGTTGTAAACAATCTTCTACCTTAAAGTGGTAAAAGTTAAGCGGCTTACTGCGTTGGCTTATTACATAAAACCTCTCGGTTTCTTCTATTACCTCAAACTTTGGAGCACGCCAACAGGTGCTTTCTAAATTCATTTCTTTGGTTAAGCACTTTTGAAAGTATTGGGCGTTTACGTTATTGCCTTTGCGGTCGCAGTTTTGGAACAGATCATCGCAGGTAAAGTATAAGTCTATTTGCTGGTGGGCTTTAAATTGCTCACGTACATAGTGCCTTATACTGCTTACTCCCCAACTTACGCTTTGTGTTTTTAGCTTTTCTAAAGCCTCGGTATTGGTTACTTCTTTACCAAACCAAAGCCTATCTACATTAGCGTATTTTATAGTGTGCTCGCTTTTTAGGTAATGCAGAAAAGCGGGTATTTCGCCCATTAGCTTATCTAACAAATGTGGATCGCGGTCTTTATCAGGAAAGGTAGGTACTTTGTTTACCCAAAAACGGGCCTCATCATCATCAATACGTATAAAACTATCCTCGTTATTACTGGTAATTACAAACTTGCCTATAAAGCTTATTTCCTGGCGGCTCATAAACTTGGTATTCATTTTTATGCGGTTACTGGTAACCCAGCTTTTTATACGCTCTATTACTACCTGTTTATCAAATATGGCCTCATCAATACCTATAACCAGCTTGCTGGCATAATCATCGTTAAAGTTATCGTGTATTTCGGCATTACCAATTACGGTTACGTTTTCTTTAAACAACTCGCGCAGGTACCATAAAAAGGTACTTTTACCAGTGTTTTTATCTTTACTAACCAAACATACTACGGGTAACTTTTGGTTGGGGTAACGGTACAGTATGGTTAACCAATCCAGTGCCACATCGTACTTATCCTGAAACACATGTTTTAAATAACGCTCGGTAGCGGCCCACTCGCCTTTTTCTATATCGTGGTCAACCTTATAGTACAGGTTAAAGGTTTTGCCGCCATGGGGGCCTATTATATCTTGCTGGTATTTTTCAGGATCGTGCTCGGGTACATTGCACGGGGCATCGTATTTTTCTATGGTATCTAAAAAGTTTTTTATACCAAGGCCGTTTACATAATCGCTGGTTATTTCGGTTTTTTTCCAGGGCTCGTACTTGCGCTCAAATACTCCCTTGCTATTGGGTATGTAAACTACTTTCATGTAGTTGCAGCCTATGCGTTTAAACTGTTCGGAGTCGGCATGCTTTTGCATTTTAAGGTCGCCACCCTCGCTAATGTATATACTACCACACCATTTAAAAGGGGTGCTGTTTATATAGGCTTCGAACTTGCGGTAAAACATATCTGGCACTCCGCCTTTGCTTTTGGTAAGCAAAAAGGCTTTGCGTATGTTGGCATTGCTTTCGGTGGTTAGGTTTATGCATTCAAAATAGGTGCGGCTTTGGGTTAGCTGCTGTAAATCTTCTATTACCTTATCGGGGTTGGTGTGTATTAGTAAATCATCTAACCCTTTTACCACATCATCAGCCCCAGGTTTAATTTTTTGTAGTAAATACTCTTCTTTTATATGGGTAAAATATACATCTTTAACCACTCCCTTGCCGTACTCACGTATGTTGCGCAGGGCATTGAAAAAATCTAAAAAGCGTTTGCCTAAATCCTTATTGGGTTCGTTTTCTTTATGCCAGCTTGCCATTTGCTTGCAATCGGCATCGTATATTATTACTATTTCATCGGGCCGGCATACGCGTATGTACTCCATTATATCATCGTGAAAACGTTTGCCTGTTACTATACTATCAATAGCACTGCGGCTTTTTACTTCTTTGGTGTAATCGGCATCGCCACTTTGGGTTATACCCATCATACCCATAATTTGTATGGTGTGTTGCTCGGGTACGGGCACCACACCGCCTTTACCTTTGCCTTTTTTGGTGGTAGCTGGTATGTAACCTGCCTGCCAGGCTGCAAAGGCTTTTAACTGCCCCTCTATTAAATACAAGCGGTTTACTTTTAACTGGTTTGTATAGGCATGTATTATACCAGGGGTATGGAACAAATGGCTACCGCTTTTGGCTGGCTGAAAGTACTTGCGATCCTTGGTGGCTTGGGTAGGGTGTAAGCGGTGTATGTAATACTTTTTTTCGTGGCGGTTATCGGTCGTTCTATAGGTTTGCTGGGTACCATCTAAGTTAAGGTATAAAAACTGCATAGCACCGGTAAGCATATCGTTTGGCATTTTATCGCTTTCATTCGGATTGTACTCGGTAAACCATTGGGCAGCTTTGGTGGTAGTAGTATGCGGAAACTGGCTGGTATCGTTTACAACAATACTGGCCGCATTGTATTCGGGTGTTATGCCAAGGGCTTTTAAACGCTCCTCGGTATAGGTTAGTATGGTATCTTTTTTAGCCACAGATTGGATTTTTGATTTGTGAATGTTGATTTATGAATTAATGGTTACGGGTGCTGTGCTGGCAACTTCATTGCCGAAACAATCCCAACCAATACGGGTATTGCGGGCAAATATTTCTAACTTTTTACCAGGTGAAATTTTTTCTATTAACTCGTAAAAAAATGTTGGCTTGGTTGAGTGTTTGGGGTAGCCATTTACATAGGTGCGCTTTATGTTAAACCAAGTGCCCTTATGGGTTGTTAATGCTTTTAAATTGCCTTTTTTAGCATAAATTAAAAACTCGGTATTTATTTTAAAAGCACCGCCAAGGCCACCACCAAACATATTTTTGGCCCAAACTATGGTAGTTGAATAACGAAAACCCCAGGCCTCAATTATGGCAAATACTTTTGGCAGGTAGGCGTTTGTTACCCATACGTATAAATCGCAATCATCTGCAGCCAACTCACCAATATTAACAGATTGTATTTGCTCAACAGTTAGTGTGTTGTATGGTAGGTTTAGCGTTTTATTGGTGCTGGTATTGAAAATTTGTTTACCACCAACTTTTTTGTAGCTGTCAATTTTACGACCGGCTTTTTGCTGCCAGGGCGGATCAATACTTATTACGTTATACTTTTGCATGGTTTGATTTATGAATTAATGGTTACGGGTACGGCCTGGGTATGGCTTAAACGGGCCAACTAAAGGCGGCTGTTGTAACATGCGTTTTACAGCGGCTACGGCTTTTGCCTCGGTGCTCTCATGCTTTGAGCACTCTATTATTTCAAAGTTTTCAAGCAGTGTTTTGTCGTAAATGAGTTGGTTTAACTCCTCGCAGGTAGTTTGGCAGGTAAGTATTATTTTAGTTTTCTGTATGGCTTTGGCTCGTTTTATCCACTTGGTTAAGTGGGCATCAGCGGGTATTTCATCTATTACCAGGGCCGTACTACCAGCAAGTTTGCTTTTAAATGAGTCGGTAGGGCTCATTACCTGATATACATTACCATTATGCGGGCAGTTGCTTTGGGCTAATGCTAAAGCCTTGGTGCTTTTGCCTGACTGGGGTAAGCCTATTATTAAAATATGCTTGGTGGCTACATGCTTTAACTCTACTACTTTAAATTTGGTGTTATGGGCGGCATTGTTTTTATCGGCCACCTTTTGCGCCTGGGCTTTGTTTTTATAAACAAGTATTTTACGGGTTTTAAAAACCATGTTTATGTTTTGGAAAAAGGTTGTTTTTTTACCAATGGTGGTAGAGTAAAACAATGCCATTTCTCCCTGTATAATTATGTATTCTGTAGCTGTGCTCATTATTGTATTACTATTGGTGGTGGTTCGTCTAATAGGTTATGCTCGTTAAGGTGGTATTGTATGTCGCGCAGGGTTTTCTCGCCTACGTTGCGCATACGTTTGTTTTTAATAACGTTGTACATTTCCTTTAAGTCCTGCCAAACAAAGTTGCTTTCGCGCCCAAAGTATTTTTGCATGCTGGTGTATATGCGTATGTTGGGCATGGTGTCGGAAAAAATGAGTTGCTGGGTTATATCCATACCGGTGTAACTCATAATGTTTTCGTTTACCAGCTTGCGCCTAACTACTTTCAGTGTATTGCTTTGCAGTTGGGTATAGTTGTCTTTTTCGGCATCGTTATCGGCCTTGGCTATAACTGCCTGGCATAGCAGGTTTATACCGTTTAACTCGGCAAAACCTAAACGGGCCAGGCGGTGCTCGTTTATAAATAATTGTGGGCTCATGGTTTTGGCACAGCTATGGCGGTAGCTACTCTTGCTACTTCCTGGTTAATAATTGCCTTTACCTTGTTTGCCTCGTAACTCATGTTACCAATAAGGCTGTAGGCATCGTTTTTGGTTTTTAAATCTACATTGGGTACGCTATCAATAATTTTGTAAAGCTGCCCTATTTCAAGGCTTAGCGATTTAAAGCGGGCTTCTATTTGTTCTGTTGAATACATATTGGTTAAGGGGTTAGTTCTAGTTATTAGTTTATTAATCGTGGCAACCGCCACTATCGCAATGGCTTAAGCTTTCGCTTAACATTTCGGGTATCCAGTCTTTATTATTTTCTATAATTTCAGCATAGGTAATTTGGCTATCTAACCAGGTGCCTTTGCCAAGGGTTTCTTTAAAAGCAAACCACCTCATTTTAGCTGGTGCTATGTGGCTCATAATGCTTAGTGTTTCTACTTTTTTATGAAAACAGCCTACACAATTACTAATTGGGGGAAAGTTTATTTGGTGGCTGTTTGTGTTAAATAAATTGGGAGTTAACCACCCATTGTTTGCCCAATAGTCTTTTACTATAGTTTCGGTAATACCTGCTTTTACTAATGGAAAGTGGCAAAACCTCCAATTAAAATTGGTGTGCTTTTGTTGGCGTTGGCCCCGTAAGCTGCAACTGGTAGCTATTTTAAAGTTGCATGGATCGGAGTTGTTAAAAAAGCGTTCCATTCTATCAAACTCATCAAACCTGAAACCTATGCGCATGTTTACTTTTTCGCCTACGTTGTTTAACCACCATTTAAATATTGGTACTAACTTCATTTCATCGGTACAATACCTGCGAGCCCAACTTGGTAAGCGGTTAGGAGCACCACCATGGGTATTGGCGGTGGTTAGTATTTTATCAAAGCTTTTACCTCGTACCCAAATTATTTCGCGGCCTAAGTATTGCTCCAAATCCATCATTGCTATCAATGTTTCATCTAACTCGGCAGTGGCTATAAAATCACCATATTCAGCATGGAAAGGGGCCAGTTTGTTGTTGGCATAGTCTATCAGTGCTTTGTCGGTTGGGGTGCATTCTTTATCGTCTATACACACCACACTAAATACTTCGTAATCGGCAGGGTAGTGCACTGCTATGTAAGCACTGGTTTTACCACCACTTATACTGTTTACTGTTTTTACTTTTTTGGCTCCCATCGATAATTTTTTATGCTGGTAATTCTAGTTTAATGGCTATTTTTTTTACTATTTCGGCTGTTACTGCATTACCCATTTGCTTGTAACGCTGGGTGCTTGAAATGGGCTTTTTTACGGTGTTTTGGAACACGGCTATTTGCTCCGTGGCCGTAAGGGTGTTAAACTTGTTTTGGCTTATTTTTTTTAGTGGCATGTAGCCGTATTGTGTCCAGTTATCAGGAAAGCCTTGTAACCGCTCGCACTCTATTTCAGTAAGCCTCCGTAATTGTTCTGTATTATCAATTACAGCTAAGTTTGCATGGGTATCTAATGTGGAAGCAGGTTTTTTTCCTACTCTGCCCCTGCGTGTAGTACTATTTATGTTGCTATAGTTTATACTATCACCAGGGCCAGCTACTTCAAAACCTTTTGCATTATTAGTTGCTACTTTTATAAAAGTACTATCTGCATTACTTCCAAAATTGTGGGTTATTGTTGAACAATTCTCGGCTTGTGATGATCGTTTTTCTGTAGCGAACGTCTTTCCAAATAATCGATCATTTTCTTGGATAGGAAATACTTTTTTGGTACTTCCTGTTGTAGCATGTCCAACAATATAAATCCGCTCTCTATTTTGGGGTAATACCCATGCTGTATCAAGCAATTGCCATTCGATGTTATATGCCCCACAGTTGGCAAAGGCTTTGATAATTGTCCAAAAGTCTGCGCCAGCGTTGCTGCTGAATGTTCCTTTAACGTTTTCCCAGGTATATAGGTCAGGTTTAAGCCATTTGATAAGAAAGAGGGCAAAGCGGATAAGGCTTGATTTGTTTCCGCCAAGGCCGGCACGCTCTCCCGCCATTGAGAAATCCTGGCAAGGCGATCCGAAAACGAAAATGAGGGTGTCGCCCGCTCTTCGGTAGGCATTAATGGTGTTAATAATGTGTCGAACATATTTAACGGATCCGAGGTATTGTGCATTGCGAAAGTTGTATTTATAGTTGGCTATTGCGTGTAAATCTATCTCACTAAAAAAGTGCTTATGTATGGGTACTCCGGCATTTTTAAAGCCCAGGGCAAAACCACCCACACCACTAAATACATCAACCAGTATGTTGCGCTTATTTGTACTCATTGGTTTGGCTATTAATGTTTAAACGCGGGCCTATAGCTATTTGGCTATGGTTACCGTTTTGGCTTAGCATAGTATAAAACAGGGAGCGGCTGGGCTCGTTTTCGGGGCGCAGTAAAAAGTCTGCTGGTACCAAGTGTAAAAGGGCACTGTAAAGTGTATTTCTAAGTTCAATTAAGTTGGCTAGTTCATTGTTATTATAATCACCCGGGTAGTTATTAAGCGCATTACTTACCTGGCGGCTTAGCAGTTGGTGCCTGCCCATGTACATTACCATTGCTACATTAAAAAAGAGCTCTTTCATAGTTAGTTTTGTGGCATGTATGTTTTGGTGTACTTTTCGTAGCCGGGTGCTTGTATGGCGTATACTATGGGTGTATCAATACTGTTGGCAAGCAACTGGTATATGTGAGGTATAGCCTTGGTTAAATACTCGTACATCATTGTTTTACTTTCTACCTGGTTAGGCTCTTGCTTGGCTTGTGTGCGGGTGTTTACCCACTCGCTTACCATACCTGTATTGCCTTGCTTAAAAGCAGTTACTTTTAAAGTAAACGGTGCGGTAGTAAACTTGTATTCGGCTTGTGCTATATCTGCGCTCATTATAGGAAATGGGGTTATTGGTGATTAATGTTTTTAAGCAACACCCAATGGAAATGTGGGTTTGGGTTAGTTTTTAGTTCTCTAGCATAAATATGCTCTAACAAGCTTTTAAGATAGGCAAGGCCCTTGCCTGTGTCTATCCATGCCATTGAACTTGTAATGTCCTTTAGCTGGTAAACCTTTACTTCAATACATTTTACTGTAGCTACTTTTATAACGTTTTTGCCATCAAGCATAAAACTGTCCGGTGTGTCTTTTTTACAAATGAGATACTCGTTAAACTCTTTGCCCACTGCAAACTTGCTTGGGTTATAAAGCCTAATAGTGGTATGCACTGGGCAGTCTAATTTGTTGTTATAGTTTTGCTGATAAAATATACTTTCCATTGGGTGAGAGGCTATTAATGGTGGGGTTATTAATCGAACGAAAAACTTTGCGCAAATACGGTGCTCACTAAAAACGGGTTACCCCACATTTCAATACCCTTGGTATTGGCTGCATAAATAGTACAGGTGGCGTACTGGTTTTCGGGTTTGTAGGGTGTTAGCAATACGGTTTCTTGCTCTTTTAGCAAGCCTACTAACCACTCCTGGTTTGCATCTTTAAGGGAATAGTTTTCGCGCTTGTGGGTATCTACGCCCTTACTGGTGGTGGTAAATTTAATAATCAGGTCAAACGTGTTTTCTTGCAGTATTACAAGCTTTGCGTGGTCAATAATTGTGTTAAGCATAATTTTTATAAGGGTTAAAATGTGTGGGGCTTGGTTGGTTTTAAGAAACTATAACTATAGCATCTGCCTCAATAGCTTGGTATTTAGGCTCCTCTTTAAGAATTTTATTAATGGCAGTTAAATACTGCGGTAAGCACAGTGTTGGCGACTGTGTTTTTAGCTGGCGTTTTATGGTAAATGCATCTACTCCTACCTCATCGGCTAAATGGCCCATATAAGCCTCTTTACTTAAAAGTAACTCGGTAACGGTATCGCATAACCGCGCTTTTGCCTTTGTTTTACTTGTTTGTTTCATGTTTGTTGCTATATTTGTTACAAATCTTGATACAAATGTATACACATTTTCCAAAATGTCAACACATTTTGCGGAAAAGTTATGAACATTAAACCATTAAAAAAATGTTAACACAAGGGGGAATCTTAAAAAAACTAATAAAAGAAAAGGGTTACCGACAGGAAGATTTTGCCGCGAGTATTCCCGTATCTAGGACTTACCTGATACGGTTGTTTGATAAAAAATATTTAAAACAAGACTTTTTAGAATTAGCCTGTAAAGAATTAAGTGTAGACATTTCTGTATTTGATATTGACACGCAAATAGTAGAAGAGCCTCCGGCTAAATATGGAAAAAATAAAAATGATGAGGAGAGTATTGAATACTGGCAAAAAGAGGCCTATAAACACTTAAAAGAAATAGTAAAATTAACTACCGAAAATACCCGCTTAAAAAAAATAATCGAAGATAACGGACTTAGTACATTAACACACGAAGAAAAAGTAACTGAAGCCCTAAAAGTGGTTAAAGATTTTGGAGAAAGACAACATAAATTTGAAAAAACAAACCCTATAAAAAAATAAAAATTATGCCAACACCAGCCGGACAAATTATTGACAAAGAATTAGGAGCAGAATATACTGCTAACTATCGCGCTACAGGCGAAACCACATTAGCCCAAGTGGTAGATGTAGATTTAATTAAAACTTTAATAAACCAAGAGGGCGCAAAGTACTTACGCATGTACTACGCTTTAAAAGATGGTAAAAAAACGCTTGTAATAGTAGCAGCCGATGCAAGCGAAAACGACATGCTTGATGTAGTTGTTGATGATACCTGGACATGCCCACCTCATTGCGGGGCAGCTAATATTTTAAACGGCTTGTAGTGCTAAATATACTCGCTTATATAAGTATGTTTTCAATACTCCCAACACTGCTATATGCTGTTGGGAGTATTAAGTCGTTCTTTTTATCTAATAACATAAAGGTTATAGTTTATTTTATTGGCTTTAAAGCACTAAGCGAGTTAATTAGTTACTGTTTTTATATAGCTAAATTAAACCATAGTTATTTTACCGGTGCTTACTGTGCACTGGAGTTACTTTTTATAATAGTGTATTTTACACTAAATAAAGCCAACAAACACTTGTTTAAATACTACATGCTTGTTTTTTTAATAGTAGTAAGCGTATTGTGTTATGAGTTAATGAGCAATTCTGTTTTTCCACGTTATGGCCGAACGCTACAATGTATTGGCGTATTGGGTATTTGTATAAACCATGGCATAAAGTGGCTAAAACAAGATGGAGCACGAACTTATGAACTAATTATTATAATAGCTTTAACGGCTTACAATAGTATAAGTTGGATTGCTTTCTTTTTTGCAAAAGATATACCTATTAATTACCAGGCTGACGTGTTTAGTACCGTAAAATTGGCAAATATTTTTTGTAACACAGCATTACTGGGGGCTTTGTATCAATATAAAACTAACTACTGATATGAACAATGCAATTGCTTATGTATTCATTGCAGGAACATGCACAATGCTGGTGTGTTTTACTGGCGTGTTTTTTATAATTGTAATTGCCAAAAGGAAAGTAAGTAACGCAAATTTCCAACTGAAGAAAAAAGAGGCGGCACACCAAGCAGTAATAATACAATTAAATGAAATCAAAAATAAATATTTTGATTCCCTTAAAAACAGAACGGTATTTACAGAGTCGTTTTTGTTTTTTTTGGTAGATATAATAAAAGCTGTAGACGATCAAAAAGATTTGAATGAAAGCCGCGAACAGTTTTTAGATATGTACGCTACTATACAAAAAGAACTGAATATAATTAAATATGAATTATACCCAATAAAAGAGGGGGAGTCATTCCAAAAAATTATAACCGGCTTTATTGCTTTACACAACAAACTATATAATAATAAGATAGTAGTAAACAAAATTTCAGGCGAAGACAATATTCCGGTAGATTTACTTTTTCCAATAGTAAGGCTGTTATCATTGGCAAGCGAAGAGTTAACGCAAATAGAAATAACAGACGAGGAGTTAACAATTATTGGAAAAATGAATACCTACACCCTTGTGCAAATTAAAACTATTTGTGATGCCTATAATTTTGAGTGCATAGACAACAAATACTACATACAGATTAATTACCAGCCAACTGAAAAATTTTTTACTTTAAATGAGAGTGAAAACACAGAAAGGAACAAAAAATGAACGCTAAACAATTAAAAAAGCATATTTCAAAAAACATACAGTTACTTTTTGAAAAAGGGGAATTTCAACACTGGGCAGTAATGGCCGAGTACTTAGACATTCCAGGTAGTTCATTAAGCAATTTAAAATTTGCTAAAACCAATATGGGCCTAAGAATTATAGGGCAGTTTGCCAAAGGCTTTCCCGGTATTAGCCTTAATTGGTTAATACTGAACGAGGGGCCAATGATGGCCGATGGAACCAATAGTTTAAAAATTAACGTAAAACTGCGCGACAAAATATTAACTAAATATTAGTGGTACGATTAAGTGGTACGGATGCGTACCACTTCGCACCCGCAAAGCCCCGTAAACATTAACTCCTGCAAAACTGAAATAAAACTCATAACCCAAAGGTCGTAGGTTCGAGTCCTGCCTCCGCAACTAGGAGCCCAGCAATTGCTGGGTTTTTTTATTTTCCGTTTTTTGCTTGTACGTATTTCTTTAAAACGTACCATTTCTTTTAAAAAATATAAGCACAAAAGAGGCTTTGTTCTCATAGCTAGTATGCCACAAAGCTTGTTAACAAATAATCCTTTAACAATTGAATAATTATTGCGGCAAAAAAATATCTTGCGCCTTTACGTATTTCCAATCATGCTTAAAACGGAACTTAATAATAAGAAAGTAATCAACTCATGGGCCATGTATGATTGGGCCAATTCGGTTTTTTCCCTCACCATAGCCACCGCCATTTTCCCTATTTATTTTAATAAAATGTGTAAAGTAGCATCTGTTGAACAAGGTGCAATGGTTGATGGAGTTTATTACTTAAATATTTTCGGGTTAAAAGTAATCGGGTCAGAGTTATACTCCTTTGTTGTTTCAGCAGGTTTCTTAATAGTAGCTTTTTTAAGTCCCTTGCTTTCTGGTATTGCCGATTTTAAACAGAACAAAAAGTTATTCCTGAAACTATTTTGTTACACAGGTTCCATAAGTTGTATGGGCATGTATTTTTTTACAGCCGATACCATAGGCTTTGGTGTTATTTTATTTATGCTTAGTTTGGTTGGTTTTGCGGGGAGTATTGTTTTTTACAATGCATTTTTACCGGAAATAGCCAGTGAGGATATGCTGGATAAAGTAAGTGCAAAAGGCTTTTCAATGGGTTATATAGGTAGTGTAATATTATTAATTATAAACCTGTTAACTATTATGATGCCCCATTGGTTTTTTTCTATTCAAAGCAAGGCAGTAGAATTGTTAACCACCAACCCTTACATGGGAGCTGAAGGAGCCTTAAAAGAAGCCGAAAGTTTTTATGCAGG
This sequence comes from Bacteroidota bacterium, assembly GCA_040388375.1. NCBI lineage: Bacteria > Pseudomonadati > Bacteroidota > Bacteroidota bacterium. The sequence continues at coordinate 350,791 of JAZKBU010000001.1, read as the reverse complement.
CATTGCTACCCGTTTATCGTTTGTATCGGTAGGTATTTGGTGGGCGGGCTTTGCACAGATTATGTTTAAGAATGTACCAGAAATACACTCCAATAAAAAATACGAAGGCAATATTTTAAATAAAGGATTTGAAGAATTAAAGAAGGTTTGGTTACAGGTAAAAACACAACCTACCTTATTAAAGTACTTATGTGGTTTTTTCTTTGCCAGTATGGGTGTACAAACAGTTATGTACGTAGCTAGTTTATTTGGCGAAGAACAATTGCATTTAGATACTTCCGTTTTAATAGGAACTATTTTGGTTATTCAATTGATAGCTATTTTAGGAGCCTGGGCCTTTTCCCGTATTTCAGCAGCCATTGGCAATATTTATACTTTAATTATAACCATCATTGTTTGGATAGTCATTTGTTTCTTAGCCTATTTAATTACTGATACGCCAGCGTATTTTACATTTGGTACAACACAAATAAAAAAAGTAATTATACATTTTATGGGTTTAGGTGCTTTGGTAGGTATAGTAATGGGTGGTATACAGTCTATGTTTAGAAGCACTTATGCTAAATTGATTCCAGAAGGTACAAAAGACAACGCCTCTTTTTTTAGTTTTTACGATGTATGCGAAAAAGGCGCCATTGTATTAGGTACTTTTAGTTACGGATTATTAAATGGCATTACCCATAACATGCGTTTATCCGTTGTGGCATTGGCCATTTATTTTTTAATTGGATTGGTTTTTATTGTGCAGATAAAAAACTTTAAGAGTTATACAAGTAGCGTAAATTAACCTAAGTAGTATTACAATGAAAATAGATTTATTTATACCTTGTTTTATTGACCAGTTTAACCCGCAAACAGGGTTTAACATGGTTAAGGTGCTTGAAAAAGCAGGTTGCCAGGTTAATTATAATATAGAACAAACATGTTGTGGCTTACCTGCTTTTAATGCGGGCCAATGGAACGATGCCCGACAAGTAAGCGAAAAGCTCTTGAATGAAATTACTCCCGACAGAACTTTTGTTTGTGCTTCTACCGCTTGCACAGGTATGATTAGAAACTCTTATGATTTGTTATTTCAAAATTCATCATACCATAATAAGTTTCGTCAGCTACAAAAACGTACATTCGAGTTAAGCGAGTTTTTGGTTGATGTGTTAAAAAAAGACAATATAGGTTCCAAGTTTTTTGCTAAAGCCGCTTTTATGGATACCTGCACCGGTTTAAACGGCTGTAATGTAAAAGCCCAGCCACGGGCTTTATTAAACAATGTAGAAGGCTTAGAGTTAATTGAAATAAAAGACCAGGATGAGTGTTGCGGGTTTGGCGGTAATTTTTCTGTAACCAATCCCGATTTATCCGTTCATATGGGTAATAAAAAAATAGATGCCATTATTGAAAGTGGCGCACAAATAGTTATATCAACTGATTATAGCTGTTTATTACATTTAAACAGCATACTACACAAAAAAGGAAGTTCACTAAAGGTAATGCATATTGCTGATGTGTTGGCACAAGGCTTATAAGGCATTGTAAATTTTCACATATTCATAATACACCATCCGTTTTCATCGGTTATATTGCGGAGGTGAAAAATATATTTTTATATTTATTAATAGTATTGACATTCAGTCAATGTCATACCCCTTTGGTTGTTTCCAACTCAAAGGTTTCCTATTTAAAAATGAATAAAGACTCTTTGCAGTTAACTGATACGCAAAGCGCCTCTTTAATTATTCCGTATAAAATTAAGTTGGATAGCTTAATGAGCGAAGTACTTTGTTACAATGAACAAGACCTGAATAAACAATTGCCTGAAGGTACGCTTGGTAATTTTGTGTGCGATGAATTAATGGATTATGCTGCCAAAAACTATAACAAGCCAGTTGATTTTTGTATATATAATCATGGTGGCTTACGTGTGGGTAGTATAGCAAAAGGAAATATAAGCGTTGGTAAAATATTTGAACTGGCTCCTTTTGACAATTATCTGGTAGTAGTAGAATTAGGTGGTGCTGACTGTAAAAAGTTATTTGATTTAGTCGCTGAAAACAATGGAACGCCTTGTTCAAAGGAATTGAGGTTGAGCATAAGCAATAATAAAATAGTGAATGCAACTATTAATAATACCGTATTTGATGAAAATAAAACCTATGCCATTATAACCAATGATTATGTAGCCAATGGTGGCGATAAAACAGAACCAATGAAAAATGCCAAATCGGTTACCAATTTAAATATAATGGTACGCGATGCATTGATTAACAATCTGCGTATAAAAGGAAAAAATGGTCAATCAGTTAAAAGCACTTTAGATGGAAGAATTGAACAAGTTAAATAGACGTAAGTTTATAAAGCAATCAGGTTTATTATTGGCGGGTGTTTCATTGGTAAGCAGTCCGCTAAGTTTGCTGGCTAATGGGAAACAAACCAGGTTAACCATTTTACATACCAACGATTGGCATAGCAGGATAGATCCATTTGATAAAACCGATAAAAACTATGCTGGTTTGGGTGGTGCCGAAGTGAGAGCCGCCATGATTAAAAAAATACGCGAAACGGAAGAACATGTTTTATTGCTTGATGCAGGCGATATTTTCCAAGGTACACCCTACTTTAATTTTTATGGAGGCGAGTTAGAGTATAAACTGATGAGCCAAATGGGTTACGACTGTGTTACGTTAGGTAACCATGATTTTGATAATGGACTGGAAGGTTTATATAAACAAATGCCTAATGCCAATTTCGACTTTGTCAATTGTAATTATGATTTTGCCGATACCTTGATTGAAAATAAAATAGCTCCTTATAAAATATACAAAAAAGGAAATTTAAAAATTGGGGTAACGGGTGTAGGAATTGAGTTAGACGGATTGGTTCCTCAAAAGCTGTACGGAAAAATTAAATACAACGACCCTGTAACCAGTTTAAATAAAACGGCTTCCTTCCTTAAACTGGAAAAGAAATGCGATTTAGTCATTTGTTTATCGCATTTGGGTTATAAATACAATAGCGATAAAGTGAGTGATGTTTCCATGGTGCCACTAACCAGCCATGTAGATTTGGTTTTAGGTGGGCATACCCATACTTTTTTAAAGGAACCTACTATTATAAAAAACGCGCTGCAAAAAAATGTAATTGTGAACCAGGTTGGATGGGCCGGTTTAAATTTAGGAAGGATAGATTTTACATTTAATGAGCGAATAGGGGATGAGTTTATGCACACTTCGCAAAATGTTGATATTGTAGATACAAACATCTGATGTTGAAAACCTAGAGCCATAAGGGTTTTGCAATTGTTTGATAATCATTAAATGTTTTCGAAAACCCGTGCTTCATGATACACAATTTATTAACAAAAGCATATAAATTATGCAATAAAAAAGTCCTCAAAAAAATTTAACACCTTAGAATCAGATACAAAAAAAAATAATGCGACTTTTGAAAAAAAAGATGTTGAAAAAACTTTGACATGTAAACTTTTTCACACACTTTTACAGTCAGAAAAAGGTATTATGAACATGAGTGAACAGTCTAGCGAAACAGTGTGGAATGAGTGCTTGAAATTAATTCAAGATAATGTTAATCCCCAAAGCTTTAGAACCTGGTTTGAACCCATCAAACCAATAAAATTAGATAGTAAAGTATTGACTATACAAGTACCCAGTCAATTTTTTTACGAGTGGCTTGAGGAGCATTATGTGACGCTACTGAAAAAAACACTTAAACAAATACTAGGCACAGGAAGTCGTTTAGAGTACAATATCATTGTAGAAAACGGTACTTCTAATTCAAATCCTTATGTTGTAAACTTACCGGGCAGCACCAATTCAAAAATTGATGTACAGGAAGCAGGTTTGGGTGCAGCTTTAAATTCAAGCATTAAAAATCCATTTGTTATTCCGGGTTTAAAAAAGGTAAATATTGATGCCAACTTAAACCATAACTTAACTTTTGATAATTATATTGAAGGCGATAATAATAGATTAGCTCGCGCTGCGGGTATGTCTGTTGCTTCTAAGCCGGGCGGTACTGCTTTTAATCCATTGATGTTTTTTGGTGAAACGGGTATGGGTAAAACCCACTTGGTACACGCCATAGGTAACATGGTAAAACAAAACAACAAAAACAAAGTAGTTTTGTATGTACCTATTGAAAAGTTCACCAACCAGTTTGTTGAGGCAATCAGAAATAACTCTAACCAGGATTTTTTAAATTACTACCAACAAGTTGATGTATTAATAGTAGATGATGTTCAGTTTTTAGAGAACAAACAAAAAACACAGGAAATATTCTTTACCATTTTTAACCATTTACACCAACAAGGTAAACAGCTTATTTTAACCAGTGATAGAGCTCCAAAAGACTTAAAAGGAATGGACGAGCGTTTGTTAAGCAGGTTTAAATGGGGGCTTTCAGCCGATATTCAATCACCCGATTTTGAAACACGCTTAGCCATATTGGAGCACATGATGTACAACGATGGTATTAATTTACACAGAGACGTTGTAGAATATGTAGCCCATAATATTAATACCAATGTAAGAGAGTTACAAGGTGCTTTGGTAAGTTTATTGGCACAATCATCGTTAAACAAAAAAGAAGTTACGCTTGATTTAGCTAAACAGATATTGAAAAACTTTGTGAAGAACAACACACGTGAAATTTCAATTGAGTTTATTCAAAAATTAGTTTGCGATTACTTTACTATTCCGGTAGAGCAAGTGAAATCAAAAACACGTAAACGTGAAATTGTACAGGCTCGTCAAATAAGCATGTATTACGCTAAGGACTTAACTAAATCATCGTTAAAAACAATAGGAATGCATTTTGGTGGCAGAGATCACTCTACCGTTATCCATGCTTGCCAAACCGTTAATGATTTAATGGAAACAGACAAAAAATTCCGTGCTGATATTGAAGAAATAGGTAAACGTATTAAAATGAATTTGGTATAAACGTTTCACTAAAAAGATATTCTAAAAAGCTCCTTAACCATCACATTTGATTAAGGAGCTTTTTATTTGTATAAAGAATTAGCTTAATTGATAAGCTAAGCTATATGAGTATATAGTGAATAATGCTTGCAGAAATGAATTAAACAAACTTATAAAAGCAAAAAGCCGGACTCCTCCGGCTTTTGCTTGTTGTTACCAACGTTTTCATTTAATTATGAAAATTTACTCACTCTATATGAAAAACGTAATTTCTCTGTAGTCAGTTTTTTAGCAATGCAAAATAAAATGCAGTTGCTTCATAAATAGCGATTTAGTTTTTCAAAACTTTAAAACTTCTTTGAAGTCCTTCCGCATTATTTAGTTTTAAAATATAAACTCCGGTTGGAAGCCAATTGGTGTTAACCGTATTTTGGTTTGGAGCTATATGTTGTTTATGCATTTCTTTACCCACCATATTATAAATACTTACTTCAAAACCGTTTTTACTGTATGGTAAATTCTCAATAGTTAAATAGTTATGGAAAGGGTTCGGGTAAATAAACACTTGCGGTAATTTACTTTCTATAATACCACTTGCATCAGTACTGGTTATTACATATTGCGTAATTATATCACACGACTTATTGTAAATAATAATGGTAGTAGTATCAACACCCAAGTTATTTCCTTTTTGAACCGTTAAAGTGCCATTTGCCAACTGGCTGTTGCGTTTAGGCATATTGCTGATAAATGCAGTACTGTAATAAGGTAAATTAATATCAATATCCAACTGGTTATCCGTAGTTAAAAAGTATTTGTTAATGTTTGCATTGGTATACATAACACTTGGTTTAACATTTATAGTAATTACATAATTTTTCGAAACACTGTTTTTATCTACAACCGTTGCCGTATAAGTAGTACCGGCTAGTGGTTGTACTGTTGGGTTTGAAATGTTTGTAGTTAAAGAAGTATCAGCAGGTATTGCTGACCATGTTATGGTTGATTCGGTACTGCTCTTAAACGGATAGACTAACTGCACTTTTTCCATTTTGCAAATACTTGTTTCGTTGGACTGAAAATAGAACCATGCTGTATCGGCAAGGTTAGCCGGATTGCTTACTATTAACTGTACAGAATCTTTTCCTATCCAGAAAGGATTTTGTTTGTGCTCCAGTTTTAAAAACTGATTACCCGTTATAGTGGCATTAAAGTTACCTGCATTTAATACTGATAAAGTTAGATTAGCAACATCATACACTTCGTCAGCTATGTAGTTACGCATATTTATATCGCCAAAAGTTTTATTGTTACTGCGTTTAAAAGTAGTTGTTCTAAACCTTGGTTTAGCTATACCCCTTAACTCAAGCCCACTTACTGCAATATCACCTACATCAATATTGGCATAACCATATAAATTAATATAACTTACTCCTTCAGGAATTTCACATTCAAAAATGGTTTCAGTAAAAGTACTGGTGGTACATTTAATAGAGAACTGTTGGAATTTAGATACCTCCGGATAATCAAAATACATAGAAACTAAGTTGTTAGAGCCGGGAGTTCCTTTGGCATAAAATTTCAAAATATTTTTATCACGTTCCACGCCGCTTAACCTGTTTATACCAAATATTTGTTTGGTCTGGGTTATTTTAATACTGGTAGTCGGGGTAATACCCGCTCCTTGTGTTTTATCTAACTCAGCAGGTAGTATTTGTATACCATCAGGCATATTGTCTCCATCCAAATCAGTAGTTAATAAAGGAAAAACATTTTCGCTTGGTTTGGCTATTGAATCATATAATACAGCTCCCCATTCACTATAAGTTTTAACAGGTATTTGTTTGGCATTGCACCATTGTAAAAGAGAGTCTAAATTGCTTAATAATGTTTGGTAAGGGAAACCACCAAAAAAAGATAAATGGTTTAAGCCCATTGTAATTAAATGGCGGGCCTGTCTGTCAGCTATAATGCCTTTCATGGTAGTTAAGTCTTGGGTTTCTTCATACATATCGCCCCATTGCATATGGAAATGCTTTTCGTGCTCGTTATCAATTTCGTTAAACCCTTTAATAGCTCCGGGATACGTTGCAGCCGATTTAAATCCATAATCATGTCCGCATATATCAGCAATAAAAGATTTTGATAAATAAGGATGAGGTCCGCCCGGTTGAATCCATACTGTGGGTGCATTTATTCCATTTTTCTTAAATATATCGAGTGAGAATTGTTGCATTACTTTAAAACCTTCCGGGTCTACGCTTATATCGTAGTTGTTTAGTTTTTTGTAAGCAATATTGCTATAGTTGCCAATCGTTATTTTTTCGTTCCAAAATGAAAGCAATTCAATAGTGTCAGGGTCATTGCTGTTTAAATTGTATAAATTAGGAATGTAACTGCATAACAAGTTTAAACTTGGGAAATAAAATTGAGAAGTATATCTGCCACCATAAATCTTATTGTTTGAAAATTCACCATTATTTTTTGATATAAGCAAGTTGCCTTGTATATCAACCAAACCTTCATCACCTGCACCACCTGCATTCAGAATAGAATATTTTAAACAGATACGCGTTCCCAAAACGGGGTATTCATTCACAAAATTAATATGATCAACACCTGCACGGTTTTTAAAACGTAAAGTGTCTGCTCCATTTACTTCAAAAAAATGTGGGTAATGGTTCGGGCTATGGTCTGCTATTTCATGTCCATGGTCTTGTAAAAGTTTTACTGTTGGCCAAAAGCTGGCAGGTTGCGTAAAGTTAGCCCTTTGTGAGTTAGGCGAGTACACAAAATGAACCCCATTTTTTTGAAAAACAGAATCAATCGATTTTAGCTTAATCGGGTCTTGGTCATCATCTATCCTGAAACAAAGGCCTCCTTTTTTATTAATCATTTGAGCTTGAACGACTGCACTTATTGTTAATAAACAGAAAGTGAGTAAATAAATCTTTTGCTTAATCATATAACGTATAAAATTGTACGAATTTAGCAGTAAATACTATTTTTTAAATTAATTATTATTACGCTCAGTAAAACTATGTTACAAACTATAAAATCGGGTGCTGAAAATTCATTTACTTGGATTGATGTAAATCAACCAAGTGAGCAGGAGTTAATGAGTTTAGCCATTCAGTACGGATTACCTGAAACGGCCATTAAGGATTGTTTAGATCCGGAGCATTTACCCAAGTTTGAACAGCTGGATGATAAAACATTTATAATCATACGTAACTATGATGCAACCAGCGATGGTGGCGCAGATAGTATGCAGAAGCTAACCCGCAAAATTGCTATTTTTTATGCAAAGGATTTTTTACTGACCATTCACAGGCACGAATCAAAGATTATAAATAATGTAGTTAAAAAATATGCTAACAGTCCCATTTGCAAATCGCCATTCGATATTATTTGTAAAATAGTAAAGGACTCATTGCAAAGTTTTGAAGAGCCTTTGATGAAGCTGGACAATGAAATTGATTTATACGAAACACGCATATTCTTGAAAAACCGAATCCCCGATTTTTTGAAGAACCTGTATTTAATTAAGCGGAAAATGTATGTTCAAAAACGTTTAATTACACTGACTAAAACAGTTATTGACCAACTAGGCAGTTCTCATAAACGCAATACCATTTACGAAGATTTGCGTGATACGTACGTAAGAGAAGAAACCATCACAGAAGAAATATATGAAAGTATTCATAGCTTACTAAACATTTATATTTCCCTGTCGAGCCAAAAAACCAATGAGGTAATGCGTATTCTTACCGTGTTCTCTGCATTTTTTTTACCATTAACTTTTATAGTAGGTATTTATGGAATGAATTTTAGAATAATGCCAGAGTTAAACCATCAATATGGTTATCCAGGGATATTAATTTTTATGTTTTTAATTACAATAGTTATTTATCAGTGGTTTAGCAGAAAAGGCTGGATTTAATGAGCATTGCTTTATGTAACTTATGATAACTATTTACATTTGCATTTTTACAAATTAACAGAGGTTTGCGTTATGGCGTGTTATAAATTAATTACAAATATTAAACAAATAGTAGGAGTTGATGGGCATTCAGTTTTGCTAAAAAAAGGCAAAGAGATGGATGTGCTACCCACCATTGACGATGCTTTTATACTTATTGAAAACGATTTAATTCATAGTTATGGTGCTATGAAAGATTTACAGGCCCATATTCAGGATAAAAATATTGGAGAAGAAATTAACGCTTCGCAACGGTTTGTAATGCCCTCTTTTATAGATAGCCATACCCATATTGTTTTTGCCAAATGGCGCGAAGAAGAATTTGAAATGCGTATAAAAGGCAAAACCTACGAAGAAATTGCCGAGGCAGGCGGAGGTATTTTAAACTCAGCCAAACGTTTGCAAACCATGAGCGAAAACGATTTGTACGAACAAGCTTATGAGCGTTTGTGGCAAGTAATACGTTTTGGTACCGCAGCTATTGAAATAAAAAGTGGTTATGGCTTAACGGTACAAGACGAACTTAAAATGTTGCGTGTAATTGCACGTTTAAAACAAGCATCCCCCATCACTATAAAATCAACTTTTTTAGGCGCACACGCTTTTCCTACAGCTTACAAAAATAATCACCAAGGTTATATTGATTTAATAGTAAATGAAATGATGCCCAATATAGCAGCCGAAGGATTGGCTGATTATTTTGATGTGTTTTGCGATAAAGGATTTTACAGTGTGGAAGAAACAGATGCTTTATTAAATGTAGCCTCTAAATATAATTTAAAAGCAAAAATACATGGCAATGAGTTAGGATATACTGGTGGTGTACAAGTAGCTGTAAAACATAATGCATTAAGTGTTGACCATTTGGAATATACGGGTGACGAAGAAATAGCTTGTTTAAAAAACAGCAATACCATGCCAGTTGGTTTGCCTAACTGTTCTTTTTTTCTGGGTATTCCGTATATGCCAGCCCGTAAAATGATAGATGCAGGCTTACCCGTTTGTTTGGCTACAGATTACAATCCGGGAAGTTCGCCAAACGGACGCATGGGCTTTGTAGTAAGTTTAGCTTGTACACAAATGAAACTAACACCTAACGAAGCCATTAATGCAACCACCATTAATGGTGCTTATGCTATAGAGCTAAGTAAAACACATGGAAGTATAGCAGTAGGTAAAAAAGCCAATTTGGTTATAACCAAACCTATTTCATCGCTGGCTTATATACCTTATAATTTTGGTGATGATTGTGTAGAACGTATTATTGTAAACGGACAGTTACTATAACAATAGAAAATAAGTAGCGTAATGATGAGGAACTTTTTAAAAATAATAATTGTACTTTTAGTAAGTAACCAGTTTGTTTGGGCACAGGAAGTAAAAACTTATGTGATTTATTTAAAGGATAAACCAACGCAGGGCTTTAACCCCTATACTTACTTTGATGCAAAAAACATTGAACGTAAAGCGTTAGCACATTTACCTCTTTTTGATGAAAGAGATTTACCCGTTAACGAAAGTTATGAGCAGCAGGTAACCGCAGCGTGTAATACAGTTTTAGTGGCTAGCCGTTGGCTAAATGCGCTGTTTGTTAAAGCCACACCTGTGCAGATAGCACAAATAACAAAACATGCATTTGTAAAAGTTATTGATGAATACCATAACAGTGATGAAAAAATAATTGCAGGTAGTAATGCACAGACAGCTATCAGTGGCCCCAATAAACAATTCCTAGATTATCAAACAGGAAGATTTGGTGCTGCTGAGTTCGAGCAAAAAGGTTTAACAGGTAAAGGCATTCGTATTGCTTTGTTTGATGTAGGTTTTAGCGGAGCTGATAAGCATATGGCATTTGAGCATTTACGTAAAAATAACCAGATAAAAGGCACTTACGATTTTATTGAAAAAGAAACAAATGTATACAAAGGTGGTGCACATGGAACCAATACTTTAAGTTGTATTACAGGGGTATTTGATGGCGTGAAAATGGGTATGGCTACCGATGCAGAATTTTTATTGGCTCGTACCGAATGGACTATAAAAGAAGATAAACAGGAAGAATATTTTTGGTTGGCTGCGGCTGAATGGGCTGATAAAAATGGTGCCCAGATTATAAGCAGCTCGTTAGGTTATGGTAAAGATTGGTACACCGTAAGAGACATGGATGGCAAAAAAAGTGTTGTTTCATTTGCAGCAACAGTGGCTGCTCAAAAAGGTATTTTAATAGTAAACTCAGCCGGTAACGAATACCAAGATTCATGGAAAACAATTGTTACACCGGCCGATGCCGATAGCGTATTATGTGTGGGAGGAACAAACCCATATACTGACAGGCATATTAACTTTTCATCCATTGGTCCGAGTGCCGATTATAGGGTTAAGCCCAATGTAAGTGCTCCCGGGCATGTAGTGGCAGCTAATCCGAACGGAACCATTAGCCAAACTTTTGGCACTTCCTTTTCATGTCCCTTAACAAGTGGTTTTGCTGCTTGTGCCTGGCAAGGCAACAGGAGTTTAACCAATATGCAGTTGTTTGCCGAAATTCAAAAAGCAGGACATTTATATCCATACTTTGATTACATGCATGGATATGGTATTCCTCAGGCCGGATATTTCACAAACCCATCAGTTAAAAAAGCGACAGCTAATTTTAAAGTAGAACAGAATGATAAAACAATAGAGGCGTATGAAATTACTTTCACTGACTCTGCGGTTACCAATAAAATTGTGCAATTTCAGGAAAAAGAAAAAGCCAATTTAAATGATAGGAGGCCACCTATAGGATTGAATTTTTATTGGAATACAACAAATGAAAAAGGAGAAATTACTTACTACGAAGTAATATCCGTTAGAGAAGTAACCCAGTTAATTATTAAGCCAAAAAACGTACGTAAAAACTATACCCTTAATTTTCATTTTGAAGGATATACATACTCAAAAACAATTGAATAAAGACATGAAAAAAATAATTACTATTATAGGATTAATGCTCATAGGTTCGGCCTATACAAAGGCACAAACAGTGGTTGTGGAGGAAACAGTTACCAGAGATACTGTAAATACAAATAAACAAAATAAGGTGAGTTTGGGTTTGATGTTGGATTTTACTTTTTATGGTGGTGCTAATGAAAAAGGATTAGAAGGTACATTGGCTAATTCATTGGGTGTAAATACAGCTATTAACTTAAAATATAAATTGCATAAAAACTTAAAGTTGGTTTCGCAATTCGGTATTAATGTGGAGAATTATGCATTCAAAAAAACCGATACCAATACCAGTTTCCCCAGTACTTTAAATAACAGTGTTGACCGTTTTATGGTTACTGCCCTTTCATTGAGTTTAGGTGCAAGAGTAAGTTTAGGTAAAGGTTTTTACGCTGAAGCAGGAGCTATGGCTAAATGGAATTTTGCCAATGCGTATAACTATGAAACCAAAGATGCCAATGGAAACAACGTGGAAGTTTTTGTACGTGATTTAAATTACATCAAAAATTTTAATTACGATGCTTATGCAAGAATTGGTTACGAGGTAATTAATATAGTAGCTTATTACAGGTTAAACGATATGTTTCAAACTACCAGTATAGCTCCTGTTGTTTATGAAGTGCCGCGTTTACGTTTAGGTATAAGCATAGGTATGTAAGGTATATGAAAAATTGGATTGAAGCTTTTCGCTTAAGAACATTAATGCTTTCATTGGCTTGTATTTTAATGGGCGTTTTTTTAGCAGCATTAAATACCAGTGGTGTATCAACAGCATCAGTTATACTAACACTTTTAACAGCATTGTTTTTGCAAATCCTTTCTAACCTTGCCAACGATTATGGCGATAGCAAACATGGTGCAGACCACGATGGACGCAAAGGGCCTAAACGGGCAGTGCAATCAGGTAAAATTAGTGCTGCGCAAATGCTAACGGGTATTAAAATATTTGTAGTATTAAGTTTAGTTACAGGTATAGCATTGCTGTACTCGTGTATGAATGTAATAGGTTTAAATGGAGTGATAACCCTTTTTGTATTGGGTATAGGTTCCATTATAGCGGCTATAGCTTACACCAATGGCAAACGCCCTTATGGTTATATGGGTTTAGGCGATATTTCTGTATTTATTTTTTTCGGATTAATAGCCGTTTGCGGAACGTATTATTTGCTAACAGGACAGTTAACAACCACTATATTTTTACCTGCTATTAGCTGCGGATTGTTTTCTGTAGGCGTGCTTAATTTGAATAATATGCGCGATATTGATTCAGACAGGCAAGCTGGTAAAAATAGTATTCCTGCTTTATTAGGTTTTGATAAAAGCAAAATATACCATTATAGTATTGTAGTAATAGCATTGCTATGTACCTTAGTTTATGTTATGTTTCAGTACGACATGCCTACCTGGAAAAACTTGTTGTTTGTGATTAGTTTTCCTTTGTTTTTAAAACAACTTATTACAGTTAAAAATACTTCCGATAAATTATTATTGGATCCATTGTTAAAACAACTGGCTATATCAACCATGCTGTTTGTTTTGCTGTTTGGTATAGGTAACTTATGGCTTTAAATAATGTTATGCAGTTTTATGTACTGCAATAACATAATTGTTTTGGCATCTTTTATTTCACCTGTTTCTATCATTTGTAAAGCATCCTGAACAGGTATTTCAAGCACTTCAATATTTTCTTCTTCGTGGGCAACGCCACCGCCTTCATTTACCTTCATGTCTTTGGTATATTCAGCTATAAAAAAGTGTAGTATTTCAGTAACAGAACCTGGCGACATATAAGCCTCAAATATTTTTCTTACATCGGTAATTTTGTACCCGGTTTCTTCTTCCGTTTCACGCCTGATACAATCCTCCGCATTATCTTCATCCAGCAGGCCTGCACAAGCTTCTATTAACAAACCATTTTCGTTTCCATTTATATAAGTAGGTAACCTAAACTGTTGCGTTAAAATAACAGTTTGTTGTTCCTTATGGTAAAGTAAAATAGTAGCACCGTTACCTCTGTCGTATGCTTCCCTGCTTTGAGTTATCCAAGAGCCATCCTTTTTTAAGTATTCAAAGGTTATTTTTTTGAGTATATACCAGTTGTCGGAGAGTATTTCCGTATTTAATATTTTAACGTTGGTCGACATAGAAAGTTAAATAGTTTTTTTGGGGAACGAATAATGTTAGTGTTTTAGTGCACGCTTTTTTATCATACCACCTTTGGTATCCTTTACACTATTCATCACAACAAAAGCGTTCGAGTCAATTTTTTCAATTTCCGTATTCAGCTTGTTTAACTCAAGCCTCGTTATTACCGTATACACAATATCAATCTCCCCTTTCTCACCATGTTTGCCAAAGCCCCTTTGTCCCTTGTAAACCGTAACACCTCTACCCATTTCGTTTATAATCATTTGCCTGATGGGTTCATTGTGTACCGAAATAATAGTAACACCAATGTATTCATCAATACCTTCAATAACAAAGTCTAATGTTTTTGAAGCAGCCAAATAAGTAATCATGGAATACAAGGCTATTTCCATAGAAAGCAAATAGGCGGCAATGGAGAAAATAATAACATTGATAATAATAATAATATCGCCAATGGTAGTACCCAGTTTACGACTTAAAAATATAGCCAATACTTCAGTCCCATCAATTACAGCACCTCCTCTAACCGATAAGCCGATACCCGCTCCAAGAAAAAATCCACCAAATATAGCCACCAATAAATTATCGTTTGTTATGTTAGGAAATTGAACAGTTGCCAAACACACAGCCAGCCCCGTAATAGCCAATGCTGTTTTAATGGCAAAACCTTTTCCAATAACTTTATAACCCAGAATAATAAAAGGAATATTGATGAATAGAATTAAATAGTAAAGCGGAATAGATGTTAAAGCCGATATCAATAAAGAAATACCGGTAGCCCCACCATCAATAAAATGATTGGTTAACAGAAATCCTTTAAAGCCAAATGCAGCCGAAAAAATACCGGCAGTAATCAAGAAAAAATCTTTTAAGTACCTGATGGCTGTAATTTTGAAGTGTAAAAAACCTTTGGCTAATTCAAAATTAGAATAGTCCTGTTTTATATGGTTTTTGTCCTGTTTCTTATCAAGAATGGTAAGTTCTATTATTTTGGTCCAAATAGGTTTCATATAGTAAATTGATGGTTTTTGAGTACGTACTCTAAATACTTAAAAAGTACGTAGCAGTATATAAAGTGTAAATATAACAAAGTACCTAATTGTTTTAAGTTATTGAAACAATTAGGTACTTTGAGTAGCTTATGAAAGCTAAGTTTTTTACAACCTGATGGATAGTACTATTAAAATACTTTCAACACAATTTTCCCAAATTGTTTTCCATTGCCCATTTTTTCTAGAGCTGTTTGTGCATCGGCTAAATTAAATACTTCATCTACAACAGGTACTATGCTGTGTTTATTAATAAATGAAATCATTTCACCAAACTCTTCATCGTTGCCCATGGTTGAGCCTAAAATATCCAATTGTTTCCAAAATATTTTAGCAGGTACTCCACTGTTAAATGCACCCAATGTAGCACCGTACATAGCAATACGTCCGGCAGGTTTAGCCATATCAACTAACTTACTAAAAGTATCGCCACCACTGCTATCAACTATAGCATCAAAGCCACCACATAATGCTTTTAGTTCTTTATCCCAATTGGCATTTTTATAGTTAACACCACCTTTCACTCCCAATTGTAGGGCTTTATTTATTTTTTCATCATCGCCACTGGTTACATAAACGTTGCAACCATTGGCTACTGCAAACTGTACTGCAAACAATGCTACACCACCTCCAACACCGGTTATCAAAACATTTTCGCCTGCTTTGGCTGCAGCTCTTTTAAGCGTAGCTCTAAAAGCAGTTAAACCTGCCAATGGAAAAGCAGCAGCTTGTTCAAAAGTTAAATGGCTTGGTTTTTCGTGTAATAAACGAACATCAATTTTTACGTATTCAGCAAAAGTACCATTGTTTGGAGTACCCAATATTACATAATCTTTTGCTTGTACACGCGGGTTATTTCCCCAATTTAAACTTGGGTTTATAATTACTTCTTTGTTTAACCAATTAGGGTTTACATCAGAGCCTACTTTATCAACTATACCACTTCCATCGGCACCCAAAATAATAGGAAAACGTATACCTGCATATTGTCCTTTTTGTATCCATAAATCGCGGTGATTTAATGCAGCAGCCTTTACTTTTACCAAAGCCTCGTGTGCTTCAATAGTGGGCATTTCCGTTTCGTGTATACTTAATTTTTGGTTGAGTTCTTCTAAAAGAATTGCTTTCATATAAATAATATTTTTGTACCGTATGTAATTAATTTTTGAGCCGAAAATAATGAATTATCAATCAATGGTGTTTATTATTTGTTTGATAATGGCTATGTTTTCGTTAATATCTTTTGTGGCATCAAGCCAATGAATGGTAAAGCCTTCCCGTTCCATTTTCCTGAACCAGGTCATTTGGCGTTTAGCATATTGATGAATAGCTGTTTCCAGTTTTACAAATAGGTCATCATAACTGATTTCCTGTAATAAATATTTAGAAATGTATTGGTATTCCAATCCTAGAAATTGCAATCGTTCATGGCTAATGCCTTTTTCCAATAACGCTTTTACTTCTTCAATCATTCCGTTTTCAAGTCGATGTTTTAAGCGAACGGATATTTTACTCCTGCGTGTTTCCTTGGGTAAATCCAGTGCAAAAATAACAGGCTTTAAATCAATAAAATTAACCTTAGGTTTTGTATGTTGGCTTAAATAATCAGCTATTTCAATGGCCCTAACCAAGCGTTTGTGGCTGTTTAAATCTACTTGTTCAAAAGGCGCTTGATAACTTTGCAATTTTGTTATGAGTTGCCCATTATCTAGCAATTCAAGTTCGTTTCGCAAAACCATATTATTGGGGATAGCAGCTAATTCATGTTTTTTTAAAATAGCATCCAGATACAAACCCGTTCCTCCACATATAATGGGCAACTGGTTTTGTTGTTCAATCAGTTGAAAGGCGTGGTAAAATTGTGTGATGAAGTCATACAAATGAAAATGCGCACCCACATCAGCAATATCAATAAGGTGATAAGGAATGTTTTTACCATTTACATTGTATTCAAATAAATCCTTACCTGTTCCTATATTTAAATCCCTGTAAACTTGTCGTGAATCAGCACTGATAATAGCTCCATGTAAATTTGCAGCCAATTGCACAGCCAAAGTAGTTTTACCACTTGCTGTTGGGCCTGTAATGATGATGGAGTTATAGTTTTTATTCAAAGAATTTAATGTATTTATCAGTTAGCGTATTAGTAGCAAAATCAGTGGTTCGTACCAAACAAAAACCTTCCCTTTTTCGATTCGAAAATATAAAAAAACCAGATTAAAGTAATGAAGTTAAAATCAATAAACTTTATCACATCAAATAAAAACATAATTGCTATTTTCGCCCACACTTTTAGCAAAGCATATTATGTTACAGTATAACCGCAAAAATTATAGCAACGAACTTTTAATTGATTTATACAAAGCCATTCTGAAACCCAGAATGATAGAGGAGAAAATGCTTATTTTATTGCGTCAGGGTAAAGTAAGTAAATGGTTTAGCGGTATTGGTCAGGAGGCTATAAGTGCAGGCTGTGTTAAAGCCCTGCACGATGATGAGTATATTTTACCATTACACCGTAATCTAGGCGTTTTTACAGGTCGTAATATGCCTTTTAATAAATTGTTTAGCCAATGGCAGGGAAAAGCCAATGGTTTTAGTAAGGGGCGCGAACGCTCTTTCCATTTCGGAACCAATGAGTACCATATTGTTGGTATGATTTCGCACCTAGGCGCTATGCTTGGTGTGGCTGATGGAATAGCTTTGGCTAACAAATTGCAAAAAGAAAAAAAGGCTACCGTAGTATTTAGTGGCGATGGTGGTGCCAGTGAAGGTGATTTCCACGAAGCCTTAAATACCGCTGCAGTATGGAGCTTACCCGTTATATTTTTAATTGAAAACAATGGTTATGGTTTGTCAACGCCAAGTAATGAGCAGTTTAAGTTTAAAAGCTTTGTTGATAAAGGTGTTGGCTATGGTATGGAAGCATACCGTATAGATGGCAATAACATATTAGAAGTATATGATGTAATGAGTGGTTTAGCGGAATCAATCAGAAAAAATCCGCGCCCTATTTTATTAGAGTGTATAACCTTTAGAATGCGTGGACACGAAGAAGCTTCAGGCGTTAAATATGTACCACAGGAGTTGTTTGAAATTTGGGGTAAAAAAGACCCGGTAGTTAATTACGAGCGTTATTTACTGGAGCAACAGGTTTTAACTTACGATGCCATTAACGAAATGCGAGCGGCAATAAAAGAAGAGATAGATGGGGGAGTAGAAGAAGTATTGAATGAGCCGGATATTATTCCGAATACCGAAATTGAAGTAGCTGATTTATATAAACCAATTAGTTTACCAGCCAGCCAGCCATACGAAAACTTACAACATGTAGTAACCGTTCCGGCAAGTGCCAATAAATCAAAAAAACGTTTAGTCGATGCCATTAGCGATGGTTTACGCCAAAGCATGGAAAAACATCCCGAATTGGTTTTAATGGGTCAGGATATAGCCGATTATGGTGGAGTTTTTAAAATTACCCAAGGTTTTGTGGAGCAATTTGGCAAAGACCGTGTGCGTAATACACCACTTTGCGAAAGTGCTATTTTAGGAGCAGGCTATGGTTTGGCTATTAAAAAAATGAAAGCCATGGTTGAAATGCAGTTTGCCGATTTTGTAAGCGTAGGGTTTAATCAGATTGTAAATAATTTAGCTAAATCATATTACCGTTGGGGTCAACAGGCTGATGTGGTAGTGCGTATGCCAACAGGTGCAGGTATGGGAGCTGGTCCGTTCCATTCACAAAGTAACGAAGCATGGTTTTTCCATGTACCTGGTTTAAAAATTGTATATCCTTCAACACCGAGCGATGCCAAAGGATTACTAACAGCAGCTATTAACGATCCCAATCCAATATTATATTTTGAACATAAAAACTTATATAGAAGCGTAGAGCTGGAAGAAGAAGTTTTTGACGATTATTATATGTTGGAAATAGGCCCAGCCAGAGTGGTTAGAGAAGGAGAAGAAGTTTCTATCATAACCTATGGTGCAGGTGTGCATTGGGCTATAAAACATTGCCAGGAAAAAAATATAGATGCCGATATTATTGATTTAAGAACACTTTTACCTTGGGATAAAAATGCCGTAGAGAAAAGTGTGAAAAAAACAGGTAAAGCCATTGTGTTACATGAAGATACCTTAACAGGTGGAGTAGGTGCAGAAATAGCAGCCCATATTGCACAATACTGTTTCCAATACCTGGATGCTCCCGTTATACGTACAGCCAGTTTAGATACGCCCGTACCTTTTAATCCGGACTTAGAGCAAAACTTTTTACCTAAAGAACGTTTCAAAACCGACTTAGATAATTTGTTGAATTTTTAGTTCCTGCGTTTTGTATTGCTAAGTATCAAAAATTAGTGGTACAGCCCCATATTTCGCTGCGCTAAGTAATACTTGTATGACAATTTGTTTTCAACTTGTTTTTGATTGGTTTTTAACGACATTTGCATCGCTTTAAAAAAATCCAATGAATAATATTGTTGAGTTAAAACCTTTACTACTAGCGGCCAATAAGCCTAAAATTGTAATTACTACACACCATAAGCCGGATGCAGATGCATTGGGTTCAAGTTTGGGTTTGTACCATTTTTTATTGCAATTAAATATAGAGGCACAGGTAATAACTCCAACCGATTATGGCGATTTTTTAAAATGGTTGCCAGGCGAAAAGACCGTTATTGACTTTGAAGAAAAGCCTGCTATTGCTAAACAAATAATTGAAGAAGCCGATTTTGTTTTCTGTTTAGACTTTAATGCTTTGAAAAGAATTAATGAACTGGGCGAAATTGTAGCCAATGCTGCCGCTAAAAAAGTAATGATAGACCATCATTTACAACCGGAAAATTTTGACTCGTACAGACTTTGGACCAGTAATGCAAGCAGCACTTGCGAATTAATTTATTGGTTTATTAAAATACTTTCATTCGAACATTTAATTAATAAAGACATTGCCTCGTGTTTATACGCAGGTATTATGACCGATACGGCTTCATTTAAACACAGCAGCACTACTTCAAACACACACAGAGTAGCTGCCGAGTTGTTGGATAAAGGGGCGGAAAGCAATATTATTTTCGAAAAAATTTACGATAACTATTCAGAGAACAGAACCCGTTTTATTGGCTACTGTTTAAACGAAAAATTACAAATTTTCCCCGAATACAAAACAGCACTTATATGCGTTACTGCTGAGGAGTTAAAGAAATATGATATTATTGTAGGAGATTCAGAAGGATTGGTGAATTACGGTCTGTCTATTAAAGATATAAAATTTTCGGTGCTGATAGTTGACAGAACAGTGGCAAGAAAAATGAGTTTCAGGGCAAAAGGTAATTTCCCGGCTAATGAGTTTGCAAGAAAATATTTTAACGGAGGCGGACATTTTAGTGCTGCCGGAGGCGAGAGCAAAGCACCATTAGAACAGGTAGAACAAACTTTTAAAGAAGCTTTAAAAGAGTATAAAGAGTATTTAAATTAATAACGAATAAGAAAAATAAACAATGAGAAAATTAGTATTAGCTATGGGAGCATTATCCCTTTTAGCCATGAGTTGTGGTAAAAAAATGCAAACAACAGAAAGTGGTTTAGAGTATAGAATTATTACCTCAAGCGACACTGCGCGTTTAATATCAAAAGGCGATTTAATGATGATTCAAATGATAGGAATGGGTGTTACTGCCGATTCATTAGGAGGTAAAGATACAGCCTTGTTTGATTCATATAAAATAGGAAAAGCTTATTATATACCAGCTGATGAAACTACTTTAAAAGATGTTTTTATGATGTTACATAAAGGCGATAGCGCTCAGTTTACAGTAAATGCCGATACTTTATTTATGAAAAGTTTTGGTCAGTTAACACCGGCATTTTTAAAGAAAGGTTCTAAGTTAAGCTTTACCGTAAAAGTAGAAAACATTTACAACCAGGAAGAATTAAAAGTAATGCAGGCAGAAGAAAAAGCAAAAGCCATTGCTACTGATTCTATAGCTGCCAGCCAATACGTAGCCAATTTGAAAGATGTAAAAACTACTGCTTCAGGTTTAAAATATGTTATAACAAAAGCAAGTAACGGTGTACAACCAAAATCAGGACAAGAAGTACAAATGCTTTATAAAGGTTATTTATTAAGCGGTGTTACTTTCGATCAAAATGAAGATGCAGCCAATCCTTTTAAATTTACCCTTGGTGTTAAACAAGTTATACAAGGTTGGGACGAAGGAATATTGTTACTGCACGAAGGTGAAGAAGCTAAATTAATCGTTCCTTCTCGTTTGGCTTATGGCGAACAAGGTGGTGGTCCAATACCTCCAAACTCTACCTTGATTTTTGACGTAAAGCTTTTAAAAGTATTACCAGGAAAAGCTAACCCTAAAAAATAATTATATGCGTTTAAGTATCTCACTTTTATGTTTTATGTTGTTATCAACTTTTGTTCAGGCACAAACCTGGATAAAAGTTGATGAGAATACTGCCTTTCGTTTTATAAACAGAAATGAAAAGGGCAGAAATGTAAAACCAGAAATGGTTATGTTGGTCGACCTGCTTGGGTTTGGTAAAAAACTGGGCGAAGAAAACCGCGATACCATTTTGTTTAATAGTATCAGTAGCGATAAACCCTACTACATACCTACAGAACAACCGGGTTTACAAAAAGTGTTTTACCAGCTAAACGTTGGCGACAGTATAGAAGTAAGAGTATTGGCAGATACATTTTACACTAAAACTTTCAATGCACCATTGCCCAATTTTGTTAAACCAAATAGTGTGGTGCAGTTGTTCTTCCATATTCAGGAGGCATATACTTTTGCTGAAATTGAACAAAAATCAAAAGAACAAAATGCACCAACCATTAAAGCAGATTCTGTTAAAATGGCCAATTATTGCAAACGCATTAAAGGCGTAAAAGCCACCAAAAGCGGATTGCGTTATAAACTAATAAAGGCAAACCCTACAGGTACAAAAGTGGCGCAGGGCAATATGGTTTCAGTAACCTACAAAGGTTGGCTTGTTGATGGAGATGTGTTTGATACCAATGAAAAAGGAGAACCTTTTAAGTTTGTGGTAGGTATGAATCAGGTTATAAAAGGTTGGGATGAAGGATTAAAATTAATGCGAAAAGGAGAAACCTATCGTTTAATTATTCCGTGGTATTTAGCTTATGGAACACATGGAACAGGTCCAATACCACCTTATTCAAGTTTGGTATTCGATGTGCAGGTGCTGGAAATAAATTAAGTTTTTTTACAGCAATTTTATTTATACAATTGTAGAAATTATCAATTTTAAAAGATGTTTAAAAAAATATTAACCATAGGAATGTTGTTTGTATTTGGAGCCAACTTTGCCCAACAAGCAAAACCTAAATCAAATAAAAAAGGTACAACACAAAAAAAATTTTCGCAACCAATGAAAGCAACTATGACAGACCCAAATGAGATAACTACTGCCAGTGGTTTAAAGGTTAGAGTAACCGAAAAAGGCAGTGGTAGGAAAGTAATGAAAGGTGATAAAGTAACTGCACATTACACCGGAACATTAATTGATGGTAAAAAATTTGACAGTTCAAGAGATGGTGGTAAACCATTTTCATTTACTGTAGGTGCCGGTCAGGTTATTCCGGGTTGGGATGAAGGTTTTCAGTTGTTAAACGTTGGCGATAAAGCAATATTTACTATACCTTATAATTTAGCTTATGGCGAAAACGGTATGGGTGGTGTTATCCCTCCAAAAGCTACCCTTATTTTTGATGTAGAAGTAGTTGATGCGGTAGAATCTCCAAAACCAAAACCGGCTGTTCCTTTTGTAGTAGATGGTTTAGATACAGTGCGTATGCAAAGCGGTTTACGTTTTATAAAAGTAGAGTCGGGTACAGGCGAAAAAGCCCAACAAGGTAAATACGTTTCAGTACATTACACAGGATACTTAATGGATGGCAAAAAATTTGATTCATCAGTTGAACGTGGTGAACCAATTCAATTCCAATTAGGAAGAGGCATGGTTATAAAAGGTTGGGAAGAAGGAATTGAATTAATGCATGTAGGCGATAAAATGCGTTTTATTATACCAAGCGAGTTGGCTTATGGCGAAAAAGGTGCACCGGGAGCTATTCCACCCAATGCAACATTAATTTTCGATTGTGAATTAGTAGGTCTTGAATAGAAAATACTATTGATAAAATTAAAAGCCGGGTAATATTTACCCGGCTTTTTTTATGCCCATTTATTATATTTTTAATTAACAGTTTACTGTTAAAACACAGTCATTAAAGGAAGCTAACATAAAATTTATATAGAATCTTGTGTCAAATAATATATTTTGCGGCCGGTAGATTAACCAAACCAGTAAAAAAAAGTGAGTAGTAACATACGTAACACGTTTCTTTTTCTTTTCATATTCAGTGTTGTTTCACTAACGCTGCAATCTACTATTATTGGTTTGTGCAAAGAGAGTAAGGTATTTAGAACCCTATCTAATCAAATAACAGAAGAAGAAGAATCACACGACAGCGATACCAATGACGAAATATTTGACGTCATTAAAGACTCACGCTTTTTAACATTTCATATCCTATCAAAAGTTTTTTGGAACAGTACAGAAATGAAATGCATTGCGGGCAATAAGAAAATACCCCAACCCCCTCCCAAGTCTTATTTTATGTAATTGTATGCCTGCATTTGATTTGAGTGCAGACCGTTTTCATTATTAAATAATTTTAAAAGTATTTATGTTTAAAAAAAATATTTTATCCGATTTAAAGTCGGGTATTGTTGTGTTTTTAGTGGCTTTGCCATTATGTTTAGGTATAGCCATGGCTTGCGGGGTACCATTGTTTTCAGGAATTATAGCAGGTGTTGTCGGGGGTATAATAGTTACCATATTTAGCGGTTCCAAATACAGCGTTTCTGGCCCGGCAGCCGGTTTAACAGCTATTGTAATAGCAGCTATAGCCCAACTGGGCAGCTATGAAGTTTTTCTTGCTGCTGTAGTTTTAGCAGGTGTAGTACAAATACTTTTAGGCTTTTTAAAAGCAGGAAGTATTGGTAACTATATTCCCAATGCCGTTATAAAAGGTATGTTAGCCGGTATTGGTATTATTTTAATTATAAAACAAATACCCCATTTATTTGGATACGATAAGGACCCTGGGGGCGATTTTGAGTTTATGCAAACTGATGGACAAAATTCATTTACCGAGTTGTTAAACATGGTTAATTACATTACACCCGGTGCCGTTATTGTAGGTATTATCTCGTTCATTATTTTATTGTTGGCCGATAAGCCAGCATATAAGAAAAACAAAGTGTTGGCCATTTTACCCGGTCCATTACTGGTAGTTATTTTAGGTATTATATGTACCCTTTTATTTAGTGCAAATCCTCTTTTAAAAATAGAAAGCCAACATTTGGTTAATTTACCTACCATTACTTCTTTTTCAGATGTAAAGGCTAATTTGACCACACCCGATTTTTCGTTTGCTCATACTGGAGCATTTTGGATAATAGTATTTACATTAGCTATTGTGGCCAGTTTAGAAACATTGTTGGGTATAGAAGCAATTGATAAGTTAGATACAGAAAAAAACGAATCAAATACAAACAAAGAACTATTGGCCCAGGGTATAGGTAATATAGTTTGTGGGCTTATTGGTGGCTTACCCGTTACCTCCGTAATTGTTAGAAGCTCTGCCAATATAAACGCAGGAGCCAAAACAAAATGGTCAGCCATTATACATGCAATGTTATTATTGTTTAGTGTTATTTTATTTCCTCAATTATTGGCACTAATTCCCAATGCCTGTTTAGCTGCAGTATTAATTACAACAGGTTTTAAATTAACCAAATTAGCCATTTTTAAAGAACAATGGAAATACGGTTTAGAGCAGTTTATTCCTTTTGTTATTACTATTATTGTAATGCTTTTAACCGATTTGTTAAAAGGTGTTTGTGCCGGATTAATTATTGCTGTTATTTTTATTATCAGGGATAATATAAAATTTTCATTCGAGTCGAACACAGAGTTAATAGAAGGAAAACGATATTACCTGCTTAAGTTGCCGCAACATGTAACCTTTTTTAACAAAGGGTATTTAATTAACTTTTTTAAAACAGTTGCACCTGATAGCAAAGTAATAGTAGATGGCAGTATCAATCAGCATATCAACAGAGATGCACAGGATGTTATCTCAGATTTTGTTACAAACAGCCATCACAAAAAAATAGATGTAGAGTTTTTTAAATACGAAAATTAAGAAGTCAATTAAAAATATAATTTTAAAATAAATTATAACCGATAAAACAAATGATGGAAGATTCATATAAAAAATTAATAGAAGGCAACAAAAGATTTGCCATGTCAAAGAAATTTCAAGACCCTTTGTATTTTAAAAAATTATCGATTGGGCAAAAGCCCGAGTACCTTTGGATAGGATGCAGCGATAGTAGAGTACCGGCTAATGAAGTAACCAATACAGAAAGCGGTGAAATATTTGTACACCGCAATATTGCCAATTTGGTAATACATGCCGATATGAATTTGTTAAGCGTATTAGAGTATGCCGTAAAGCATTTAAAAGTAAAACATATTATAGTATGCGGACATTATGGATGCGGAGGTGTTATGGCAGCTATGAGTAATGAAAGACATGGCTTTGTCGATAATTGGCTTAGAGCCATAAAAGACGTTTACAAAAACAATGCTAATACTTTAGAAGCAATAGAAGACATGGATAAGCGATTGGACAGACTAACCGAATTAAACGTAATAGAACAAGTAAGAAATCTGGCCAAAACAATTATAGTACAGGAGGCGTGGAAAACACGTTCCTTACATTTACATGGCTGGGTATATGGAATCAATAGCGGCTTGGTAACAGATTTAAGTGTAATACACGATGGAACCGAAGATATTGATCCTATTTACAGGTTTAATATGTAATAAGCATAATTGCTGTTTTAATATAATTGTAATGCAATGTTTTGCATACATAAGTTGTCAAATAAGCTAAATGAAAAAGTGGTTATTTATATTGTTAGTTAATGCCTATTGGGTGCAGGCACAAAACCAAAATAACAATTGGTTTTTCGGTACCTATTTAGGAATGAATTTTTCTAACAATATAATGACCCCTATACCTGATAATACAAGCATTATGTATTCACCAGCGGCTAGTTCTTCCTTGTCAGACAATGCAACAGGTAATCTCTTGTTTTATACCAATGGAACAACTGTTTTTAACAAAGCCCATACAGCAATGCCCAATGGTCAGTTAAAAACAAGTCCATACGTTTCCAACTGCATGGTGGTAAAAGGGAGCAACAAAAAGCATCTTATTTTTTATACCAACGAGAACAATATAATTTACTATGCCATGGTAGATATGTCGTTAAATAATGGATTTGGCGATGTGGTGTATAAAGATAGTTTGTTGGGTACCAATATGGATTTGCAATTTACAGCCGTAAGGTTACCCAATAACCAAGGCCATTGGTTGGTTACCCATAAAAAGGGCGATAACAGATTTTTCAGCTATAAAATTGTTGATTGCACCATCAATAAAACACCCGTAATATCAATAGCAGGGCAACCAACTTATAGCAATACCCAATACTTATATGGTAAATTAACCACAAACAGAAGAGGCGATAAGTTAGCTTATATATTTAGCAACTCAGATATAAATAGTGCTGACCCTTGTATTGTGCAGGAGTTTTCTATCGATAAAAAATGCGGAA
Organism: Bacteroidota bacterium; assembly: GCA_040388375.1. Lineage (NCBI taxonomy): Bacteria > Pseudomonadati > Bacteroidota > Bacteroidota bacterium. The sequence goes on along the minus strand of JAZKBU010000001.1, from coordinate 323,958 downwards.
CAATAACATTAAGTAAATCAGTTTTCGATTTTCTGGGAGGTATATATGCAAAATCAGGCTATGTGTGTTACGATTCATCGGGCAGATTTTTATATGTATCCTATTACACGAGCAGTGATCTGTTCTTCTTATGCCAATACGATATGAATACAGCAAACCCCAGCAGTTCAAGGGTTATAATAGCTAACTCCCATGAATCAATTGGCGACCTACAAATAGGAAGCAATGGAAAAATATACCTGACCGGTTCAGAGAGCAGAACCTTTACCTCCAAAATATCCGTTATTAATCAACCGTGGCTACAAGGCACCAATTGCGATTTTAAACAGAATTCCATTCAGTTACGTAAACAACCATTTTTAGGTAGTATTGGCGCAGAGCATTTCCCTAATTTTGTACTGGATGTGAGCAATCAGTTTCAATACACCGGCACACCACAATTAAACATAACACCCAATTGCGTATTAACCCAATCCATATTTCAGTTAAAAGATTCAACCGACCTTTTGTACGACTCCTTGTTTTGGGATTTTGGCGATAATAATACCTCCAAAAAAATAACAACAACCCATACCTACCAAACAGCAGGAAAATTTATAGTAAGCTTTAACTGGTTTGTATGTAACACAAAATTTAGTTTAGTTGATACAATTAAAATAGGCGAAAAACCCACCATTAATTTAGGAAACGATACAACCTTGTGTTTTGGTTCCAAAATAACTTTAACAGCCACGCAAAATGCCGATACTTATAAATGGAATACAGGCGATACCAGCCCCTATATTCAAGTAAATAAACCGGGAAAATACAGCGTTAAAGTAAGCAATGGTGGTTGCTATAATGAAGATACAATCCATATTGAATATTACCCCTCATTGTTTACAGCTTTAGGCGATGAGTATTTTATTTGCGACAAAGAAAAAGAATTGGTAAAGCTGGACGCGGGTGAAAAATTTACCCATTACAAATGGACACCAACAGATGATACCACACAATGGATTATAGTTGGAACCGTTGGCGAATACTTTGTGGTAGTAAAAGATTTCAGGGGTTGCGATGGAAGCGATGGTACACTAGTAAAACGCAAATGTCCGGTAAGTTTATATTTACCTAATGCATTTACGCCCAATGGCGATGGATTGAACGATACTTATGCCCCCATAGCAAGCGATGTAGAAACATTCCACATGAATATATATAACCGTTGGGGAGAGCTAGTATTTACTACCAATACCATGAGCAAGCAATGGGATGGAACAGTTAATGCAAAGTTAGCACAAAGCGATGTGTATATATACGAAGTAAAGTATTCAGGTTATATCAATAAAAAAATACAACACTTTGAAACCAAAGGAAACCTTACTTTGCTAAGATAGTAACGGTTAAAAACTAATCTTCGCAGTGGTAATTTTCATCAAGACTACTTACCCTGTGTTCCGTTTTTTCGCCAGCTTGTTTGGCGGCAATCATTTTGTTTATGATACGTTGACGCTCTGTTTGATTAGTTTTTCTTTGTACTTCATCCTGGCTTAAACTATAATAGCAAATACCATCTACAAAAGTCATTTCAGGTTTGGCATAAATACTTAATGGGTTATTACTCCATAAAACCAAATCAGCATCCTTACCCACTTTTATACTACCCAATTTATTATCCAAATGAAGCATTTTGGCCGGGTTAAGTGTTACCATTTTCCACGCATCTTCTTCACTTATATTACCATATTTTATAATTTTTGCAGCCTCTTGGTTTAACCTGCGGCCCATTTCAGCATCGTCACTGTTTATAGCCACATTAATACCCATTTTATGCATAATAGCAGCATTGTACGGAATGGCATCAATTACCTCATACTTGTAAGCCCACCAGTCAGCAAAAGTACTGGCATTTACACCATGCGCTTTCATTTTGTCAGCTAGCTTATAACCTTCTAAAATATGGGTAAATGTATTTACTTTAAAGCCCATACTATCCGCCACGTGCATAAGCATATTTATTTCACTTTGTACATAACTGTGGCAACTTATAAAACGTTTTTTGTTTAATATTTCTACCAATGCATCCAACTCCAAATCCTTACGCGTATTCGTATTTAATTTCAATGCTTTTTCGTATTCTTTTGCCTTTATAAATTCATCATACAGTATTTGTTCAACACCCATACGAGTTTGCGGGTAACGCGGAGTTGGACTACCCCAATTACTTTGTTTTACATTTTCACCCAAAGCAAATTTTATAAAACCATCAGCGCCTTCAATTTTCATTTTTTCAGGTGCTGCACCCCAGCGTAGTTTAATCAAAGCACTTTGCCCGCCAATAGGATTACATGAGCCATGTAGCAATTGTGCAGAAGTAACGCCACCTGCCAATTGCCTGTAAATATTAATGTCTTCACTATACACCACATCGCCAATACGTACTTCACTGGTAACTACTTGCGAGCATTCATTTACACCACGGTAAATAGCAATATGCGAGTGTTCGTCAATAATGCCGTTGGTTAAATGTTTCCCTTTGGCATCAATTGTTCGGGCACCCGCTACAATTAAATCCTTGCCAATGGCTTTTATTTTTCCATTGCTTATAGCCACATCCGTTTCTTGTATAATACCTTCTTTTTCATTGCTCCAAACCGTAGCATTTTTAAAAATAATGGTTTCAGTTACCGGTTGGTTTTGCCAGCCGTAATCAGTAAAAGGATAAACAATATTGCCCAATGAAATAGCTTGTGTTGAATCTTGTTTTTTCTTTTCGGCTTTGGCTTTTTCTATCCATATAGCTTTAAAAACATTCAAAGTACCATCACTTAATTGTGCTTGTCCACTCAAACTTTTTGCCTGAATGGTATCATTGATATTATCCGTTTTATCAACCCAAAAGTTGATCCTGATATTTTCAGTCCCTTTTTTCGTTGCCAGAAAAACCATATTCATCATATTGTTTTGCATACTTAAACTAGCCTTTAAAGTATCAGAACCCAACAGCGTAGCATTCGGCTTGCTTATATCGCCATCTATTTTTAAAACATAATTGTCAAAGCCATTTAATGCAACCGTATAATTACCCCTTACATCCACTTCAGGTACATCATTTATTTCCGTTTTGTAACCCTTTACCCAATGCTCTAAAATAACAGCCTCTTTTTCAAAAATGGGTTTATTGCTAATAAAGAAATTAGCCAGCATGTTTTTTTGTAAACTGCCCATTATAGCATCCGCTTTTATTAACTGAGCAGGAATTTTGGTAAGTGCATTTAATGCTGCCGTTTCGCTTAAACCGTATTGCACCGCTTTACGTAAGTTCTTTAAAAACTCATTGGCATCGTTACAGCCGTATGAAGTAATAGCAAAGTTAATATTAGCCTGAGCCAGTAAATGAGCATTGGCAGGGGCCATTTCCCAATGTTTTAAATCAGCAGTCGAAACAAAGTTGGCATCAAATACATCTTCTACATCAAAAGCCTTTGGAAAATTAATAGGAATAATAAGCGTTGCTTTTGTGTCCTTAATTTCATTGATACGTTGGTACTCATCACCCGCACCCTTTATAATAAAAGTAGTATTAAACTCTTGTGCTATTTTACTGGCCCTTAAAACCGACAATTTATTATCCACTTCAAATATTTGAGGTGCCATTTTTAAATCGTTAAAAGCCTGTAAAGTTAAATTCTTCTCTTGTGTTTGTTTAGTGTACCAGTTGGCATCGTTAAAAGTTTGCCTTAGCAAAGCAATACTTCCCATTAAAGAGTTCGGGTAATCCTGTCTTGATGAACCCTTGTTAAAGCTAAACCCCGCAGCTGCTTGGCGGTTAATAATTAACTCACTTTCATTAGCCTTAGTAGTTAGTACCAATGCCGCAGAACCCCTATGAATACCATCGTGAGTACCCGATAAAGTAGCGGCAAAACCATTAGCTAATAATTGTTTTGATTGATTTTCATCATAGCTAAAATAGTCAATGGCATTTATATCAGCCTTAATAGCATCGTTCCAGGCATACGCACCATTTTTATTAGAGCCATATTGGTTAGTATTATGGTTTGAGTTATAGTTTCCGGTTGTTTTAATACCGTATGAAGCATACAAATCTATAAACGATGGGTAAATAAATTTTCCTTTTGCATTAATGATTTCAGCGTCCTTAGGTATGTTTATTTGTTTACCAATATTTTCAATTTTACCCTTATTAATAATTATGGTACCATTTTCAATTTTAGTATTGGCATCAACAAAAATGGTCGCATTTACCAATGCAAAACGGGTGTTTTTAATATTACGTGGTCCGTTAACAGGTTGTGTTTGTTGGGCTGATAGCGTAATAGATAAGAAAATGAATGATAATAAGAGGCATAAAAAAGAGTAGTATCTAAATTTCATTTAATAAAGGCTTTTGGTAAAAGTAAGCAATATAAATATTTTGAGTAAACTAAATAATCAAATATTTAAGTGGGAAAGGGGGGTAAATATTAGCCTCAAAAAACTAAGCTTTTTTTGATTAGTTTTGGTGTTTTAAATTTACGCCTTAATATCCTTTGTCAGTAAACATGTTTGCTTATTTTAGAAATCAAAAAACCGATCATATTTTTCTGTATATATTCTTTACGTATTTTATATGCTCCATTCTGTTCGCCTTCGAAAGAATATTGAATATAGATAATTCGTACTTTTTTTTTCAGATACTTGATACCCAAAATTTTTACTTTCCCGAAAACAGATTTGGTATTTTCATTTCGCAAATACCCATCATACTGGCTGCCAAAATAGGATTACCCATGTATTTTATGGTATATCTGTATTCAATAATATTTCCAATAGAGTACTTTTTAATAGCCTGGGTTTGTTATAAATTTTTAAAAGTAAAAGAAGCAGCTTTTGCCATAGCTTTTAGTTTAATTATTGGAGTAGCTTTTAGTTTTTTTCATCCCGTTACCGAAACCTACCATGCGTTGGTTTTTTCAGGATTTTTATATGCCGTATTAGCATCGCCCGTTTGGGTTAATTATCCTAAAATTATAGCATACATCAGTTTGCTGGTAGTAGCCATATTAGCTATTGTGTCACATCCCATAGGATTATTTACTGTTGGTTTTGTAGCCGTATTTACGTTTATAAACAAGCAAATAAAATTACCAATGGCCTTGGTTTTAATAGCTATTATTTTAATGGCACTTGTTTTCCGTATGATGCAATCAAACAAGGAGAGTTACGATGTACAGCAGTACCAAAATTTGTTTACCAACCTAAAATCATTTACCCATTTAAGCGATTTTTATCCCTTTTTGTATCTCAAAACCCGTTTGCCGGGCGTGTACCTTTCAAGTATTATTTTATTCATTGTGTATGTATATATAAGCATAAAAAGTAAACGGTTTTTGGCGTTGGCATTTAGCTTGCTTGCATTTATAGGTTTTACCCTATTAGCTATGCTTACTTTTTTAAAAGGAGATGCCGATATCATGATGGAAAAATCATTTATGCCCGGTTTATTTATGATTGTTTTGCCCTTTAGCTATTTGTGTTTTCAAAAAGAATATTTCCAGAATAAAATAATGGTAAGTATTACTTTAATGATTGCTATTGTTTCATTTGTTCAGATTATAAAAGCAGCTAATTACCCGGTTAAGCGCTTAAAAAAATTAGAAGAAGTAATGACTTTACAAACTTATCCTAAAATAATAGCAAGCTATAGCGATTTTGAAAACCAGGATTTGTTTTTTAACCATTGGAACACAGGCATTGATTCATACATTTTAGCCAAATGTAAATTGCAAAAAGAAAGAACTATTTTTTTAACTGACAATAAAAATACCTTTCCTATAGACAGTAACGATTTGACTTTGTTTTTAGGCCCAACGTGGTGGGCAGGCTGGCATACCAATAGCTATAAAAGCAATTATTTTCAGTTACCTGCAGTACCTTATCACCCCTATTTGGTTAACCCGAAAATTAACCAATAATACCTAAAATTTATTTAATCCTTTATTTTACATTTGACGACTATGTCGGAAAAAAAATTGTTTTTATTAGATGGAATGGCACTAGTGTATAGAGCCTATTTTGCATTCAGTCAAAATCCGCGTATTACCAGCGCAGGCTTTAATACATCAGCTATATTTGGTTATACCAATACCGTTTTAGATATACTTAAAAAAGAAAAACCCACCCATATAGGTGTGTCGTTTGATACCTCGGCTCCTACAGCCAGGCATATTGAATATGAAGCTTACAAGGCCCATAGAGACGAAATGCCCGAAGGTATATCAACCGCTTTGCCTTTTATCATGAAAGTAACCGAAGCTTTAAATATTCCAATATTAATTTTAGACGGATACGAAGCAGATGATATTATTGGCACATTGGCCAAAAAAGCGGAGCAAGCAGGTTTTAAAACTTATATGATGACCCCCGACAAAGACTTTGGTCAATTAGTAAGTGAAAATATATTTATATACAAACCTGCCCGTTTGGGTAACGATTATGAAATAATGGGCGTTCCCGAGGTGTTAAAGCGTTGGGAAATTACCGATGTAAAACAGGTAATTGATATTTTAGGTATGTGGGGCGATGCTGTTGATAATATACCCGGCATACCCGGTATTGGCGAAAAAACAGCCAAAGTTTTAGTGCAAAAATACGGCAGTATGGAAGGCTTATACGAACATGTGCATGAACTAAAAGGAAAACAAAAAGAAAACGTAGAAAACAATAAAGAAAAAGCATTCCTTTCAAAACGTTTAGCTACTATAGATTTAAATGTGCCTATTGAGTTTGACGAAAAAGCATTGATACTTGACCCTCCCAATAAAGAAGCTTGCGAAACACTGTTTGCTGAGTTAGAGTTTAAAACAATGGCTAAAAGATTGTTTGGTGATGTGCAGCAAGCCTCAACAGCAAGCACTGTTGTAGCTGATAAAAAACAAGCTGCCGCATCAACCGCTTTCGATTTGTTTAATCCGGCACCACAATCAGTACAAGTTAAAGAAGAAACCAGTGTTATAGTTGAAAGTGAAAATTTTGTTTTACAGGAAGACTCCGTAATTGTAAGAAACAATATAGAAAACACCCCCCACAACTATATATTGGTTGACAGTACTGAAAAACAAAACGAGTTGTTGCAAGTACTATTACAGGCAAAAGAAGTTTGTTTTGATACCGAAACATCATCATTAGAAACCTTGGATGCAGAAATTGTTGGATTGTCATTTAGTATAAAAGGCAGTGAGGCTTATTACATTCCGTTTCCCGAAAACTACGAAGAAGCAAAAGCCATTCTCCATATTTTTAAACCCGTATTTGAAAGCGAAGAAATTGTTAAAATAGGCCAAAACATAAAATATGATTTAGGCATTTTAAAACAATACGATTTAACGCTAAAAGGTCCTTTGTTTGATACCATGCTGGCACATTATTTAATTGAACCCGATTTGCGCCACGGTATGGATTATTTAGCAGGTATTTATTTAGATTATGAACCGGTAAGCATTACTACATTAATTGGTAAAAAAGGAAAAAACCAATTAAATATGCGCAGTGTAGCCATTGAAAAAATAAAAGAATACGCTGCCGAAGATGCCGATATAACATTTCAATTGAAAGAAAAACTGGCTCCACAGCTAGCAGAAAGCAATGCAAAACCTTTATTTGATGAAATTGAAATTCCTTTGGTACACGTATTAAGTGATGTAGAACGTGAAGGAATAAAAATAGATAAAGAATTTTTAAATGCTTATTCAGTAACATTACAAACCGATATAGCATTATTAGAAAAACGCATTATCGAGTTGGCAGGTATGAACTTTAACATAGCCTCACCAAAACAGTTAGGCGAAGTATTGTTTGAACATTTAGCTTTAGATGCCAAAGCCAAAAAAACAAAAACAGGTCAATACCAAACAGGCGAAGATGTATTACAAGGATTAAGCGAACACGAAATAGTTCGTTGCATATTAGACGTACGCCAGTTAAGTAAATTAAAATCAACCTATGTAGATGCATTACCTGCTTTGATTAACAAAAAAACAGGCCGTGTACATACCTCATTTAACCAGGCAGTAGCTGCTACAGGCAGGTTGTCATCAACCAATCCTAACTTGCAAAATATTCCTATCCGTACTGATAAAGGAAAAGAAATACGCAAAGCATTTATTCCGCGTGGCGAAGAGTATGTATTGTTAAGTGCAGATTACTCGCAAATTGAATTGCGTATAATAGCAGCCATGGCAAAAGAAGAAGCCATGATAGAAGCATTTAAACAAGGTTTAGATATTCATATAGCCACCGCAGCAAAAGTATATGGCAAAGAAATTAGCGAGGTTACCAGTGCAGAACGTAGAAACGCCAAAGCCGTTAATTTTGGAATTATATACGGGCAGTCAGCCTTTGGTTTAAGCCAGAGTTTAGGTATTCCGCGTAAAGAAGCAGCCAGCATTATTGAAGAATATTTTAAACAATACCCTAATATAAAAACATACATGAGCAACACCATTAATTTTGCCAAAGAGTATGGTTATGTAGAAACTTTAAAAGGACGTAGAAGATATTTACGTGATATCAATTCAGCTAATTTTACCGTACGTGGTTTTGCTGAACGAAATGCTATCAATGCCCCTATACAAGGCAGTGCAGCCGATATGATAAAAATTGCAATGATTTCCATTCATGAGCGTATGCAAAACCCGGCATCAAACATTAAACATTCAAAAATGGTATTACAAGTACATGATGAGTTGTTATTTGATGCACATAAAGACGAAGTAGAAATACTAAAGCAATTGGTGATAGAAGAAATGGAAAAAGCAATGGAATTATCAGTTCCTATAAAAGCAGAAGTAGGAGTGGGTTTAAATTGGCTCGAAGCACATTAATTCATTTATTGAAGAAATAAAAAAAGTCAACTGAAACCAGTTGACTTTTTTGTTGGTATAAATTGTAATAATTATTATGAAGGAGTTACTTCCTCATTGGGTGTTGTCGGTGTTGTGTCTTCAGGAGTTGTATTTGATTTTTTGCTAAAGAAGAATTTTTTAACAGCAGCAAAACCACCTACTACTGCTAACAATAGTATTTTCCAGAACTTTAATAACAATACAAAAAAGCCTGCCTTAGCCAATACTTTTCCCGCTATTAATCCACCAATACCGTAAGCAGCTACTTTATCTACACCACTATCAAAGTTTTCATAACGTTGGCCTTCATTAAAACTAACACTCGAAATTAATGGATCAACGTGTTTGTATACTTGGCCAAATTGGTTCATGCCTGCAATTACATTTAACTGTAAAACACCGCCACGTCCAAGTACCCTTATGTTGTAATTAAGTGTTTCAATACTGTCGCCATCAAATTTTACTTTTTTAGCCCAATGCAATTTTTTAGCTTCAGAATCATAATAAGGACTAACTGCCCAGCCAGTAAGGGTTACAGCTTGGTATCCCTGGCTTATTCTTTCTTTGTTACTTTCAGTAATGTCTTTTTGCATTTCAGCCAATAGCTCATCGTAGTTAATGTCTTTTGCATCATCATCTTCTACGTGTCCAGAGTTATCGTAATTAATACTTACAGCCCAACATTCCTTGTCAAGTGGTGTATAGTTTAAAGGTAAAATTAAACCCATTAAATCCGGGTCAGGCATATTGCCCCAAAAATATTCCAATACCGTTCTACCTTGAGGGCCGTCTAAATATTTAAAGCCTTTGGGCACATTAATAGTAGCCAAGTTATTGCCAACACTGGTAGATGAGGTTGTATATTTCAATACAATTAAAGAGTCTTGGTCATCGCTGCCCGCAACATAAAGAGAGTCGTAAATAAAACTTTGCGCATTGGTAAACAAAGCAATGGCACAAAGTAGGAGAGTGAGTTGTAGTTTTTGTTTCATATATTATCCGAAGTTTATTTCAGTACTGTCGCCAATATTTAAGCTTTGTTTGTTTCCACAAAGAAAAGCATCGTTTCCTATTAGCGAGTGCTCCAATATAGCGTATTCAATTTGAGCGTAAGGTCCAATAATACTATCTTTAATAATACCATAATTCAATATAGCATTTTCTCCAATAGATACATTAGGTCCTATAATACAATTGTTAATACTACAATTCTCACCAATAAAAACCGGAGGAATAATAATAGTATTGTTAAATTTATACTTGTTAGTATCGTAGTTAAGGCGCTTTAATAAAGTGGAGTTAGTTTCAATTAAAATTTCTTTTTTACCACAATCAAACCAATTGGCTACATCAAATGCTTTAAAGGTAAAACCATCCTGTATCATAGCCATCAGGGCATCCGTTAAAGTATATTCATTGTGAGTAGTTCTTTTCTGACTGATATTAAAATCAAGCGCTTCAATTAAAGCTTTACTATCCTTAATTTTATATATACCAACCAAAGCCAGATTCGATTTTGGAATGGCCGGTTTTTCAACCATTTTAGTAATAAAACCTTCTTTGTTAACTTCAGCTACGCCAAATTGCCTTGGATCGTCAACTTTTTTTATACCCAATTGATTATACGGCTCAGCAATTATTTTTTTCAAATCCACATCCGCTATCGTATCTCCAAAAACAATCAGTATTTCGTCTTCGTCCTTTAAAATATTTTCTTTGGCAAGCCAAATGGCGTGTCCTACTCCTTTACCCGTAGTTTGAATAATAAAGTTAGCTGTTATTTTTGGGTAATTCTTTTGAATATACTCTTCAATTTTATCACCTAAGTAACCAATAATAAATACAAAATCATTAATACCGGCATCAATTAGGCTATCGACAATATGGGCTAATATAGGCTTACCCGCAATTGGAATCAATGCCTTTGGTTGAGTATGTGTATGTGGACGCAAACGCGTTCCGATTCCTGCAACAGGAATAACTGCTTTCATTTTTGTTTCTTCGTTTAATTCAAAAATATATTTTTTGTTTTAGGAAACAAGTAGCAGGGTAATAAAATAACAATGGAGGCCCTTAGGGAGCCTCCAATTGTCAAGCTAAAACACTAAAACATATGAAAGTTATAGTTACTTATATAAAAAAAGCACATCGTCAACTTTACGGCTTACTACATGCCGGGTAAAGTAAAATGATTCACTTGATTTATTGGATATGAATAAGGCTAGAAACTGTATCAATAACAATCTCGGAAATTGATACATAGCGTTCCATACTCTTCTATCCACTTTTTTAATAAATAGAATGCTAATAAATGCAACAGCTATGCTTGCAATGGCAATGGGCATTAACCAATAGTATTGGTGTAATACGAACCAATTAAAAACAGACAATAAACAAGCCATGCTTAATACCAAAGTCAAAGGTGGGCGCATAATGTTTAGTGCATAATTTATTCTGTCAAAACTTAAAGTTTGTATACCTTTAAATAAAATAGGTAAGGCCTCAAAAATATTTTTATAGTAATCTAAAAACCAAACCGCTTTTTGTTTAATCATGTTTTTGCTGCTGCTTGTTTTTTCGTCAAAAACAATGGCATTGCCGGCATAAGCAACATGTTTAGTATATAACAATAGTTTAGCTTGTATTTTTTTATCACAACCAATTAAATGGTGTTTAAACGATTTGCTTACTATTTTTTTAAATATAATACTGTCAATACAAAAACCTAAACTCCAAATACTGGCCGATAAGCCCAATTGATTACGGCTTTCTTTATCGTGGAACGAATAAAAAGCTTCGTTGGCAGCATCTAAATTAGCCGTTATAGTATTAAAGTTTTTTGCTTTTATAGCACCTTGAACAGCTTTGTAACCTTTACAAAATTGTTTATTAATTTCTAAAAAATAGTCAGGGTGTAATAAGTTGCCATCTTCAAAAAGACTGATGGCATCATATTCTTGATCAAAAGCATTTAAAGCAAATTCAATAGAACGGGTTTTTGAATGCAAAGGTTTTTCAGGAAATAAAAACTTAATGTTTTCCGATTCTAAATGCGATACATTGATATAGCCACAGTTGTCTAAAACAAAATAAGCAGTAAAGTTTTTATAAGTTTGTTTGTTGAACGATTCAACGATGTCTTCTAATAACTTGGTGCTTTCATGTACCGTAATAATGGCAGCATAACTATAACTGTATTCCAAGTTAATAATGGCTGGCATTGGTTTATAAATGAGCTTAGATAAACCTATTAGCAACAACTTAGCCAATGGAGCTATCAGGAACCAGGCAATAGTTATTTCAAATAATATGATTAATAGTTTAAGCATCTTGTTTGGTAATACATACACAAACAATGTGCTATTATATTAAAACCCATAAAATCAAATATTTACGAATTTGCGGGTTCGTGTTTTGTTTCTTTTTGGGAATTTTATATGCTAAAATGGAATAAAAGTGGTCAAAAAGGGGAAGAAATGCCCCATTCTATACTTCCTGCAATAGTGTTCTAAAAGCATGAAAACTTTCACCAAACAGCGTGCGACCATCTAATTGTAATTGCGGTGCAAACTCTTGCTGATAACGTTCGTAATTTTCCATGGTAGGGGCAAAGTACTGTATAGCGTATGTTTCACCTTGCTCTTCATCATGTTTGCTAAGCAATTTTAAAAATTTGTATGAGGTAAACATACCTGTTGCCATTACATCGCCTAAATGTTTTTCTTTCATCCATTTAAACCAGGCATCATGAATACTGGCGTCCACATTTATAGTTACGTTATATACTATCATTTTTTAATTAATTATATCACCTCTTAAAATTCTATATCTTTTACGTACATCGTTTATAAAAATACTACTGCCGTATGTTTCAATAAACTTCTCGTATTGTTTTTTAGCTTCCGCAGGGTTGTTCAAATACCTGTCATAAATAGTGGCTACGTTAAGCAAAGCATTATCGCCTAGTATATCAGTGCCATGTTCATTGATAACAATAGTAAAATATTTAATAGCCGTGTTGTAGTCCTTTTGTTTCAGGAATATTTGCCCTTTCTTAAAAGCAATATCATCAGCTAAAGCATGTTTTGGAAAAAGTAAATTAATAGAATCCAACACCAGAATGGCTTGGTTAAATTTGTTTTGTTGGTAAAGCAAATCTGCTTTTGCAAATAACTTCAAAGCATCTTCTATAGAGTCAACCGTATTGTCCTGAATAAGCAATGATAATTCCAGCGCATTATTGGCTATTAATTGCGTAGTAGCCGTTTTTAAAATATCGAGCTGTGCTTTTGCCCATTCAAATTCGCCTAAATAGTAACTTAGTTTAGCATTTTTAAATTTAGCCTCTTGCCCTAACGGATTTTCTAAAAATTCCTTATCTACTTGACCATATAAAAGCATGGCTTCCCATTCCTGTCCTTTCATTACGTATAAATCGCCCAGCTCAAGTTTACACTCCGCCTTAAACTGATTGTCAATACCTGCCAAGTTTAGTATCTCGTCATAAATGCCAATGGCTTTAGGAAAATTATTTAAATAAAAAGTGTTCAGTTTGGCTAAATCGCGCATACATGGAGCGGTATAATATGTTTTACCATTTTCCAGCAAAAAGTTTTCATACGTTTTTTCTAAGTTAAGCAAATCCGTTTGTGAAAAAGAGTCAGATGCTAATAGTTTTTTATTACTCGCTTCCAAAACACCTTGTCGTGCAGCTAAGTAATAAGCTTTATCCTTACCCAATAAAACCACCTCGTTAAAAAGGCGTACGGCCGCATCGTATTTTTCATTGCTGATAGCTAAAAAACCTAAGTCCATTAGCTTTCTTCCTTCTTCCTTTAATCGCTTATCCATTGCTTTTGCCTGCACAAGCGCATTGTCAAAATCTTTGCGTTGTACATAAAACCAAATCAGCATTTCATAATAAGTGTCCGAATTTTGATTGCTTTTTATACGTCTGATCAAAGCATTTTTTAATAAATCAAAATCGCTGTTTTGGGTAATATTATTTTGCAATAAGCCTTCCACCTCTTCCCTGTTAATGGGGTTTAGCTCTACACAATTCAAATACTCATCAATCATCAGACTTGTTTGTTTTGTTTTGCTGTATAAGTTGGCCAGTTCATTGCTAAAAACCAAATGGTCGTTTAACAGTTTACGGCCTTGTAAATAAGTTCTGGTAGCAAATTCAATTTCATCTCTTTTTTCAAAAGCATTAGCTGTTTCAAAAATCCTATCCTGGTTAGGAATTATTTTCTTTAAAATATCTTCAAACTGCTTTTGTGCTTTTTCAGGTTTGTTGGCAAGTTTGTAAACAAAACCAATATCAACACCGTAATAAGCCACTCCCAGTTTGCGGTACATTTTTTTACATAAACTTTCCGCATCGTCAAGCTTTTTAAGTTTTATGTACGATTGCAGTAAGTTATCGTAAAAGTAAATAGAGCTTAAGTTTTTCGATAATAATTTTTCATACAATTCAGCCGCTTTATCATACTCATTATTCGAAAAAAATTGAGCAGCCAATTGCTCATCTTTATTTTGTGCTATAACAGCATTACCCATTAAAACAGTAATGACGATAAATATAATTTTATATAATAATTTCATGGTTGACGCCTGAACAAATTAAGGCAATTATTTTTTAATTTTAGCAGGGTTATTGCTTACAAACGTTTCCCAACTGCTAGCCTTTTTTTTAGTCGGTATTTTACTTGATTTGGTGGCTTTTTCTATTCCTAAATTTTTTTGCATAAAATGGCAATAAGCTGCTGCCAAACCATCCGTAGCATCTAAAAATTTAGAATCGTGTTCAAATTTTAAAATATGCTGCAACATTCCCGCAACTTGGTCTTTACTGGCATTTCCATTTCCGGTTATCGATTGTTTTATTTTTTTTGGAGAATATTCATTTACGGCTAACTCCCTGCTCATAGCTGCAGCAATAGCTACTCCCTGAGCCCTGCCAAGTTTTAACATAGATTGTACGTTTTTACCAAAAAATGGAGCTTCAATAGCCAATTCATCAGGTTTAAATTCGTCAATGAGGCCAACCGTACGTTCAAATATTTTTTTAAGTTTTAAGGCGTAATCGTCATATTTATCAAGCTTTAATACACCTAACGTAATAAGCGATACCTGTTTTTTTTGAATGCCAATAATACCATATCCCATTACTATAGTTCCGGGGTCAATGCCTAATATAATTCTATCAAAATCGGTAACAGTATTTGGTAAGGAACTCAAGTTAATTGGTTGGTTGAAAAAACATGTACGAAAAAATAACAATAACACCAATAATACGTAGAGCAGCAGTTATCAGGTAGTTGTTTATAAAATCAATAGGAAACTCAGCTTTAACAAGCTTATTGTAATTAATATTCATAGAAACAGCTACTGACAATACATTGATAATAGTAAAAATAAAAAAAGCATTACGTATCTCAATTAAATTCATAACACTAATAAGGGTAAACAATACCAATGAAGCAATACTTATATAATTAAGCCAATTGTGTTTGGTCGCCAGTAAGCCAACAAGTTTACTTTTAAATTCATCATTCAGCTTTTCAATATACTTCTGTTGCCACATGCGGGCAAAAGTCATAATTAAAAATCCGGTTATTATGTAAAATACTAATGTCATTGTTTAAATAAAGGTCAAACATATATTTAAATAAAAAGCAATACAACAAAAATAATTACCTTAGCCGCCAATTCGATAAATAGAAGGCTTGAAACAGTTTTGGACTAAAAATAAAAAATGGATTGTTTATGTAAAAGCATTACTCGCTTTGTTAACCATTGGCTTTATTGTATATAAGTTATTTGGTGCGTATAAAATTGATGAAAAATTTTCAAGTTTCAGCTTTACTTTTTCCCTTGCAAATATTGCAATACTATTAGCCGTTATTTTACTTATGGTAGTAAATTGGGGGTTTGAAACCGCTAAATGGCATTTGTTAGTTAACCGTTACGAAAAACTGAGTTATACAAACAGCTTAAAAGCTATTTTTTCAGGAGCAACTTTAAGCATTATAACTCCCAATCAAATAGGCGATTTTGCCGGACGGGTTATTCATTTGCAAACTTTAAACAAAATAAAAGGCTCGCTGGTAACCGTTATTGGACATACCGCTCAGGTTATTATAACAGGTATATTCGGTATGTATGCATTGTTGGCTTTTGCTGCAAAACTTGATTACAACATATATTTAAAATGGAAAATAATAGCCATTGTTATTTTTGTTATTCATGTAATAGTTATCTGGTTATTTATTCATATACACTTACTGTATAAATACCTTAATATAAATACATGGTTTAAAAAGCACGAGCATTATATTCAGGTATTCAAAGCGTATAACAAATCACAATTAGCAAAGCTGCTTTTGTTCTCCTGTATCAGGTACATTGCTTTCTTAAGTCAGTACGTACTATTACTTTATTTTTTTGGTGTTGATATAGGTGTAGTAAACAGTATAATAGGTGTAATATCTATTTTCTGTATTCAATCCATTGTACCCAGTTTTATTTTGTTAGATATTGGTTTACGGGGGGCTTCAGCACTCTTTATTTTTGGCGAATTGAGTAATTACGACAAGGGAATTGAATTAGGTGTTTTGCTTTCCGCGTATTCATTATGGATTATTAATATGATGCTTCCAGCTTTATTGGGCTTATATTTTATTTTAAAACAACGCTTTACTAATTTATGATTTATTGGTCCGTTTTTTCAACTGTTTTATTAGTTTGTTATGTTGTTTTAATTGGCTATTTTTTAGTTGGTTTATTACGCATTATCAATAAAGCAAAACGCAAAAATGAAACAAGTAATGTTAAGCAAAATACATTTACCATTATTGTTCCTGCCCGCAATGAAGAAAAAACAATTGCAGATTGTTTACACTCCATCATTAACCAAACATATAACAATACACTGTTCGAAATAATTGTTTTAAACGATTATTCAATAGACAATACAAGTAACATAGTAAGTAGTTTAATTAATGAGTTTAGTTCACATCAAATCAGGCTTATTAATTTAAGCGGTTTTGATAACGTAAAGCATAAAAAAGAAGCCATTACAAAAGGCATTGAAGAAGCCAAGAATGATTATATTGTTTTAACTGATGCCGATTGTACACGTGGTGAAAACTGGCTTTTAACTATTAACAATTATATAGCCGCAACAAATGCAAAAATGTTATATGCACCTGTTGAATTTAACGCCAATACTATATTTGAAAAACTACAAGCTTTAGAGTTTGCGGGCTTGGTAGGAATAGGTGCTGCTGCTATTGAATTAAAAAATCCGAACATGTGCAGTGCAGCCAATTTAATTTTTGAAAAACAAGTTTTTTTTGAAGTAGATGGCTATAAAGATAATATGCATATAGCCAGTGGCGATGATGAATTTTTAATGCATAAAGTATTTAAGCTATATCCAAACGAGGTTAAGTTTTTGTATAACGATAAAGCCATTGTACAAACCAGCCCTAATGGCACCTTACAACAGCTTGCTCAGCAACGCAAACGTTGGGTTAGTAAAAGTACTAAATATGAAAATAGGTACATTACTTTGATATTAGCCATGGCCTATTTTTTCAATATAAGTATTTTGGTAAATGTAGTAATTGACAGAGAAATGGCTCTTTATCAATTACTATTTAAAACACTGGTTGAAGGTATTTTCTTATATAAAATATTACAGCTTTATAAAAAAACAAAGTTAATTATGTTATTACCGGTAGCCGAAATATTTCATATTTTGTATGTAATAGTAATTGGAATTTGGGCTAATTTTGGAACCTATAACTGGAAAGATAGACAACACAAATAGTTAAAAGAATGCAGTACGAGTTAAGCGATATAGATTTTGATATTTTAGGTTCAATTTATTTTGTAGAGCCATTTGAAAAAATAATAGAAGAGGTAGATGCACCTACTAAAATAGTAGCTGATTGCTTAAAACAATTAATAGCTAAAAAAATGGTAGTTGCTATGCGTTTTGATGAAGAAAAACAAGACTACGTGAAAAGCTTTATTTACGATTCAGATGATATGCATGCCTACTCTTATTTAGCTACCAAAGAAGGCCTGCTAGCGCACAATGGCCGTTAGTTAGGTCTATATTTTATTTCAATAATTAATTTCGATGAAATGGATAGTTTGTACTTATCATTTATTTGATAAGGCAATACACAAATAATGTCATTCGTATCTGTGCTTTCCATCACTAAGCAAACGTCTTTTTCAAATCTGTTTATTTTTTTATCAATTAAATAATCACTCACTAATTTTTTACCTTTCATTCCTAAGGGAATGAATTTATCACCGTCCAGTTTATTTCTCAGTGTAAATGATAATCCAGCTAAATCAGCATCTATATAAAAACAGTTTTTTGCGTAAATAGCCGGTACTTTATTAATCAAAGTAACCTCAAAATTACCGGCATCAGTGTGGATGTAATTTGTTTCCTCATTTACCGTTATATTTTTAGCAATAACAGTATTTGTTTTAGCTGAAATAATGAGTGAATCCCTGTCAACTAAAAGTTCATGAGTGCGGCTTAAAAAACAACTGCCAATTTCTGGTTGTTTGCTAGCTGCAATTTGTTCAATATTGGCTTCGTTAAAACCATATTCATCAATAATAAAATGTAAAATTGTTTTTGCACTAACATGTTGTAAAAGCACTTTGTCAATGTGCACTACACCATTTATAGTTTTGGTATATTTATCTTTTAGCTCGTTTAGTTTTTCATTTAATAAAAATTCATTTTCATGTATTTTTTTGCTGAGCTCATAAAACGCATTTATACTGTTTTGATTTAGTTCTTGAAATATCGGTAATACGTGGTGCCTTATTTTGTTGCGCCAATAAGTATCCTTTAAATTACTACTATCCTCCCTGTAACTAATGTGGTTTGTATTGGCAAAGGCTATTATTTCATTTTTATTACTAAACAATAATGGTCTTATAATATTGCTTTGTTTAGCTAAAATGCCGTGTATTCCCGCAATTCCCGTACCCTTTACCATATTAATTAGCATTGTTTCAGCTACATCGTTTTGATGGTGAGCTGTAGCTATTAAATCAATATGGTTAGTTTGGCAAAGCTCATTAAACCAAGTATAACGCAATTCGCGTGCTGCCATTTGTGTAGAAATTTTATTTTTTTCCGCGTATGCAAGTGTCTCAAACCTTTTGCAATGACATTTTATATTGTTGTTATAGCAGAAATCTTGTACAAATAATTCATCATTATCGCTTTCAGTGCCTCTAAGGTTAAAGTTGCAGTGAGCAATTTCAAACCCAATTCCACTTTTTAGAAATAAATGAGCCATAACCATTGAATCAATGCCGCCACTAACAGTTACCAGTACTTTTTGGTTACTGTCAATTAATTTATTAACTAATAGGAAGTTTTTGAAATCGTCTAACAAAATAATTTATTGGTTTTTGGAATAATTTCTGCAAATAAGTCTAAACATAAATTATTCTGTTATTAAATTTTTAATAGTTTTGACCCCATGCAGTATTTTGCCCACAAAAGTAAGTTTCTTTTTTTTCTCCTTTTTATAGGTATCTCCGTTTTTGCTCAAAAAAGTAAGGTAGAAATTTTAGGAGCCGATTTGTTAGAAGGACAGGTAACAAAATTTGGCAATTCCAAAAAATTGATTGGTCATGTGCAACTTAAACAAGACAGAACCATCATGTATTGTGACTCCGCTATACTTTACGATGACTCCAATATGGTAAAGGCATATAGCAATGTACATATAAACCATAACGACAGTGTGAATATGGAAGGGCAGTATCTGAAATATGATGGTAATACCAAACAGGCATTTTTAGAAGGAAATGTAAAAATGTTTGATAAAAACATGACCCTTACTACCAGCCAGCTTAATTTTGATATGAATACAAGTGTTGGTTACTATACCAATAACGGATTAATTATAAGCGAAAAGAATAACCTGGTAAGCCAATACGGATATTACCATTCCCGTACAAAAGAGTTTTTCTTCAAAAAAAATGTAATACTAACCAACCCTGACTACACCATGAAAAGCGATACTTTAAAGTATAATACCATTACTAAGGTTGCCTATTTTTATGGAGCTACCACTATTCAAAGTAAAACAGATAAAATTGTTTGTGAAAATGGCTGGTACGATACAAAAAGAGAAGTAAGCCAGTTTAGCAAAAATGCCATATTATATACTGATAAAAAAATGCTGAAAGCTGATAGCATGTATTACGATAGAAAGAATAGTATTGGTAAGGCTTTTAAAAATATAGAGTTGTTTGATTCCATTCAGAAAATAAGACTTTATGGTGATTACGGTTTTACTAACGGCAAAACAAAAAAAACTTTTGTAGCAGAAAAACCATATGCAGTAATGGTAATGGATAGAAACGATAGTTTGTTTTTATATGCAGACAGCTTATTTCTTTATCAGGCCGATGTTAAAACCAAACAAAAACAACAGTTAAGAGCGTATAAAAAAGTAAAAATTTATAAAACAGATATACAGGGAATTTGCGATAGTTTAGTTTACCTGCAAGACGATTCAGTATTGACCATGTACCAAGGTCCGGTTATGTGGAATGGTTTAAATCAATCAACGGCCGATACGATTCATTTTTATATCAACAATAGAAAGTTAGATTCATTTGCCCTTCGTTCCAATTCTTTTATCATTTCAAATGAAAAAGGCCCGCATTATAATCAGGGAAAAGGCAAGCACATGAAAGGATATTTAGATAGCAACAGCATTAAATATATTCATGTGTTTGGAAACTGTCAAAGTATATACTACGAAAAAGAAGATAGCGTTAATTATATTGGGGTGAATAAGATAGATTGCAGTGAAATGGAATTTTATTTTGCTGATAAAAAAATTAGCAAAGCTATTTTTATAAATAATCCGGACGGAGAAATGTATCCTTTAGACGAATTAAAGCCTGAAGAACTTAGGCTTCGCGGATTTGTTTGGCGACAGAAAGAAATACCGCAAAAGGTTTATTATCAGTATAAAAAATAAAAATAAATCAAAATTTCGGGCAATTATTTGCATTACTGCTATGAATGTTTAATTTAGTAAACTCAATTGTTATTAAAAAAATAAATAAAAGTTAAATATATGAATTCAAAATCTACTAATTTTTACCTAAGGTTAGTTATCTATCTAGCCGTGATTATTGGACTCAGCTCCAATAGTGTTTATGCTCAAAATGGACTCATCGGGGGGCAAACATATGTTGTTAACGGGCAAACCGATCAGGTTTTACCACGTGACACTTTTGTTAGTTTAAGTGGTGCAGGCTATCCAAGTTATGCTGGAATTATGCCATACTTAGCTGATAGTGGTGTTGACGTAACAAAAGCACCGGGTACTATTACTATTTTACTTGCTTCAGGTTATTCAGGAAGTGAGCCGACAGCTATTCAGGTGGGAAAAACAACTGGTGCAGGTTATCCAAACATGGGTGCGGCTCGTCCAATTGTATTAAAACCTGCTCCGGGTTTAAACTTTACCATTACTACTGCAGCAGCCATAGCTGCTAACGGAAGTTTATTCAGAATATTCGGTAGTACTGATTTTACTATTGATGGAAGTGGAACTGCCGGTCAAAGAAATATTACTTTCCAATTATTATCATCAACGGCTTCAGCAAAAGTTATTGATATTATTCCAAGTGCAACTAACAGGGTTAGAAATGTAAACATTAAAAATTGTGTGATAGTAGGTAACTCAACTGCAACAACTATTAATACCTATGCAGGTATTTATTTTGGTGGTAGTGCAGGAACACCTTCAAGTGCTACTTTAGGTACCAACTTAAATATATCATATACCAACAATTTAATTATGGCCGTTCAAAACGGTATTTACCATAGAGGTTTTCCAACCAATACTACTTCATTTGCTTCTCAAGATACTGGTATTAATATTACTAACAATATTATAGGTGATTATTCAAATCCAACAAATGCTGCAAATACAGCTTTTATCGGAAGTGGAACTAACTCATCAGGTATTTATGTTCAAACAGTAGCTAATTCAACTATTTCAAATAACACTGTTAGAAACACATTATTAACTTCAGCAAGTTTTGCTGGTATCAGGTTGGTTGCTGATGTTGCTTCAATTGGTATTGACTCAAATATCAGAGTTACAAAAAACAAAATCTATAATTTATTTAGTAATGTAATTGGTCAAGGTATTTATGGTATTAGAGTTAGTTTAAATACACATACTACTACACGTAATATATTAATAGCAAATAACTCTATTAGTAGAGTAGCTTCTATAAATGGTAGTGCTACTTTTGCTTCTTTAAACTATACAGCAGGTATTTTGGTTGATAACACAACCAGTTATGCCGGTCTTGAAGTATTATTTAATTCAATTAATTTAGTTGGTGATACTTTAGCCGCTAATGCCATTTCAGCTTGTTTTGTAACAGGAACAGGAACAACTGGTGGTATTAAATTATTAAATAACTCGTTTTCAAATACAATGGGAAGACTTGTAAGCAATACAAGTGGTTACCAAAATTATGTATTTATCAGAAACTCTACAGTTAATCCTATTTCGTATTCAAACTTTAATAATTACCATACTAATACTTTAGGTGGTGGTTATGCTTTTGTTGCTGCTATCAATGCAGGTGCTATTTATAGACAAATTTCAACATTGAAAAATTATAGACTATATAATCCTTCAGATTCGAATAGCTACAATACCATTCCTCCTTATCAATCAGATACTATATTAACAGTTGCAGCAGGCGTAAGCCATAGAATGTTTAATAGAGCTTATTCTTTAAATCAATTGGGCTTTTTTGCTAAATGGTTATCAGATTCAGTAAGAAATAAAGTTACTGAAGACATTTTAGGTAATACAAGAACAGGTTTAGGCAGATTTACATCAATTGGATGTCACCAATGGGTTGGTGATTCTACCAATAACCCTTCTCCATTAATGGGTGGTAGAACCTATTCAGTAAATGGAAACTCTGCACCTCCAGTAAGCCAAACTCCTAATACAGGTAGTTTTAAAGATTTAGCAGAAGCAATTACTTATTTAAATGCTTATGGTATTTCAGCTAACCAAAATGATGTTATTCTAGAGATTAAAGCTAATTACCCAAGAGAAACAAACTGGATTCCTGCTATTGTAGATTACGTAGGTTCAGGTCCTTCAAACAATGTAATTATCAGAACCCAAACAGGTTGGGTTGATACTATTTGGGCTCCAAATGCATTAAACCCAAATAACTCTTCGGTAATTAGAATATTAGGAGGTAGAAACATTACTATAGATGGTAGAACAGGCCGTAATTTAACAGTTATGTTCCAACCTTTATCTTCTGCGGTAAATGCTAGAGTTATTGGTATTACTCCTACAGATACATCATCTCAAAATATTACAATTAGAAATTTAAATATTGTTGGATGTACTTCACCAAGTGCAGTTAATACTTTTGCCGGAATTTACATGGGTAATCCTTTACCTACTACTGGTAATTTTGATACCTTGAGAACTGTTGCCAATATCGGGTTTACATTTGAAAGCAATTATATTCAAGGTGTAAGAAATGGTATTTACGTTAGAGGTTCCGGAGGAAATCCTTCAGCAACACCTCCTGCTTTTGCTGGTTCGCTACCTTCTTTTGTTACCAACAGAATTCAGAATCTTTCTATTTTAAGAAATACTATAGGTGGAACAGTAGCTCCGGGTGGTTCTTTAAACACTACCTATATTGGTGGTGCTGCAGATCAAGCTGGTATTTACATTAAAGGAGCAGAGGCTACCGTTATTGATTCTAATGTTATTAGAAACTGTGTGGCAACAACTTCTCTTTCATCTGGTTTTAGAGGTATTGATATTGATGAAAGTACCTCAGCTGGTATTGTTTATCCTAACTTTGGTATTTCAATTACTAAAAACTTTATCTATAATTTAGTTACTGCTACGGGAACTAATATATATGGTGTAAGATATAATTTTACAGCTGCTACAGGTAAAAGATCTCATATGTTGGCGAATAACTTTATTGG